>NZ_JBIBAK010000006.1:327235-504948 GCF_042899865.1 Streptomyces sp. NPDC013157 | reverse complement strand
GGGGCGCCCCCGGCGCGCGCGCCGCGGCGGGGGGCCGGGCGCGCGCCCCCCGGCCGCGGGGGGGGCCCGCCGCCCCCCCCCCCCCCCCCTACCGCCCCCCCGGCCGCTCAAGCGCCCGTGGTGGGCTTGTCCGTGTGCTCCAGCGCCTCGGCCAGGAGACGCCAGATCTCCGCAGCCAGATCCATGTTGGAGGCACGGCGGGCGTCCTCGCCCAACTGCTTGAGCCGGGCGAGCCCGTGCTCCTGGTCTCCCTCGCCGATCAGCAGCAGGCTGTCGAGGGCGCGCAGCCGGATCTGGTCCCGGTAGGTCAGCATCAACTGGTCCAGGTCCAGCTGGTCGAGGAAGCCCCGGGCCGCGACGCGATCTCCCTCGGCGAAGGCGAGGTGCGCCTGCAACGTCAGCAACTCCTGCTCCTGGACGGGCGTGCCGACGAGCGACAGCGCCGTGCCGGCCTCGGCGAGGTATTTGCGGGCCGGTTCGGTGAGGGCGGGCCGGGACTGCAGCGAGAGCGAGGCCGCGGCCAGCCGCAGCCGCGCCCACAGTGTGAGGTCGTCCCGGCTGTCGAGCACCTCCATGGCCTGCCCCAGGTAGCCCCGTGCGGCATCGTCGTCCCCGAGTCTGGAGTGGACCGTGGCCGCCGACCAGAGTGCCTCGGCGCGCCGGGTGTTGTCCGGGACGTCCGCCACGAGTTCGAGCAATTCCTGCACATGCGCGCGGGCATCCGGAAGCCGGCCGGCTTCCGCCTCGGTCGCGACCAGGACCAGCAGCGCGCTCCCGGTGTCGACCGTGGACAGCTGCGCTTCCCTGGCCTCCAGGTAGGTGCGCGTGGCCAGTTCCAGCGCCCGGGCGGTTTCGCCCGACGCCCTGAGGCACCGGGCGAACCACGTCCTGGACCGGCACTGGAGCGCAGGCAGTCCGAGCTCGTCGGCGAGCTCGGACAGCTGTTCCAGGGCGGCGAGTTCCTCGCTGCGCTCACCGCGCCGATGCCGGTACTCGACGATGAGCCACAGGGCCTGCCAGCGCAGCAGGGGATCCTCGTCGCTCGCCTCGTCGAGCGCGGCGATGAGGTCCTCAGCGGCGGCATCGTTGTCGGTCGTGGCCGCCATGCTCAGGGCCTGGGTGAGAAATCCCCTGGTCGGCGTGGTGTCAAAAGCGGAGCGGTCCACGCCCAACTGCTTGGCCAGGTAGCTGATCACCCGCTCGGTCGGCTGGCGTGCACCGGACTCGAGACGGGACAGGTACCCCGTGGAGATCTCGTCGCCCGCCAGAGCTACCTGGGAGAGCCCCTGCTGCTGCCTGAGGAACCTGAGGCGTGCCCCGAAGGACGACTTGGATGTCATACGAATCCCGCAATCTTTCCGGGCGGGACACGTCGCGCCCCACCATGACTTCGCCACGCCCCCTCGTGGCATCGGAGATGTCAACATAATGCCACGAAGGAGGCAGCATTGGGCACCACCCAGCCTGGAAGAGTTGGCAATTTTTGGCAACATCACTTGCCAAGCTTCACGGGACCGCCATAGGTTTACGGCGGTCGAGCCAGGCAACAACCGTTGCTTGGCCGCGCCAGCCATGTCAGTGTCCGGGCCCTATTGGAGATCCCATGCCTAAGCAGCTGCTGCTCTTCTCTGCCGCAATCGTGTCCTCTGCTCTGACCGCCCTGGCCATCGGAGTGAATTCCGACATCGACTGGCCGGCCCCCCGGCCGGTCGTCGCCACGGCGCCGGCGGGAGACATCGACTGGCCCTGACCTGACTCCTCCCCGAGTGACCACCCCCTCTTGCGCCACCGGCCTCGCCAGGCCGCGGGTCAAGAGGTGTTGGTCGTTCGGCCGTGACGCGCATCCGGCCGGGGCACCGTCTCCCGCCCTTCACACAGGAGGGATCGTGAAAGCTGGGCGCGTGGGTCTTGAACACCAGAGGCCGCCGCGAAAGGGTCACGGGCAGCATGCCGCGCTCGCAGAACGGGAGTTGAGAGGATGTGTGGAGGATCTGACCAGTGCCAACCGCACTGGGCCGTGATGATGCCAGGGACACATGGAGGGCGGACGTCGTGAAATGGAGCGGGGAAGACCTGGCCCGTGATGCTGTCCGGAGTGAGGGCCAAGGCCTGACGGCCGCACAGGTGACGGAAAAGCTCGCGGAAGCAGCCGTGCGGGTGCGGGAGAACCGGGAGCAGCCGCCTGCGCCGACCGGTCAAAGCCCGTACACGACGAATCCGGAAGACTTTGTGGCGCTGTGGGAGGCCAAGCGCGCCGAGTGGGCTCGGATCGCTGCCTTGATGGAGACTTCCGGCTGGGAAGCGTACGACCCGGACCGGGACGACGACGGAACCACCTGGGCGCGTGAGCGGGAAACCCGGCGGCAGGCCCGCCTGGACAAATACGCCGCCTGGTTGAAGGAACATCAGGAGGAGCAGGACGGACTGCGGACGCAGGTGTACCTGCCTGAGAACGTCAGCCGCCGACTGCAGGCCATCGCTTCCGGCGTCCGGCTCTCCCCTGAGCAGGTTCTTGCCAAGCTCGCCCGACATGCCGAACTACTTGAGGACGGCACCCTGACGGTTGCCCCCTTCTCCCCGTCCTGACCGCTTCCTGGCATCAACACGTTCTCCGCCTACGCGTGAGCCACCCCGGGGCGACTGCATGCGGGTCCTCGAGAACCAACTCCTGGTCGACGGCAACGACACTGCGGATCGTTGAGACGGCGACCGCCCCGGCATTGCGCCTGCCGACGGCAACGCACCGGGTGATGGACTGGGTTCCCGGGCTCGCCACCGACCCCGCCTGCGGAAGCGAGTTCTCCGCGCCCTGTCACGGTGCAGCCGAACAACAGACCGTGGCATCCGTCTACGGGCGGACCCGACAACCGGCGGTGCGCAGCGTCGACCGAGCCTGCCGGGTCGGTTGGCGGGGATGGTGAACTCGACCCACAGGGGGTAGTGGTCGGAAATGTGCCAGGACAGTTCGGTCAGCGTGCGGTTTCTCTGAAGGGCGCCGACGAAGTCGGCCTGTCCGCCGGCGGCGGCGTCCAGCGTCAGGACGGGACGGTGCTGCCGGCCCTTGGCGAACCAGGCGATCTGGTCGTGGAAGTGGGCGGCGTCCAGCTTTTCGAAGATGGTCCGACGAAGACCTGTCAGTTGCGCTGCTGGGGCCAGGCCGGTGGAGGTGAACGCCTCGAACAGGGCCAAGTGGGCTGTTCCACCGTCAGGTTCACGCGCCCCCCGGCCGGCCTCACACCGAGAACTCGCGTATCACGGTGTTGCGGAACACTGCGCTGCCGCCGATCGTGAACAGCGCGAGCCGGGTGTCCAGCAGGTACGGGAACACCTGGCTGGTGTGCACGTAGCGGCCGTCGTCGACGAACATCTCCACGGACGTGCGGTCCACCAGGATGCGCAGCTTCACCGTGCCGGCGGACGGGTCGAACGGGGTGTGGCTCTCCTGCCACTTGCCGGACGTGTCGGCGTTCACCGTGTTGCGTCGGTTGAGGAAGGCGTAGTCGGCGTAGATCCCGGCGTCGATGTGCCGACCGCCGTCCGGGGAGCGCCTCAGCTGGAGGCCGGCGCCGGTGAGCCGGGACCAGGCGATCTCGGTCGTCACCTCGTAGGAGATGCCGGTGTAGTCGAGCAGCTTCGTGCCGTCCACGGTCACGTCGCCCAGGTTCACCGTGCGGGAGACATGCGAGTCGAGGCCGGCGACGGGCCGGGAGGCGAGGTAGCAGGTGCCGTCGGACGCCTTCTCGAGGGTGACCTCGCGGACGACGGAGTCGGTGCCGTTGAAGCCGTCGCAGTCGATGGTCGGGGTGGTGTCGGCATAGTCCCAGTCGTTCACCCAGCCGATCGCGTACCGGGCAGCGGCGTCCACCGCCCCGCTCGCGTCCCGCTTCTCGAAGGTGACGGCGGCGTACCAGTCCCAGCCGTGGTCGAGCCACTGCGGGTCGCTCGCGTCGGCGGTGAACGCGCTGCCGTCGAAGGAACCCGTCCAGTACGCGTACGTGTTGGGCAGCCCCGCGCCCTTGCCGTTGGCGCTCGCGCCGAGCACCCACTTGACGGTGCCGTCACCGGCGGTGATGCGGAACAGGTCGGGGCACTCCAGGACGCCGATGCCGTCGTGGACGAAACCGTCTGCGTACGTCCAGGACTTGAGGTCGTCGGAGTGGTAGAAGCCGATCTTGTCGTTCTCCGCGAGGGCCATCACCCAGCGGTCCCGGTCCTCGTCGCGGATCACCTTGGGGTCGCGGAAGTCGGCGACGCCCGGGTTGGGCAGGACGGGGTCGGTCCCGTAGTTGCCGAAGGTGCGGCCGCCGTCTGTCGAGTAGTACAGGAACTGCTCCTGATGGTCGGTGCCGCCGCCGGGGGACATGGTGACGATGACGACGACCGCGCCCGCGCCGAATCCGGCCGTGTTGCCGGTGTCGACCACCGCCGAACCCGACCAGAGATCGCCGTTGGGCGTGGTGTCCTTGGGCACGGCGACCCCGCGGTCGGTGAAGGAGACCAGGTCCTCGGTGGTGGCCAGGCGCCACGCGGTGCCCACGACGCCGGTGAAGTAGTCCGCGTTGTAGAGGTAGTAGTAGTGGTACTCGCCGTCGATCCAGACGGGCCGCTGCGGGTCGTTCTTCCACTGGTCGGGAACCGTGAAGTGGTACGCGGCACGGTAACTCGCGCCGCTCACCGCGGCGTTGGCGTGAGCCTTGCCGTTGCCGTTGCCGTTGCCGTTGCCGTTGCCGTTGCCGTTGCTCTTGCCCTTGGTCGTGGCCTCGGGCTTCGGGGCGGCTGTGGCGGTTCCGGCGGACAGCAGTGCGACGGCGGTGCCCGCCGCCGGTCCCGCGAGCAGTGATCTCCGGGAAATCCCTGACGTTCCGGGCATGACGCATCGTTCCTCTCGTGGCGGCTCGTGAGGGCCCATGGCGGCTCGTGCGAACGAGGACTGTAGACCTAACTTGTAGACCTAACTCGTTAAAGGTCAAGCGTTTGCGACCCTTGACACTCCTGTTGCGCGGTTCCCATCATCTTGGGCATCGAACCTGATCTAACACGAGTTAGGCCCATTGGATGACTGACTCGCACCTCCCCCGCCGCACCCTGCTGCGGTACGGCGCCTACGGGGCGGGAGCGGCCGCCCTGGCCGCGACCGCCGCGAGCTGGGACCGGCTCACCGGAGCGGACATACCCGGCCGCGACGACGGCTCCCTCGTCGTCGCCACCCTCGGTTCCGCCTTCGACCCGGCCACCGTCGACGCCCTCGCCAAGGGCTTCCACCGTCTCCACCCCGACATCCCGCTGCGGGTGAACGCGGTGCAGGCCGTCGACTGGTCGGATTTCTTCGCGAAGATCCTCACCCAGATCGCCGCGGGCAGCGCGCCCGACCTGGTGTACGTGGCCACCGAGGGCGTGCAGTTGTTCGCCCGGCGGCTCGGCGTGCCGCTGGACCGCTGGGTGCGGCGGGACGCGGCGGAGCTGCGTGAGTACTTCGCCGACGTCCACCCCTCGCTGGTGGAGTCGATGATGTACGAGGGGAACCTCTACCAGCTGCCGATGGAGTTCAACGCCGCCGACATGTACCTCAACAAGCAGGTACTCGAGCGGACGGGCGCGGGCTTCCCGGCGGCCGACTGGAGCCGCGACGACTTCACCGCGCTGCTGCGGGAGATGAAGCGGGCCGGCGACGCGCACTTCACGCCGTACTTCTGGACCAACAGGCTGTGGGGCGGCGTGGTGCCCTGGCTCTTCGCGAACGACACGAACCTGCTGGCGGAGTCCAAGGCGCCGGGCGGCTCCTGGCTGTGGGACACCTTCTACCCGGCCGCCGACCGGCAGGGACGCGGCGGGGGCTTTCGCTGGACGACCCCGCAGGCCACCGCCGACCGGGTCGAGGAGGCGTACGACTATCTCGCCTCCCTCGTCCAGGAAGACCTGTGCACCCGGCCCGAGGGCGGCAACGGCAGCAATCTGGTCGGCGTGTTCTCCACCGGCCGCGTCGGCGTCACGCCGGCGGGCGGCTTCTGGGCGGGCGGCCTGCATCTGGCCGGCATGCGGGCCGCCGACTACGACGTGCAGTACTTCCCGCGCTGGCGCACCCAGCGGCACCAGTTCGGCGCGGCGGGCTACGCGCTGCTGCGCACCTCGAAGAAGCAGGAAGCCGCCTGGGAGTTCATCAAGTACGCGGCCCGCAAGGACACCATGACCCGGCTGTTCCGGAGCAACCAGACCACCCCGGCCCGGCGTTCGATGCTGAATGCCGCACGCTACGCCGCGAGCGGCCCGGCCCACTGGCAGGTCTTCTACGACACCCTCGACCGGTTTCCCGACACCGGCCCGATCCCTGCGCCGCCGCAGGTCGCCGAGGTGACCGACGTCCTGCTCAAGTACACCGGCACCGCGCTGGCCTCGCCGCGTGCGGTGGGTCCCGCGCTGCGCCGGATGCAGAGCGACCTGGAACAGGCCATGGAGCGTGAGATATGACGAACACCCAGGTCCCGAACCCCCAGGTCCCGAACTCCCAGGTCCCGCCCGTACGTTCGCGGCCCGCCGCCCCACACGCCGTCGCCGTGCGGCCGTCCGTCCGCGACCGCGGCGCCAGGCTGCTGGCCGCGCTGTTCCTCGCTCCCACGGTCGTCGGCATCGTCGTCTTCACGGTCGTGCCGATCATCGGGTCCGTCGTGCTGAGTCTGTTCCACTGGAACGTGATCGACCCGCCCCGTTTCGCCGGCGGCGCCAACTACCGCACGACCGTCACGGATTCGACCGTCCTGGTCTCCTTCCGCAACACGCTGCTCTTCATGGTCCTAGCGGTCACGCTGCAACTGCTGATCGCGCTGGCGCTGGCGCTCGCGCTGAACGGGCGGATGCCGGGGTGGCTGCGGTCGGTGTTCCGTTCGGCGTTCTTCTTCCCGCTGGTGCTGTCCGCCGCTTCGATCTCGGTGGTGATGAAGTACCTGTTCAACCAGGACTTCGGGGTGGTGAACTGGCTGATCGGCCTGGTCGGCGTCGCGCCCGTGCCCTGGCTGACCTCGGAGCACGCGGCGATGGCCACGGTGATCCTGGTCTACGTCTGGCAGCAGTTCGGTTTCTCGTTCCTGCTGTTCGTCGGCGGCCTGAACAACATCCCCAAGGAGATCCACGAGGCCGCCGCCCTCGACGGCGCGACCGGCCTGCGCAAACACCTCGGCATCACGCTGCCGCTGCTGTCGCCGACGCTGCTCGTCGCGTCGGTGGTCGGCATCATCAACGCCCTCCAGGTCTTCGAACAGCCCTACGTCCTCACCGACGGCGGCCCCGGTGATGCCACCCGCACCGTGGTGATGGTGATCTACGAGAGGGCCTTCGAGCAGCTCGACTTCGGCGAGGCATCCGCGGTGGGCGTGCTGCTCTTCGTGCTGATCATGGCGGTCACCGCCGTCCAGTTCCGGCTCAGCCGGCGTTTCGTCCACTACCAGTGAGCCGGTGAGCCGCATGAGCCAAGCAACCCCGACCCTGAGCCGCGTACGTCACTCACTCGCCCCCTGGGCCCGGATCGCCGGACTGACCGTGTGCGCCCTGCTGACGCTGGGCCCGGTCATCTGGACCGTCGCCACATCGCTGCGCACTCCGGCCCAGTCCTTCGACCTGCCCCCGCAGATCATCCCGACGCACCCGACGACCGCGGCCTACCGCGGGGTCTTCCAGCAGATCGACGTGTGGCTGCTCGCCCTGAACTCCACGCTGGTGACGGCACTGATCGCCGTCGGCCAGATGATCACGGCCGGCCTGGCCGGATACGCCTTCGCACGCCTGGAGTTCCGCTTCAAGAAGCCACTCTTTGGCCTGGTCCTGGCGACCATGATGGTGCCGTTGCAGGTCACCATCGTGCCGGTGTTCCTGGTGCTGAAGTCGATGGGCCTCACCGACACGCTCCTCGGCCTGATCATCCCGGCCTTCCCGACGGCCTTCGGCACGTTCCTGATGCGCCAGTACTTCCTCGGTATGCCGAAGGACCTGGGCGAGGCGGCCATGCTGGACGGCGCGGGGCCCTGGCTGATCTTCCGCTCGGTGTACGCGCCGTTGGCCGCACCCGGCCTGGCGATCGTCGGCGTGCTGGCCTTCAACTACCACTGGAACGAATTCTTCCGCCCGCTGATCCTGGAGACCTCCAGCCAGAACTACACGCTTCCGCTGGGTCTGGTCTCCCTGCAGGGCAACCTCGGCACCGGGTCGATCTCGGTGGTCCTGGCCGGGGTCGTGCTCTCGATGCTCCCCGCCCTCGCCGTGTTCGTCGTCGGCCAGCGTCCTCTGCGCGAGGGCATCACCTCGGCAGGAGTCAACCGTTGAGCAATGACCCCAACGCGCCGCGTTTCAGAGTCCGTCCGCCCGTCGGCTGGATCAACGACCCCAATGGGCCATTCCGTTGGCGGGACCGCTACCACCTCTTCTACCAGCACAACCCCGACGCACCGGTGCACGCGAATGTCCACTGGGGTCATGCCTCCAGCGCCGACCTCGCGCACTGGGAGCACCACCCGGTCGCCCTCACGCCGACGCCGGGCGGCCCCGACGAGGCCGGCTGCTGGTCGGGCTGCGTGACCGACGACGCCGGCACACCGACCGCCGTGTACACGGGAGTCGACCGTGCCCACGCCGGACTCGGCACCATCTGCCTGGCGCGTGCGGCGGACCCGGACGACGAGCTGCTGACCGAGTGGAAGCCGCTGCCGACGCCGGTGGTGGCAGGGCCGCCGCCGGGACTGGACGTGGTGATGTTTCGCGACCCGTTCGTCTTCCGCCGCGCGGACCGGCGCTGGGCCCTCGTCGGGGCCGGGCACGCCGACGGCACGCCGTCGGTCCTGCTCTACGACTGCGACGACCTGACCGACTGGCGGTTCGCCGGTGTGCTGCTGGACGGCAAGGACCCGGTGGCCGTGGGCGTGTTCGGCGACAAGTCGGTGGGCTGGGAGTGCCCGCACCTGTACCGGACAGCAGGCGGCGACCACGTGCTTGTGGTGTCCCTGTGGGACGGAGATCCCTGCTCCACCGGATACCTGACCGGCCGTCTGCCAGCCGATGGCCAGGGCGCGTTGAGGTTTGTGCCGCGCGCCGGCGGCCGGCTCGACCACGGGCGGGACTTCTACGCTCCCGCCGTGCTCCAGGAACCGGACCGCGCACTGCTGTGGGGCTGGTCGTGGGAGGCCCGCCCGCAAGAGGAGATGGACCGGGCCGGATGGGCAGGCGTCCTCACCGCGCCACGGGTCGTCGACATCCACCCCGACGGTTCACTGCGGGTGAGTCCGGCCCCGGAACTCGACCTGCTGCGCCCGGCCGAGCCGTTCGTCACCGCGCCGGGCCGGGTTCCGCTTCCCCACACGTACGACCTGACGGTCACCGCATGCGAACCGACCACGGTGAGCCTGCTCCGGGGCGCGGCGGGCCGGGAGCTGACCGTCCGGGCGGACCCTGCCTCGGGGACCGTCGTCCTCGACCGCAGCGCCTGGCCCCGGACCGGCAGGGAAGGCTCCGCCCCGATCACCGTGCACGTGCCGAAGGGGCCGGAACTCGCGCTCCGGCTGCTCGTCGACGGCTCGCTCCTCGAACTCTTCGTCGCGGAACGGGCCATGGTCACCGAGCGCGTCTACCGGCGCCCCGGCGACATCGCCGAGCTGGTCGTCGACGGGCCGGGTGCCCGGGTCACTGGCTGGGCGCCGGACCCACGAAGGCGCGGCTGATCACAGGGCAGGCCAGGCACGGGCCAGGGTCACAGGGAGGGCGCCGGTCCCACGGAATCGCGGCTGACCACAGGGCAGGCCAGGCGCCGGACGGTCGCGGGCGGCGTACGGCCGGCTTCGATGGCGTCCAGGAGCAGCCGGGCCGCCGCCTCGCCCATCGCCCGGTGCGGCAGCGCGACCGAGGTGAGCGGCGGTGTGAGGAACGCGGCCATGTGCTCCTGGTCGTCGTAACCGACCACGGACAGATCGGCGGGCACGTCGATCCCGAGCCGGGTCGCGGCGTGCAGGACACCCGCCGCGACCCGGTCGTTGTAGCACAGGACGCCAGTGGGGCGACGGTCCGGATCGACCCCGTCGAGCAGTCGCAGCGCCCCCGCGTATCCCGCGGAGATCTCCCCGCCGCCGCGCACGATCCACTCCGCGGGCACGGTGACGCCCTCGGCGCGCAGCGCGTCCCGGAAGCCGCGGGTACGTTCCGCCGAGGCGATGTCGTCCAGACCGCCGATCACGGCGAGCCGGCGGTGGCCCGCACCGAGCAGCAGCCGGGCCGCGGTACGGCCACCGGCGCGCTCGGCAGGGACCACGGCGGGCAGGGAGTCGTCCTCGGGCAGGCAGTTGGCCAGCACGGAGTGGGTGCGGTGCAGGCCCTCGGGGACGCGGACCCGGCGCAGTGACATGGCCGCGTAGATGATGCCGTCCACGCGCCGGTCGATCAGTTCCGCGACGGCCGCGTCCTCCTTGGCCGGGTCACCGCCGGAGTCGACGGTGAGGACGAGATGGTCGCTGCCCCAGGCGGTCTCCATGGCGCCGCGCAGCAGCCGACCGGCGAACGGCGAGGACGCGATCTCATCGGTGACCAGCCCGATCACGGCCGTACGGCGACGGCGCAGACCGCGGGCCACCGGGTCGGGGCGGTAGCCAAGGCGGGCCGCGGCCTGCCGGATGCGTTCCTGGGTGGCGGGCGAGAGGTTGCCCTCGGCTCGGCCGTTGAACACGAAGGACACCGCGGTGTGCGACACGCCGGCGAGCCGGGCGACGTCCCGTGACGTCGGGCGCCCGGCGCCCGTGCTCCTGCTCTCCTCGGCACCGCCCACGCCGTCCGCCGCCTCGCCCAGCCCGTCCCTGTCGATCACCGTCCACCCTATCCGCGGGGAGCGTCACGGCATACGGGAGATCCTCAGGGCGCCGCGGCGTGGGCGTCCGGTGTGATCACCGGATTCCCCGGAGGGCGGGGACCGCTTCGGACCGGGCGTAAGCAGGTCATCCGCCGGCGATGCCGGCCCACCGGCCCGGTGGAGGGCAGCGCGGGCCGGACCGCACAAGCCGCTCACGACGACCGGGCCGTGGTGGCGGACCTGACCGGCGCCCTCGCCGAAGGTGACGTCCTTGGTCCGGTGGACGGTGTTCTCGATGACCCGGTGCGCGCGTGCCCGGGCCGCGATCTTCTTCGCGGTGGCCTGCTCGGCGCGCAGACCGGTGACGGCGTAGGCGGTCTCGGCCTACCGCTCCTTCTCGCCGATGCGGCGGCGCTTGCGGCGGATGCGCACCACCTGGCGGGCATGCAGGAAGCGCAGTCCGCCGGCGGTGACGATCTCGACTTCGCGGATCTCTTCCCAGCCCTCCCGCGTTCGCGGGAACAGTCCAGAACGGGGACATGACTCCAGGGCAGCGGGCTCGACTGTCGTGCAGGGTCGACGGCGGTCCGTTTCCCGCCGACCTCGTCCTTGACGCCGCGCTCGCGTGGCTGCCGGGGACCCGGTCGCGCACGGCGCCCATGGCGCGGGTGAATCCGCCGCCAAGTGCGTTGATTCCGGCCGCGGGCCTCCGGCGGCGCACGCCCTGTGGGGCGCGCCAGCCGGCGTCCGCCCAGCCTGACGAGCGCGTCCGAAACCGGTGCGCAGCGGATCACCTTTCCAACGCGCAAAGGCTCCGGTCCGAGTCGCCGGACCGGAACCTCACAGTGACCACGCAGAGCACCGCCAGACAGCGTAAGGATTCACTCTCCTGCATGGCCCACTCGCGGACGCAGACCTCACCCGTGGTACAGCACGCGAACGGCGTAGGCGTCGGCCGGAAGTGCGTCGAGGTAGTGGTTGAAGTAGCGGCGCCGCTCGGCGTTTGCGATGTCCAGCCAGCGTCCGTCCAGGGTCAGCAGGGCGTGGGAGGGCAGGGCGGAGTCCATGGCGTGGCGTACCAGGCCGTCGAGGTCGCCGCTCAGGCGGGCGATCGGGTCGCCGCCCACGATCTCCTCCAGTTCCGGGTTGTCCAGGAACGCCGCGATGACCGGCTGAGCGCGGTAGTCCTCCACGGCCTGCATCGGTGAATAGCTCCCGGGGTCGGCGAGGTGCCGGGCCCGGAAGTCCCCGAAGGCGCGGCCGGGCGGGTAGGCGGAGGCGAACTCCTGCCATGCCTCGAAGGCCCTGCGGGCCCCGGCGGCCGCCCGGGCCCGCGGCGTTTCGAGATCCAGCAGCGCTCGCGGGCCGCCGTCGCACAGTGCCGGCGGCACGTTGCGCGGCTCTCCGGACAGGGTCTTGGCACCCCGGACGAGGCGCGGGTCGCCCTCGTGCCCCGGGACGACCAGGAACTCGCAGCCCCCGCCGTCGATCTGCCAGTAGTCCCACCAGGTCTCGCCGTCCGGATCGCCGACGCCGGCGTCACGGTTGTAGTCGTACGGCGCCATCGCCGCGCCGATGGCCCGGACGACGTCCCCCGGGTCGCACGGGGGGACGCACACCGTCACTCGCTCTTTCGCCATAGCCCTTTCCTCGGTCTGTTCCCGACGCTCATGGTCACATCATCGGCGGCGGGTCACAGGACACGAGCCATCCGTCACAGCCCCGCTGCCACGACCGGGTGGCGTCCCAGATCATGTAGAGGTCACCGATCACCCCGAGACCGCCCATGAGCTTGCCCACCCGGCTTCCTGCCCCGCCCGTCCTGGGCTCGGACGGCGCATCGGGCATGCTGGGAGCCTTCTCGATGACCTCACCAGGGGTGATCCGGACGGTCCCGCCGTTGATCTTGCGGACCAGCGGCTGCACGCGTTGCGTGTCGAAAGCACCGTCCGGCCAGATCACGCGCACGTGCTTGTTGCCGACGAACCTGTCCCGGATCGCCTCCGCCTCGGCCTGGCTCTTGGCGACGTAGACGACGTTCTGGGTCTGCCCCTTGCCGGTGCTGGTGGTGTTCATCTTGTTGGAGACCGTCTTGGCGACGTCGTCGGCGTTGAACACCTTGGCGTTGCTCTCGTTGGCGTCCCAGGTGTCGACGGCCACGATCTTGCCGTTCTTCCAGGTGACCTTGATGTAGTCCGCCGTGGCACCGGCCGCGACATGGTCGCCGTTGGGGCCGTGCATCAACCCCTTCCTGGGTATCACACCCTTGTCGTCCTGCCACAGGTACCGGGAGCCGCTGCCGTTCTTGGAACCGTCGTAGTACTTGCCGCCGTTGCGCAGGTCCTCGTTCATGTAGTCGAACGCGACCTTCTCCGAGGCGATGTTCGACTGCCCGCCCAGGGTGTGCGGGACGCCGCGCTCGTCGTAGATGACCTGGCGGCCGCTGACCGCGCGCTGCGTGAGCGCGTGCTCCGGTTTGATCTCCTTCGGGGGGTCTGCCGCGACGGGCACTCCGTTGCGGCACACCGCCGTGCCCTCCCAGCACTCGATGGCCTGCAGACCGTCCGGGTCGCTCTTGGTGACCGGGTTGTTGTCGGCGTAGGAGTAACCGTTGATCTGCAGCGGGTCGGACGGGTCGATGACCGGGTCGGCGGAGAGGAAGCGGCCGGTGGACTGGTCGTACTCGCGGGCGCCGAGGTGGGTCAGGCCGGTGGCCGTGTCCTCGATTCCGGTGCGCAGGTAGGAGCGCCGGTCGGGCCAGCTGGACGGCTGGCTGCCGCGCGTCTCGCCGAAGGGCTTCGAGAAGCGGCGGGTGACAGGCTGTCCGCTGGACTCGTCCACCGTGGTGGTGGCGGTGCCGAGCTGGTCGGTGAGCAGGATGCTCAGCCGGTGACCGGTGGTGCTGCCGTACTTGGTGGAGCGGACCACGGTGGGCGCCCCGGAGTGGGAGTAACCGCGCGAGGCGGCGACGATGTTGCCCTTGGTGTCCGCGCTCACCTCGGTCTCGCCGAGGTAGAGCACGCTGCCCGCGGCGGTGTGCTCCAGCAGGCGGTTGCCCGCGGCGTCGTACACGTACGTCGTGCGGTCGGCCGGCGTCCACTGCTGGGCCGCGCTGCCGTTGCAGGTGTAGAGCTGCAGGTCGGTACCGTCCGCGTCGTTGGAGCTGGGCACGTCGACGCACTTGCCGGAGGCGGGGTTGTAGAGGCTCTTGTCGGAGGTGCGGACGGTGAACTTCTGCGCGCTGCCGCCGTCGCAGGCGGCCAGCAGGATCTTGGTGCCGTTCGCGGTGCCGGAGGCGCTCGCGCACTTGCCGAAGATCCGCAGGGTGTCGCCGGTCGTCCGCCACTGCTGGGCGCGGGAGTTGTTGCACCGGTAGAGCTGGACGGGGTTGTCGTCGGCGTTGGAACCGCCGGCGTCGTCCAGGCACTTGCCGGACAGGCCGACGACCGCTCCGGCGCCGTCGCCGAAGCCCTTGACCTCGGTGACCTTGTCCTCGGCGCTCCACAGGAGGCTCTGGGTGCCACCGGGCAGGGTCCGGGTCTCGGCGTTGCCTACCGCGGTGTAGGTGTAGCTGGACGCGGTGCCCGTGGCCGGGGTGACCCTGGTCAGGGTGTGCGGCTGCGCGAGCGTGCCGCCGGTGCCCTGGGCGCCGTAGCCGTAGACGCTCTTGACGTCCTTGGCGGTGTCGGCGGGGTCGTGCTCGGTGAGGCTCGCCCGGTTGCCGATCGCGTCGAAGGTGAAGGACTGCCAGTAGGCGGTGGTGTCGGTGGAGACCGTGCCGGCGGCGGGTGCGGCGGCGGTCAGCGAGGCCGCCATGTCGCTGTCGGGCGCGGTGGCGTCCGCGGCGGAGTCCGGTGCCTCGGCGATGGGGCCGGCCGAGGACTGGCCGTCCTGCCGGTAGCCCCAGGCGGTGCCGCTCGCGGACTTGCAGCCGGTGCCCGCGGTGCCCACGGCCACCGAGGAGGTCCAGGCCTGGACCATCTCGCCCAGGTAGTCGTAGCTGAAGCACTGGGTGTCCCAGGTGCTCGTCGACCCGGTGGTCTGCTTGCGGGCGCTGGAGGTGACGTTGCCCGCCCGGTCGTAGGAGTAGTAGGAGTCCGAGATCCGGTGGGAGCTGTCGGTCTCCCGGTCCCACACGGTGCGCTGGACGCGGCCGGTGTGCTCGTCGATGAAGTTCGTCGTCCACACCCGGTAGGGCTGCGCTCCGCTGACCGTGCGCAGGGGCTCGCCGTAGGGCGAGTAGGTGACGTCAGAGGTGTACCAGGTCAGGCCGGAGGTGGACTGGGGCAGGCCGTCGCTGTCGTAGCGGGTGACGACCTTCTCCTTGGCGAGGCCGCCGACGGCCGGCAGGGTGACGCTGAGCGGCTTGCCGGTGGGCGTGTACGTGTACTCGTACCGGTAGGTGCCCGCGAGTCCGGTGGTGTCGGCCTGCGCGGGGACGACGATCTCGCGTCCGGTCGGCCGGTACTCGCTGTCGTAGCCGGTGACCGAGTCGACGTAGTCGCCGGTGGCGTCGTGCCGGATGGAGGAGGCGGGCTTGCCGACCGCGCCGGGCAGGTCGTAGGTGAACTCCTTGACCGGCGTGGCGGTGGGCGAGCCCTCCCGCACGTAGGTGACCCGGCCGACGGCGTCGTAGGAGGTGTAGGTCGTCTTCTGGTTCGCGTCGGACGCCTTGGTCTGCCGGTCGAGGTCGTCGTACTCGAAGGACGAGGTGCCGAGGTCGGGGTCGGTGGAGGTGCTGAGCCTGCCGCGCGCGTCGTAGGTGTAGGTCCAGAGGTTGCCCTGGTGGTCCTTGACGGAGGTGCGGTTGCCCCGGGCGTCGTAGCCGTACCAGGTGCTGCGCCAGTCGCTGAGGTCCTTGTTGGTGAAGTGCTGGACGCGGGTGGCCCGGCCGAGGGCGTCGGTGGTCGTCTTCGTCGCCGGGGTGGCTCCGCCGGCGGGCTTGGCCAGCGTCCAGTTGTCGCCGTAGCTGGTGGTGTCGGAGTAGACGGCCGTGCCGCTGTGCAGCGCGGTCGTCTTCACCGGGCGCTCCCGGCCGTCGTACGCGGTCCGGGTCATGCTCGGCACCAGGCTGGGGCTCCTGGGCTTGAACTGGGCGGCTTCCGGCTCGCCCTTGGCGAGGTAGTCGCCGGTCTGTTCGCGGACCAGGCCGTGGTCGTCGTAGCGGGTGTCGACGACGACGCGGCCGGGGCCGTGCGCCTCGCTCTGGACCTGGAACTTGCGGCCCAGGCCGTCGTAGAGGGTGACCTGCTTGCTGTAGGTGCCGTCGTCCTTGATCGTCTGCACGGTGACCGCGGTGGGCTTGGTCGTGCTGGCGGTGACGGCGGCCATCTGGTAGCCGATGATCACGTCCGGGGACTGGTCGCCCGCGGAGCGGGACGCCGACCAGCCCTTGGTCAGCCGGCCCAGCGCGTCGTACTCACTGCGGGAGACGTGCCCGTTGGTGTCGGTGACGGTCAGGGCCAGGCCGCGGCCCGGGTCGTAGGTGGTGGTGCTGGTGTGTCCCTTCGGGTTGATCGTCTTGATCGCGGTGACCGGTCCGCCGATGTCGGCGGGCGTGTACTGGGTCTCCGTGACGCCCTTGAGCGGGTCGGTGATCTTGCGCGGCCGGCCGAGCGGGTCGTAGCTGCGGCCGGTCACCACCGAGTAGCCGACGCCGGTGCCGTCGGGGGTGGCGGTGCTGGTGGCCAGGCCCTTGGTGGGGGCCGCGCCCCAGGCGCCGTTGTCGTAGCTGGTGCGGGTGGCGTTCATCAGCTGGGTCGCCGGGTCGGCGGTCGCCCAGCCGTCGCAGGAGGTCGCCGTCATCCGGACCTGCTTGGGCAGGCCGATGAGGTTGGCGTCCTCGTTGTTGACGTAGTCGGTGCGGGCGCAGGTGTAGTCGCTGAGCTTCTCGCCGCTCCCGTCGGGTGTGACGACGGCGGTCTGCACCTGCCACGGCAGCCCGTGGTCGGTCTCGAACTCGGTCTCGGTGCGCACCGCCTGCCAACTGGAGTCGACCGTCTGGATCGCGTCGGTGCGCCGGACCCCGACCTGCTGGGCGAGGAGCGGGTCGAGTCCGCCGTCCCGGGTGCGGGAGGCCGTCTGGTGCGACCAGGGGTAGTTCAGGGTGCGGTTGAGGAGCCGGCCGCCGGTGCCGTCGTAGGTGAGGGTCTCGGCGGCCATGCCGGCGTACTGGGGCGCGTCGTCGGCGGCCAGTGTGACGGTGCCGGTGGAGTCCTTCACCGCGCCGCCGGTGCCGCGGAAGTAGCGGGTGACACCGTACGACTGGGTCTGCGGGACGCCCACGGTGGTGCCGCCGTTCTTCGCACCGCGGTACGTGGACACCTTCTGGTAGCCGCGCCAGACGCTGTAGGTGCGCAGGCTCGGCTTGGTGAGCTCGTCGTCGTCCTGGCTCCAGGCCGCGTCGCTGTAGGCGTACTTGGTGGTGACGCGGTCCGAGACACCGGAGATCTTGTCGGTCTCGGTGACCGAGTCGACGACGTACTTGTTGAACCAGGCGAGCGGAGGCTTGGCCTGTTCCGCGTCCGGCGACCAGCGCACGGGGTAGCAGGTGCCGTGGTTGTCGGCGGGGTCGACGGACGGCTCGGTACGGCAGCCGCCGCGGTAGACGACCTCGACGTCACCGCCGTTCTCGGTGGACACCGTGCCGATGCGGGGCCGGGTGAACCCGGGCCGCGGGTCGCCCTTGTAGCGGGGGACCAGGTTGGGCAGCTGCTGGTCCTTGAGGTAGCCGCCGAGCGGGTCGTCCTTGCTGACGACGTACGGCCCGAAGCTGACGCCGGACGTGGTCAGCAGGGTGCCGGTGGTGTCGCCGGGGGCGTAGCCGGTGCGGGTGACGGAGTCCAGCCACAGTCCGGGCGAGGTGTTGTACCAGTCGCGCGGGAAGGAGTGGTGGAGGGTGTAGGTGTCGACGCGGGCCAGGCCGCTGCTGCCGGGCCGGGCGGCGTACGTGGTCACCGTGCCCAGCCGCATCCGGATCCAGAACGACGGGAAGGCCGGGCACAGCTTGGAGTCGGACTTGCAGTTGAGGTTGCCGGGGCTGTCCCACCAGGGGCGGTAGGAGGCGGGGTTCTTGGTGTCGTCGAACTTGTCGGCGGCGCAGGAACCGTCGGTCTCCACGCAGCGCTGCACGGCGTCGAAGACGATCTTGGCGGCGGGGCTGGTGAGGCTGTCGGGGCGCATCCCGTACTCGATGGTGTCCGGGTAGCCGCCGCGGACGTACTTCTCGGGCGTCTTGAACTTCTTGTTGACGGCGTAGTAGTTGGTCGACTTGTGCCAGGTGACGACCATGGTGTTGCCGTGCACGTCGACGACCTTGTCCAGGCCCCAGCTCCAGGCCTGCTGCTGCTTGGTGCCGTCGCTCGCGGTGCAGCGGGAGTCGGCGAAGGCGTCCTTGTGGCAGGGCTCGCCCGGGTGGTTGCCGAAGACGGGGACGGTGAAGACGGAGTCGGTGTCGGCATGGCCGCCGCCCACCTTGTTCAGGCCGTAGTAGTACTGCGTGCCGTCGGTGGTGGTGACGACCCAGTACTCGCCGTTGTTGTCGCCGTTGTCGCCGCCGGTCTTCAGCACGACCCTGGTGCCGTCGTCCTTCTCCAGCCGGTAGCTGTCGGTCTCGCCGACCCGCACCAGCTGGGTGGTCCTGCCGCCGAGCGACAGCACGGCGTTGTACGACACCCAGCACAGGTCGGACGTCTTGTACTTCTTGTCCTTGTTGTTGGGCGCCCCCGCGGCGGTGTCCTCGCGGTCGTCCTTGCAGGTGCGGTAGCGGCGCTCGATGTGCCCGGGGTCGTAGTTCCAGCCCTCGCCGATCCAGGACGACTGGGGCGAGGAGGTGGCCGTTCTGCCGTCCACCGCCTGTGAGTTGTAGTCGAAGGAGATCTCCGGCCGGGGGCCGGCCGGCGCGGGCGGCACCTGGAGCGGGTAGGACCAGGTGAAGGCGCCGGAGGAGTCGCCCGAGGCCCACTTGCCGTCGGTCGTCAGGGGCGTGGCCTTGAAGGTGCCGGCCGGACCGCCCCCGGAGTCGACGGCTCCGATCACGGCGCTGTCGCCGCTCGCGGCGGCCGGCTGCGCGTAGGAGGCCTGCACGACGCCCGAGCCGGCGAAGCCGGTACCGCTCGCGGCGGCCTGGCTGACCGTCCCGTCGGCCGCGGTGTCGACGGTGGCCGTCACGGTCTTGGCGTGCGGGTCGTTGGCCGTGTCCAGCTCGGTGTACTGCTGGCACTCCTCGACGTCCGGGGTGGTCAGGTAGCACTCGGGGAACTGGACGAACTGCAGCCGGGAGGCCCAGTCGGCGCCGTAGAGGTTCTCGAACTTCTGGTAGCTCAGCTGGACCGAGACCGGAACCGAGCCGGTGGCCGGCGCGGTCACCTTGACGAGGGTGCCGTCCACGCCCTGGGCCTCGGGGGCGGCGCGGTCGAAGACGCCGACCTGCCAGGTGCCGCTGGGGGCGGGGGCGTCGGGGGCCGGTCCCAGCTTGACCGGGAGGGTGCCGGCGGGCACGTAGTCGGTCTGCGTGGCGGCGGCGGAGCCGCCGGTGCGCAGGGCGGTCTGGGTGGTGCCGGTGCCGAAGCTGACCGGGACGCTGCCGGACGGGGCCGGGGTGGTGGTGCCGGACGGCGCCTCGGTCTGGTCGGCGGGCTGGTCCGTGCGGATGCTGTCGAGGCCGGGGTCCCGGGTGGTGCCGGCGACCGCCTCGTCGTCGGTGAGCTTCACCAGGTCGACGTCCTCGCGCGGCGCGTCGGCGGTGGTGGGATCCGGCGGCGAGGCGAACGCCTGGGCGGGCAGCAGAGCGAGCGCCACTGCCGCGGCCACCGGCGCGAGCACGGCGGAACGGCGTCTGCGCCGGTGCGCGGACAGGAAGAAGGGCACGGCGAAAATCCCCCGGTCGACCCGAAACAAGGTGGAGTGGCGCCTGGGTTGACCGCAGGTGAAGCCACTTCAAGATCGGCCAGATTCTGTGTCCATGCCATGAAGAAATCCAGAGTTCCCTGTGACCATGTGGCAATGATCACGTCATGTAACAGTCAAAGGAGCGTCAATCGGGATGCTCCGGCGCCCGCGGAGCCCTGCCGCGGCCGTCGGTTCAAGACACAGGCGTGACGGGCGCGTTCGCGTAGGTCATGATCTGCACCCGTTGCCCTAGGGGGGAAGGAAAACTCGCTCATGACCAGCAAGTGGCGGCGCCCGCGCGCCCGCCGGGCCGCGGCCGCGGCCGTCGTGGCCCTGGCCACGGTCGGCGGCCTGACGTACGCCGGGCTGACCGGCACCGGCAAGGACCGGCACCCCGGCACCGACCGCCCGGCCCGCGCGGCCGCACCGGTCACCGAGGCCGAGGCCGCCTCGCGTGCGGCGAGGTCCGGCAGGCCGGTCGAGGTGACGGCGCTGCGGACGGCGTACGAGACCACCTGGGCACGGCCCGACGGGCTGTTGCAGCGGCGCGTGCACGCCACACCGGTCCGCGCCAAGGCCCACGGCCGCTGGCAGTCGATCGACACCACGCTGGTCCGCACCGGAGACGGCTGGTCGCCACGCGCCACCAACGTCGGTCTCACGTTCTCGGCCGGCTCCCGCACCGCCTCCGCACGTGCCGACCGCGGGACCGGGGTGCGCAGGGTCTCGCTGCTCACCGCGGCCGCCGGCACCGGTACCGCCCTGGTGACGCTCACCACCGGGGAGCACACCGTCCAGCTGACCTGGCCGGGGACCATCCCCACGCCGGTGATCGACGGCTCGCGCGCGCTGTACCCGGAGATCATCCCCGGCGCCGACCTGGTGCTGACGGCGGACGACGGGGGCTTCGCCCAGCTGCTGGTGGTCAAGTCCCGGCAGGCGGCCGCCGATCCACGGGTGGCGCAGCTGACCTACGGGCTGACCTCCCCCGACCTGACCTTCAGCCTCGACCCCACCACCGGCATCGTCAGCGGCCGGGACGCCGACGGCGAGGAGGCGGCGATCTCGCCGACGCCGCTGATGTGGGACAGTTCCGGGACTCCCGCCCTGACCGACGGTCAGGCGGGCACGAGCGCGTCGCCGACCGCCGCCGAGAGCCTGTCCGACGACGCCAGTGCCGCACCGGACGACTCGGAGTCCCCCACCGCCTCCCCCGAGCCCAGCGACTCCGTCGACGACAGCGACGACGGCGATGTCGATGACGAGGTGCTGCCCGACGCGACCGACGAGGCTCCCGACCCCTCGGCCGGCGAGAGCGAGGGCGCCGCGCCGTCCGTTCCCGCCGAGCCCTCGCCCGAGCCGACCCACACGGGGGCGGCCGCCACCCTGGACCTGCCCTCGCTGGCCGGCCCGCAGCCCGACTCCCGCGGCACGCTGGTGACGGCCGACCTCGACGGCTCCACCTGGTCCCTGACACCGGACCAGGACTTCCTGACCGACCCCGACACGGTCTACCCGGTCTTCATCGACCCGTCCGTCAGCAAGCACACCAACGACTGGACCACCGCCTACAGCCGCCACCCCAACGCGAACTTCTACAACGGGCGCAACTTCAACAAGGGCACCCACGAAGCGCGCGTGGGCTTCGAGTCGGACACCTGGGGCACCTCGCGGTCGTTCTTCAGCATCGACTGGAACCCGGACCTCAAGGGCGCCACCGTCATCAGCGCCAAGCTGCACGCGCTGGAGACCTACTCGTGGTCGTGCAGCGCCCGCACGATGAACGTCTATCTGACCGGTGCGATCAGCAACAGGACGACCTGGCGCAACGCTCCGAAGATGACGGCCGGCAACAAGCTCGCGAGCAAGAGCTTCGCGCACGGCTACAAGTCCTCGGGCTGCCCCGACGACTACGAGGCGTTCGACGTCAAGCCGGCCGCGCAGAAGGCGATCGCGCACGGCTGGTCCACCCTCACCATCGGCTTCCGGGCCGGTGACGAGGACTCGGCGTACTCGTGGAAGAAGTTCCAGGCGGACGGCGGCAACGACCCGTACGTCGAGCTGGTCTACAACCGCCCGCCGGCCGCCCCGTCCCACCTGGACCTCGACCCCGACCTGTCCTGCGACACCACCTCGCCGTACGTCAACGTCGGCGCGTCCTCGATCACCTTCTGGGCGAACAGCAGCGACAAGGACGCCAACCTGGACTCGCTGCGCTTCGAGCTGTGGCCGACCGGCGGCAGCGGGAACCTGCTGGGCAGCAAGGCCAAGGTCACGGTCGGCAGCCAGACCGACTCGGCCCGGGTGCACACCGACCCGTTCTCCACCAGTGGCCTGAAGAACGGCGTCAAGTACTCCTGGCGGGTCAAGGCGGTGGACAAGCGCGGGGCGACATCGGGCTACACGCCGTCGAAGACGCCGTGCCGGTTCGTCTTCGACAGCTCCCGGCCCACGCCGCCCGTGGTCACCTCCACGACGTTCCCCGACGCCGACGCGAAGGACGACGGCTTCGGCAACGCGGACGAGGACTCCACCTGGTCCACCGTCAAGTTCGGCACGGCGGGCTCGTTCACCTTCAAGGCCTCGCAGACCGACGTGGTCAAGTACGAGTACGGCTACAACTCCGCCTCGTACAGCGGTTCCGTGTCGCGGACGAACGGCGCCGCCACCTCCACCCTGACCACCTACTCCGGCGCCAAGCCGCCGCTCGCCGGGCCGAACGTGCTCTACGTGCGTGCCGTGGACGACGCCGGGAACGTGTCCGACCCGCGGAAGTACTTCTTCTACGTCACCCCGCGCGACGCGGTCGACGCGCCGGGAGACTTCACCGGCGACGCCTTCCCCGACCTCATGGTCGTGGACGCCAACGGCAACCTGCGCATGTACCCGGACAAGGGCACCACCGACGGCTCCAAGGGCACCGGCGCCCTCGGCTACTCCATGTCCGGCGCCTACCAGGAGAACAGCGACAAGGACCCGAACGGCGACGACCTGCCCCTGTACTCCCGTCCGTCCTCCGGTTACTGGAAGAACACCCTCATCGCCCACCTCGGCGACGTCTACGGCGGTGACGGTCTGCAGGACCTGATCGCGGTGCGCGCGGGAAAGCTGTGGGTGTACCCGGGCGACGGCTACGGTGCCGTCGACATCGGCAAGCGGCACGAGATCCTGCTGCCGCCCGGTGCACCGGATCCCTCCACGATCACCCAGATCGTCTCGGCCGGCGACGCCACGGGCGACGGCAAGCCCGACTTCTTCCTCACGGTCGGCGACGCGCTGTGGGCGCTGGTCGGGTACAACGGCGCCACGGTGGACGAGGCCCGGCGACTGTCCGCGTCAGCCTGGACCGAGCGTGACCTCGTCACCGCCCAGGACGTCTCCGGCGACGGCGTCACGGACTTCGTCTACCGCTCGGATGTCAGCGGACGACTGCTGCTTCGCAAGGGCATCAAGGACACCGCGACCGGCGGGGTCGACACCGGTTCGCTCGCCTCGGCGGCCGCCTCCTCCGGAGGCGCGGACACCGAGTACGGTGCCTCGGGCTGGGGCAGCTCCAGCATCAGGCTGGTCTTCGGCACTCCGGACGCCAACGGGGACGGCATCCCCGACATCTGGACGCTCAGAGTGGATGGCACCGTGCGCTTCTACACCGGCAGTCGCACGGCGCTCAGCGGCTCCGGTACGGAGATCATCGGCAACGGCGACGGCATCGGCTGGAAGAACAAGCTGGCGATCGGCTGACCCATCGCCAGGTACCGCGGACGAGGCCGACGCACACGGAACTGCCCGTGCGCGTCGGCGTCGAGCGTGGGCGGATATTCCCTTCCGGTGTCGTCCCCGCATCGGGATCGACGACAACCGGCGTCCCCGCCGAACAGCGGATCACACTGCTCGGACTCCGGCCGACGCGTCCAGATGAGCGGCGACCGGTTCCCCTCACTCGCCGCCGACGCCAAGGCCGGCAGACTCGACGAACGCCCTGCCCTGACCCGATGCCCGTGCCGAGCGCCGGACATCGCCCACGCGAGACAAAACGCCACACAGTGAACGGCCGCCGGCCCCTGGCTCGACGCCTGCGGCAGGCCGAGCCCGCACAGGACTCCACGAAACCGGCGGAGCCACCCGCCAGACACGACGAAGCCGCAGCTCAGAAGGTTTCTCCTCGCACAGCGAGTGGTGGGGCGGGTGGGACTCGAACCAACGGCTGACGGATTATGAGTCCATTGGGGATCTTGGCGGTCCTTGCCGATCAGTGCCGATTCACACCGTTCTTGCAGGTCAGACGGGCTGATGAGGGTCAGCCCTGTGCAGTGCTTGTCGGTCTGTTCCTGTCCTTGTGGCCCCTCAATGACCCCTGGGGGTAGATGAGTTGGACGCCTGCCACGGCAGCAGCCACGTCCGCCCAGTTCAGCCGAGGGGGCTGGAGCCCTTCGCGCAGCGGAGTCCCTTACCGACGCGATGATGCTCCATCCCAGGCCACCGGGGTGGAGCATCATCCCTGACGTCACGAGGCGATCCCGCCCACCGGACTGCGCATCGACCTGGGTAGCGGCGCGTCGATCGGGTCAGCCGAGGACGTAGGTCCCATCGCCGGACTCAGCAACGATCTTCAATTTGCCGATCACGAGCTTGGCCACGTACTGAGGGCTTGGTCGGCGACGCGGTGCATGTCTTCTCGGCTGGCGCCGCCGGCGGCCTGCACGGCGAGGCCCTGCCCGACGGTGTGCACATAGCGGGCGAGGGTGTCCGGGTCGGCGGTGAGTGGCAGGTCGCCCTCGGCCTGGGCCTGTTCGAACCGTTTCCGCAGGGCGGCCACTCCGGCCTCGCGGCGTTCGGCCAGGTCGCGGCGGACCGGTTCGCTTTCCGGGCCGGCGGCCAGCGCGGACTGCACCAGCAGGCAGCCGCGCGGGCAGCCGGGCGCGGTGTGGGCCTCCACGCCTCCGTGCAGCATCGCCTCGGCCACCTGCCGGGCGGTGGGCAGCTCAAGTGCCGGGCCCACAAAGGCTCCCGGGCCCTGCACATAGCGGTCGACGGCCTTGCGGAACAGCTCCTCCTTGTTGCCGAAGGCGGCGTAGATGCTGCGCCGGTTGATCCCCATGGCCTCGGTCAGCGCGGCGAGCGAGGCACCCTCGTAGCCCTCGGCCCAGAACACCCGCATCGCCACGTCCAGCGCCTCGTCGGTGTCGAAGGACCGGGGCCGTCCCGTGCTGGGCATCGAAGCCTCCTTGAGAAAAAGTTCGCCGCCACGGAATGACTCCCGTGGTTGCTCAGGTTAATGTCATCCCGGATATAGTAACCGAGCGGTTCGGTTCGTAAGTGAATGCGGAAGACATCGGAGACCCCCTATGAGCCCCCAGCCCGCCCTCGGCACCACCCAGTCCGGCGTACGGCCCCTCGACGGCAAAACCGCCCTGGTCACGGGCGGATCCCGGGGCATTGGTGCCGCGATCGTGCGTCGTCTGACCGCCGACGGCGCCCAGGTCGCCTTCACCTACGCCAGCGCCAAGGAACAAGCCGACGCCGTGGCCGAGGCGACAGGCGCCCTGGCCGTGCAGGCGGACAACGCGGACCACGAAGCCGTCCGGGCCGCGGTCAGCCGCACCACGGAGCATTTCGGCGGACTGGACATCCTCGTCAACAACGCCGGCGTCTCCCACGCCGCACCGATCGAGGACTTCCCGCTGGAGGAGTTCGACCGGCTCATCGCGGTCAACGTCCGGGGCGTGTTCAGCGCCGTCCAGGCCGCCGCTCCCCACCTCGGCCCGGGCGGTCGCATCATCACCATCGGCAGCGTCATCGTCGACCGCGTCCCCTTCCCCGGCGCAACCGTCTACGCCCTGACCAAGGCCGCCGTCGCCGGTCTCACCCGGGGACTGGCCCGCGAACTCGGTCCGCAGGGCATCACCGTCAACAACGTGCAGCCCGGCCCCACCGCTACGGACATGACCCCTGACTCCGGCCCGTACGCGGAATCCCTGAAGCAGCTCATGCCGCTCGACCACTTCGCCGAGCCCGCCGACATCGCCAGCGCCGTCGCCTATCTCGCCGGCCCCGAAGCCCACTTCATCACCGGCACCAGCTGGAACGTCGACGGCGGCATCGCCGTCTGACCGCCCACCCCGGGCGGCCGCAAGCAGGCACGGTCCACCGGCCTCCAGCCGCACCACCGTGCACGACAACACCCCCTGTCACAAAGGACCTACCACGACCATGAACGCTTCCACCACAGCCTCCACGACCGCCCTGGCCGCCGGATCGGAGGAGCCGCTCAGCCCCGGCTACGACGCCGCGACCAAGGACGACGCCGAGTTCAACAAGCTCTTCCAGCACGGCTTCACCACCATCGACGACCTGCAGATGCACTACGTCATCGGAGGCGACGGCCCGCAGGTCATGGTGCTGCTGCACGGCTGGCCGCAGAGCTGGTACGAGTACCGCCAGATCATGCCCTCGCTGCTGCCCGGCCGCACCGTCATCGCCATCGACCTGCCGGGCCTGGGCGACTCGACCGGAAACCCGCACTCCAGGACCAAGGCGGTCCTGGCCACCTACGTCCACATGCTGCTCGACCACCTCGGCCACCGCGAGAACGTACACGTCGTCGCTCACGACTTCGGCGTCAGCGTCGCCTACCCGCTGGCCGCCCAGTACCGCGAGCAGATAGCAGGCCTGTTCCTCATGGACTACGGCCTGACCGGCAAGAACCTGAAGTTCGCCGCCATCGAGTCGATGTTCTGGCACTTCTCCTTCAACAAGCAGCGTCCGCTCGCGGAGGAACTGGTCACCGGCCGGGTCGAGACCTTCCTCACCCACTTCTTCCAGGGGATGAAGACCGCCGGCGAGAACATCTCCGCCGACGAAATGGCCGAGTTCGTCCGGCTGTACTCCCGCCCCCAGGTCCTGCACGCCGGCTTCGAGCTCTACCGGACCGAGACCCAGGACGAGGCCGACAACACCAAATTCCAGGAGACCCCGCTGACCATCCCGGTCCGCATGATCACCCAGGCCGGCCTCGCCGACATGGTCCTGGGGCCCCTCCAGGACGCCGCCCCCCACGCCACCTCCGCCGACGTCCCCGGCGCCGGACACTTCCTCCTCCACGAAGCACCCGACCGCGTCCTGGCCGAGATCAACGCCTTCTACCCCACCCCCACAGCCTGACCGACTTCGAAAGCCGGCACACCGAAGTGAGAGGAAAACCTCTGATGAACAGCCAACCCACTTCCGCCCGCGATGTCCCTACCCGCCTGTTCGCCGCCTTCGACGCGGGCGATATCGCTGCGCTGGACACCCTGGTCTCGCCCGATCTCGTCGACCACAACCTGCCCGCAGGGGCTCCCTCGGCGATCGAGGGGATGAAGGGGATGGTCGCTGCCATGCGCGACGGGTTCACCAACCCTCACCACGAGATCGTCTACCAGGCCGAGACAGACGACGGCTGGGTCGTCTCCCAGTGGGTGGTCACAGCGACCCACACCGGCCCTTGGTTCGGACTGCCCGCGACAGGCCGTGACGTGACCTGCTCCGGCATCGATCTCGCGCGCGTGGTCGACGGCCGGATCGTCGAGGTCCGGCACGTCGAGGAGCTGCTGCAACTGCAGATGCAGATGCAGCTCACCGACTGAGGCAGCAGCAAAGACACATCAGCGCGGCGTGAGCCGACCGGACAAGGGACCCCCGGCGAAGAGTCGAAGTTGATCGCCCCCAGACCCTTCGCCGGGGGTTCTCATGGCTCACGCTGTTGCCCCGTCGGCTCCTTAAAGCCGTCTGGCGACATACCGGAGGCGCCCGCTCCATTGACATGGTGCAGAGAAGGATCAAGGCGCGGTCCCGCACACCATCACCGGCAGGAAGAGCTCCGGGTCCCGGTCAAGCGCATCCTGCAGGGCACCGAGATCGAGCAGGTGGCCGAGGCCCGGCGCTGAGCCCCAGCCATAAAGAGCTGGACCCAAGTCCAGGACGCATTGCCGCACCGCGCGGCCAAGAGAACCGAGGAAAGAGATGTCGGGCAAAGAACCGGACCCCACGGACTTCAGCGTGGTGAACACCTTGCTGGCCGCGATCGAGAAGGGCGACATGGACGAGGTGCGCCGCTGCTTCGCACCCGACGCGCTCACCTGGCACAACTTCGACGAGATCGAGCAGGACGTCCATGCCATGGCTGCGATGCTCGGTCACCTCTGTGCCCTCTCGACGAGCCGGAGCTACGAGGACCGACGCATCACGACAGTCGGCTCGCAGGCGTTCCTGCAGTACACGCTGACCGCGGTGCTCCACTCCGGAGGCCGGTTCCGAATGCCGGCGATGATGCGGCTGGAGGTCGACTCCGACGGGCTCGTGGCACGGATCGAGGAGTACTTCGACTCGCGCGTGCTCGACGGCCTCGCCGAAGTGTCGTGACGGCCTCCGCCTTCAGCGAGAACGAGAGCGTGGCTCCCCGGGGGCCAGAACGTCACGCCGAAAGGACGGCCCCACGTCGTTCCCGTCATTGTCGGCTTCGACGCCGGCTCCGACACCCTGCCGACGATCGAGGCGGCGCAGGTCAACTGCTCAGGGATGCCCCGCGCGACGGGCTCTTCACGGCCGCCCGCGCAAGGGCCGACGGCCGCACCGTTAGCGAAGGACCGCGATCCACGGCCCACGACAGAACTGACTCACCCGTCTGCGATGTCCTCACACGGGCATGATCGGCTCATGGACCGCCGAGGGCTGTGT
The DNA here is from genome assembly GCF_042899865.1 of Streptomyces sp. NPDC013157. Classification (NCBI taxonomy): domain Bacteria; kingdom Bacillati; phylum Actinomycetota; class Actinomycetes; order Kitasatosporales; family Streptomycetaceae; genus Streptomyces; species Streptomyces sp. NPDC013157. The sequence continues at coordinate 476,531 of NZ_JBIBAK010000006.1, read as the reverse complement.
CCACGGGGCGGGGATGCCAGTTCACAGCGACAGCCGGTTCAGACCTCCTGTGCGGCCCCGGCCGCCTCACCGGGCGGACGGCTTCGGCAACAGGCCGCCTACGACCCTGTAGTGCCCTTTCCTCTTCGGGCAGTGTCCTTCTCCCCCACTCTGCGGACCCAGACGTACCGGCAGCCGCGCCGCCCTCTCCGCCGGTCCGGTATTCGACTGGCCGTACGAAGGATGTCCCCCCGATGCCCACGCAACGGTAAAACGGACAACGAATCGCCCCGGAGACACTGTCGGCCTGGACACGCCCGCGCCGTCCCGGCCCCTGTACGGCCCCTGGGTCCTGGCATCGGCCCTCAAGGCAGTCGCCCAGGCCGCGAGCGACACCCTCGATCATCTACTCACCCGCAGGTCAGGGGGCGGAGCTCCCCCGAGCAACGCCCGACTCCAAACCCGCGAGCAGCGGATTCAGTCCGTTCAGGCAAAGTTGACGATCCAACAGCCCAAAATGAACGTTTCCGCAGGTCAAAGCCCTGCGCAGGTGGGGCGGGTGGGACTCGAACCCACGGCCGACGGATTATGAGTCCTTCGAGGATCTTGGCGACCCTTGTCGATCCATGCTCATCCTGGCCGTTTTCCCAGGTCGGCGCCTGTTTGGCGCCGTACTCCTTCTCGGCCCTTGTCAGTCTTTTCCGATCCTTGTGTCCAACCTGCGTCCAGAACGCGTCCCGGAGGGACAGGTCCGGCGGGGTATCGAGACGATCGCCCAGCTCGGGGGCGTCTCTCCAGCTCACCCGCAGCGGATTCACCTTCCAACGCGCAGATGCTCTGTCTCGGGCTTTGCCCTGGGCCGCACGGCTTGATGCAACCCCACGCCCGGGCCAGCGAGCCGACCCGGGCGTGGGAGCGCGTTTTAAGGTGCTCAGTCGTATGCGTTGAACTCTGCGATCGACCACCAGTTGTCGGCGCTGCCGGTGTTGACCACCTTGACGTAGCGCGCCGTCTGCGTCGCGAAGGTCACGGCCTCGATTTGCTGGCCGTCGGAGCTGAGGGCGGCAACCTTGGTCCATTTCGTGCCATCCGATGACACGAACAGGTCCGCGCCTCGCGCGTAGTCACCGGTACTGCTGCCCGAATCCAGGGCGATGGTGTCGAAGGTCTGCGCTTTACCCATGTCCACTTCCACCCACTGGCCGGACTCCTGCCCGGTTCCGGAGCTGTAGCGGGTGTCGGTGTCATCGTCGATCATGTTCGCGAGCACATCGGTGGCGTACGGGCTGAGCTTCGACGCCTTCGCGGTCCAGCCGGTCTTCGAGAGCGCAGTGCCCAGGCCGTTGACGGTGAACGTGGAGTCGCCTGCGGGCTGCCCGCCGGCTCCGTTCACCGACACCTTGTAGGTGTCCGACGGGAGTTCGTCCGGAACGTACGCGCTGATGCTGGTGTCGGACCAGCTGGCGATGTCGGCGTGGATCCCTCCGAAGTACACGGTGCCCAGGCCCTGGGTCTCGCCGAAGTGAGAACCGGTGATCGTGAACTTGGAGCCCGGAATGCCGGTGGTCGGCGTCACGCTCCCGAATGCGGGCGTCGAATAGCTCGACAGGCTCTTGGTCGTGAACATCGCCGATGTCCCGCCGGGCAGCGTGTACGCGTACTTTCCGTCAGGGGAGATCGGGAAGCTCTGGCTGCTCTTGGTTGCGTTGTAGACGACGGAGACGTTCGTGCCGTCCGAGCCGGTCCAGTTCTGCAGCTGAAGTCCGTGCGGTACCGCGGTCGGGGCTTGGATCGAACCGTTTTCGCCCGGGGTTCCGTTCACGTTGATCTCGCCGATGGACCAGTGGAAGAAGAACGACGGTGCGGTGCTGACGATGCGAATGTATTGCGCCTTCTGCGGCGGCATGGTGATGGTCGTCCTGCCCAGGGCGCCGTTGCCGTTGGCGACCGCGCTGCCCCAGTGCTCGCCGTCGTTCGATACGTACACCTGATACTGGAAGACGGAGTCGAAGGCGTTCTTCGCTGTGTTGTCGAGCGTGATCTGGTCGAAGCTGGTCGGGCTGCCGAGGTCGACCTGGAACCAGTCGCCGCTCTTCATCTTGATGGCGGTGCGCCATCGTGTGCTGAGGTCGCCGTCGACGGCATCCGCTGCCGGATCGCCCGACTGGCTCGACGAGGACGTGGCCTTCCATCCGTTGCGGCTGAGCGCCGTTCCCGGAGTCTTGATGGATGCTCCCACCGGGAGGGAGTACGTGGTCAGCTTGGAGTCGGTGGTGACGGAGTTCTGTATGGGCAGCAGTTGCGGGTCGTAGGTGATGGTCTGCCGACCGGACGCCGACTTGAAGGTGAAGTCGTGCGTGGGGTCCTCGACGTTGCCGGCCGCGGGCGTGGTGCCGCTCTGCGTGGGGCCGGAGTAGGTGAATGTGGCGGCATTGCCGGCGTTCAGCATGTAGTTGAAGGACTGCGTTCCGTCCGCGACGCTGATGGTCTTCGCGGCGTTCGAATCGTTGTACGCGACGAGGACCTTCGATCCGTCAGGGTTCTGGAAGGCGACGTCGTTGACGCTGCCGGCCCCGAAGGTGTTCGAGTAGATCCGGTGGGCTCCGGGCTTGACGAACTTGGTGACCTGGGCGAGTGCGTAGTAGTCCGGGTTGTACGTGACTTCGCCGCTCGCCGGGTCGATGGTCACCAGCCCGCGGCATTCACCGATGCCGTTCGTGTCGCTGTTGAGCGGACCCATGCTGGGGTCGAGTGCGATGTTCCACAGCATCGAGCCGTTGGCGTAGTTGCGCGTGGTGTCGATCATCCAGGTGTCGAGGGCGTCGTGGAAGGCCACCTGCTGGTCGGCCTGCCACACGCCGCCGGTGGCTTCCGTGAGGTATATCTGCTTGTTCGGATAGTCGTCGTGGGTCAGCGTCTGGTAGATCGGGCTGCCGCTGTAGATGTGGAACCCGGATCCCACGGCGTACTTGGCGGTCGTCGGGTCGTTGTAGATCGACTCGGGGTACGAGGGGACATCCCAGTTGTGGTCCCACGCGAGGATCTTCGTGGAGAGGTCCTTGGCTGCGAACGCCTGGCCCATCTCCTTGACCAGTTTGGTCTCCTGGCTGGGAGTCAGGTACGTCCCGGGCCAGGTCGGAGCGTTCAGCGGCTCGTTCTGCGGTGTGACGTAGGAGATCGGCACCCCGGCCTTGCCGTAGGCCTGTATGTACTTGACGAAGTAGCCGGCGAGCGCCGAGTAGTCCGTGTCGAGGAGAGTTCCTCCGATCATGGAACCGGAGGTCTTCATCCAGCCCGGGGGGCTCCAGGGTGTCGACGTGACCTTGATCCCGGGGTTGAGGGCGAGTGCCTGCTTCAGTTCCGGGATGATGTAGGCGGCATCGTGCTTGATGGAGAAGTGCGCCAGCGTCGGATCCGTCTGCCCCGCCGGCATGTCGTCGTAGGAGTAGTTCCCGGTCGCCGTGAAGTCCGTGGCGCCCATGGGCGAGCGGACCATACTGAGACCGATGCCCGCGGAGGGGCTGAAGAGCTTCTGCATCAGGGTGTTGCGGCCGCTCGTCGGCAGTTTGTTGATGAGGTATGCCGAGGAATCGGTGAGCGCCGCCCCGAAGCCGGTGATCTTCTGGTACCTGACGCTGTCGTCGACCTTGATGGTGAGCGGGTTGGTCGCCGGCTGCGTCTGGAACGACACGGCCTTCTGCTTGGCGACCCACTGGTTGGATCCGACGTCCGTGAGCCAGACCTGCACGGAACTGCCGTCCGCCGGCGTTGCTGCCTGTGCCGGTGGGAAGGCGGATCCGGCTGCGAGGCCCACAGTCAGTGCAGTGAGCCGTAGCAGCATGCGTTTGATTCTTCGCATGCTCATTCCTCCGAAGGAGCTTGTGTGCGGGGGTTGTTGTGTCGACGCGGTTGCACTCGCCTCGGACAGCCGCTGACGGATGACGGTTCACCCACGGGACTGACAGCGATCGCGCATCTTGATGCGGTGTCGGCCTGCTTGATCGGCGCGACACAACGACGTACCGGTCTCGACACGCGCTCCTGGCGGCTGACCCAGCGGCGGCTGTCGCCGTCGCTCCGCTCTCTGGCGTATCCAACCCGCCGAGACCTCATATCCACTAATTCGGGTTAGCGAGCAAACCGTAGGCGCGGCATGATCGGGCGTCAAGGGGTGATTCCGGGAAGTTTTCGCTGAATTCGCGGGTGTCCGAGGGGGCCCGGCTCAGGATCCCGCGCGCCCGCGGGCCGTCGGGGCCGCCGTCGAGTCACGCATGACGAGCGGGCAGTGCACCAAGGTGCGGCCCGTCGGAGCGGCGGGCCGACCATGGGCCAGCTGCTCCGCGGCCTGCCGTCCCATCGCGTCATAGGGCAGGCGTACGGTGCTCAGGGCCGGGCGGACCTCCGCCGCGAGCTGGAACTGATCGTCGTACCCCATCACCGACACGTCCTCGGGGACCCGGATGCCCGCCTCCAGCAGACCCAGTAGCGCGCCGACGGCCATCCGGTCGTTTCCGCACATGACCGCGGTCGGCAGAGGGCCGCGCCGCAGCAGCGTACGCACCAGGTCGTAGCCGGAGTCGGCGTGGTAGTTGCCGGAGAGCACCGTGTGCTCGCGTGGGTCGAGTCCCGCGCCGCGCAGCGCCTCGCGAAAGCCGCGCAGCCGGGCTTTGGTGGCCCACTGTCCGGGGTTGCCGGTGAGGTAGGCGATGTCGCGGTGCCCGAGGTCGAGCAGTGCCTGGGTGGCCTCCCGTCCGCCTCGTTCCTCGTCGGGCACGATCGCCGGGACGGGGTCGTGCGGGGCGAAGCAGTTCAGCAGGATGGTCGGAACCCGGGTCGCGGCGTCCGGGAGGATCACCTGCCTGGTGCCGACCGCGGCGAAGATCAAGGCGTCGACCTGCCGGTCGAGGAGGTCGGTGATCAGTTGCTGCGCCCGGCGGTTCGAACCGCCGGTGTTGACCAGGAGCAGCAGGTTGCCCTGGCGGGTGCAGGCTTCGTGCGCGCCTTTGATCGCGGCGGCGGCGAACTCGCCGAAGTCGACGTCGTGGCTGACGAAGCCGACGGTCGCGCTGCGCCCCTGTCGCAGCCCCTGAGCGGCGCGGTTGGGGCGGTAGCCGAGCTCGTCGACCGCTTGCAGGACCCGTTGCCGGGTCTCGTCGCTGATGGTCTGCCCGGATGTCTGGTTGAGTACGAAGGAAACTGTCGCGGGTGAGACGCCGGCCAGACGTGCGACGTCCACCCGTCGGGCTCGATTCGCCGGTGGTTGGCCAGGTGCGTGGGCTGACACGCCGTAAGGCTAACCCCACATGGCGACGGACCTGGTCCGGCCGGATACGGGTGTCCCGCACGTGCATGTCCGCCGCGCCGCCGGCCACGCGCGGCCCCACCTTCAAGGGGCTCCGTCCTGGCGTCGTCCTCGGCAGTGAAGGTGCTGCCGCAACGGCAAAGTTCCCTGCTCAGCGAGGCTTTGGGGGTTCCACCGCCCACCCCGATGGGCGGAATCCCCGATTCCCCCCGGAGGTTGGACCGGGCTGTCGCACGCGGACATACCGGGGCCACGAGTCCGTAACGAGCCATTGACAGGAGCGTTGGCCGAAGGCACTCTCGTCTCCACACGGATGGCAAAACGATTGGCCAACCGGAATCCACCAGTTTGAGCACCGGACTTAGGCAGGGACGATGGGGCGCCGGATCGGGATCAAGGACGTGGCAGCGGCGGCAGGTGTGTCCGTCACGACCGTGTCCCACATCCTCAACGGCGTCGAGGGCAAGCGCGCCAGCGCCGAGACCCGGCAGCGCGTCCTGCGGATCGCCGAGGAGCTCGGGTACGCGCCCAACGGCCTGGCCCGGGGTCTGCGGCTGCAGCGGTCGCAGACCATCGGCTTCATCAGCGACGAGATCGCCACCACCCCCCACGCGGGCGGGATGGTCCTCGGAGCCCAGGAGGCCGCGGCGGCTCACGGCATGCTGCTGCTTCTGGTCAATACCGGCGGCGATGCCGAGCTCGAACGTCGCAGCATCGAGATGCTGCTCCAGCGGCAGGTCGACGGCGTGCTGTACGCGGCCATGTTCCACCGGGTCGTGAGCCTGCCGGAGAGTCTGCGCGCCACGCCCACGGTGCTGCTGGACGCACGGAGTGCTGATCCCGCGATCCCCTATGTGGTGCCCGACGAGGTGCAGGGCGGCTACACGGCGGTGCGCGAGCTGATCGACCACGGGCACCGCCGGATCGGTATGGTCGTGCCGACCGAGGACATCCCCGCTCTGCGCCTGCGCATCGAGGGCTACCGCAACGCGCTTGCCGACGCCGGGATCTCCTACGATCCCTCCCTGGTCGTCGCCGAGGCGACGGTGCCCACCGAGACCACCGCCGGTCACGCGGCCGCCGGCTACCGGGCCGCGCGGCGCCTGCTTGCGGCGCAGCAGCGGCCGACGGCGCTGTTCTGCTTCAACGACCGGATTGCCGCGGGCGCCTACCGGGCCGCCGCGGAACTGGAACTGTCCGTCCCCGGCGACCTGTCGGTCATCGGGTTCGACAACCAGGAGCTGATCTGCGAGGCGCTCCACCCCGCGCTGAGCACGGTCCAGCTCCCGCACTACGAGATGGGGGCACGGGCGGTCACCCAGTTGCTCGCGCTCACCGAAACGCCCGCTCCGCCACCGGGCGCGGTCACCCAGGAAATGCTGTCTTGCCCGCTGGTGGCGCGGGCATCGGTCGCTTCGCCGCCCCGACTCTGACCCCGGGGCGGCGAAGCATTCGCACTACGACAGGCGACCGTTACGACCGGTCGTCATCCCTGTCAGCGCTTGGTACACACAGTGAGGGTACACGCATGTCCTCTGGCCTTTTCAAGGAGCCGTTGAGCCGTCGCGGCCTGCTGAGAGCGGGCGCCGCCTCCGCCGCACTGGTGGGCGTGGGCGGACTGGCCTCCGCCTGCTCCTCCGGCTCCTCCTCATCCGGGTCCTCCGGCTCGAAGGTGCTGAACGTCGCCGTCTTCGCCGCCCAGACGCAGGCGGACAAGATGGCCGAGGCCGCCAAGACGTTCGAGGCCGCGCACCCCGGCGTGAAGGTGAAGTTCACCGGCACCACGGGCACGGACTGGAACGACTTCTTCAGCAAGTTGCTCACCCAGATCGCGGCCGGCAACGCGCCGGACATCGCGGCGGTGGCCACCGAGGGCCTGCAGCTGTTCGCGGCCAAGGGACTGGCCCAGCCGCTGGACGACTACGTCAAGCGCGACGCGGCCGCGCTCAAGCCGTACTTCGCCGACGTCCACCCGGCGCTCGTCGAGGCGATGATGTACCAGGGGCATCTGTACGAACTGCCGACCGACTTCAACGCCGGGAACATGTTCTACAGCACCTCCCTGTTCAGCAGCGTCGGCGTGGACCGTCCCGCCGACAACTGGACCAAGGACGACTTCTACGACATAGCCAAGAAGATCTCCGGCAAGGGCGGCAACACGGTCGGCTACGACTGGGTCGTCCGGCTGTGGGGCAGCTGGACGTCCTGGATGTACGCCAACGGCGGCAACCTGCTCACCGAGAGCAAGTGGGACGGCGGCGACTGGGTGTGGAACACCTTCTACCCGGGCAATCCGCTCGCGGCCGGCCGCAAGGGCGGCTGGCGATGGGGCGACCCCACCGCCAACTCCGCCCCGGTCGTCGAGGCCCTCGACTACATGGTCCAGCTGCACAAGGAGGGCCTCTCTCCCAGCCCTGACGTCGGCGGCGGCACCACGCTGCAGGGCCTGTTCGCCGGCAACAAGATCGGCATGTCCGTCGGCGGCGGCTTCTGGGCGGGCGGCCTGCACAACGCCGGCATGCAGACGGGCTCGTTCGACGTGCAGTACTTCCCCAAGTGGAAGACCCAGCGCCACCTGTTCGGCACCGGCGGCTACGGCATCATGAAGTCGTCCAAGAACAAGGACCTGGCCTGGGAACTCCTGAAGACCCTGGTGTCCCCCCAGAGCCTGGACCTGCTGTTCCCGGGCAATGTCACCACCTTCCCGCGCAAGTCGATGTCGACAGCCGCCCGGTACGCGACCACCGGCCCGAAGCACTGGAACGTCTTCTACGACACGCTCGACCTCGACAACACCGCTCCGATCCCGGCCCCGCCGTACTACAACGCCATGGCCATCGCGCTGAACAAGCGCACCACCCAGGCCATGTCCAGCGGCAACGCCAAGGCGGCCCTCGACGGCCTGCAGAGCGACCTCGAGACCGCGGCGAAGACGGGATGACGCGCTGATGTCGCAGCCAGTCCAAAGCCGTAGCCGCGCGTCCGCCCCGGCGGGCGCGCGGCCCGGCCGCCCCCCGCAGCACCTGGCGGATCCGACGGCGGCGCTGCGGCGCCGCGCCCAGGCCCGCCAAGTCCGCCGCGAAGCCCTCTTCGGATACGGGATGGTGGCGCTGTCGCTGGTGGTGGTGTTCGTCTTCACCGTGGCGCCCATCGTCGGGTCGTTCGTACTCGCGCTGTTCAAGTGGGACGCCATCACCAGCCCCCAGTTCGTCGGCCTGCAGAACTTCGACACCCTGCTGCACGACAAGGCGGTCACCCACTCGCTGCTGGTGACCTCCAGCCTCGCCGTCATGATCGTCTTCCTCCAGGTCGCCCTCGGTCTGGGGCTGGCACTGCTGGTGGCCCAGCGCGCCTCGAAGATCGTGCAGAACCTGTTCCGTGCGGCGTTCTTCCTGCCGATGCTGGCCTCGGCGGCCTCGATCTCGATCGTGATGTCGTACATCTTCGACGATCACTTCGGAGTGATCAACTACTACCTGAGCGCCCTGCACCTGCCCACGGTCCCCTGGCTGAGCTCGACCGCGGGAGCCACGGCCACCATCGTGATCGTCGCCGTGTGGCAGCAACTCGGCTTCACGTTCATCCTCTTCGTCGCCGCACTCGGCTCCGTACCGCCGGACGTCCTGGAGGCCGCGCAGATCGACGGCGCGTCGTCCGCCCGCGTGTTCTGGCGGATCAAGCTCCCCCTGATCAGCCCCACGGTGCTGTTCGCCTGCACCGTCGGCCTCATCAACACGATGCAGCTGTTCGACCAGCCCTACGTGATGACCAAGGGCGGTCCGGGCGACTCGACCTACACCACCGTCCTGCTCGTCTACCAGACGGCCTTCCAGAACCTCCAGTTCGGCTATGCCTCGGCCGTCTCCGTACTGCTCTTCGTCGCCCTGCTGGTCATCACGGCCGTGCAGTTCACGGTGAGCCGGAAGTGGGTGTTCTACTCATGACCACCGTCCTCGACCGGCCCGCCGCCGCAACGCCCAGGCGCCGGCGCCCGCACATCACCTCAGTGCTGTCGGTCACCGTCCTGACCGTGGCGGCCGTACTGATCGTGGCGCCGCTCGTGTGGGCGCTCTCCACCTCGCTGCGCACCCCGGCCACCTCCTTCGACCAGCCCCCGCAGTGGATTCCCACCCACCCGATCTGGTCGAACTACCAGGCCGTCTTCCAGCAGGTCCCGCTGGGAACCTTCTTCCTCAACAGCACCCTGGTCACCGGGCTGATCGTGATCGGCCAGCTGATCACCTCGACCATGAGCGGCTATGCCTTCGCCATGGTGCGCTTCCGCGGCAACAAGGCGCTGTTCGCCGTCATCCTGGCCACCATGATGGTGCCGCTCCAGACGACCATCATCCCGGTCTTCCTGATCATCAAGTACCTGGGCCTGACCGACACCAGCATGGCCCTGGTCCTGCCCGCCGTCGGCGGTGCCTTCGGCACCTTCCTGATGCGCCAGTACTTCCTGCAGATGCCGCGGGAACTCGGCGAGGCGGCACGGGTGGACGGGGCCTCGCACTTCCAGGTCTTCGCCCGCATCTACGCCCCCATGGCGCGGGCGCCGATGGCGACGCTGGCGGTGCTGACGTTCTCCGCCTACTGGAACGAGTTCTTCCGCCCGCTGATCTTCCTTCAGTCCACCGACAAGTTCACCCTGCCCCTGGGCCTGGTGAGCCTGCAGGGAACCCTGGGCACCGGCAGCATCTCCATCGTGCTCGCCGGAGTGGTCATCGCCCTGATCCCCAGCGTGCTGATCTTCGTCGCCGCCCAGCGGTACTTCGTCGAGGGGATCGTGGCCGGCTCCTTCCGCTGACCGCCGCCACTCCCCGCACGCTCTCCGACTCCTCGAAAGGCACGCGTGTGTCCACCGCGCCCTTTGACCCCCTTGACCCGCACCGGCCCGTCGCGCATCTGCGGCCGCCCCGCAACTGGATCAACGACCCGAACGGGCTGGCCTTCCACGACGGCCACTACCACGTCTGCTACCAGTACAACCCGTACGGAGCCCGCCACGAGAACATGCACTGGGGCCACTTCCGCAGCCCCGACCTGCTCAGCTGGGAACCCCTGCCCCTCGCCCTCGCCCCCACGCCGGGCGGCGAGGACGCCGACGGCTGCTTCTCCGGCAACGCCGTCTCCGACGGCGACCGGCTGATCGCCTTCTACTCCGCCCTTCGCGAAGACCGCTGGTACCAGCCGGTCACCACCGCCACCTCCCGCGACGGCGGCCGCACCTTCCGCCCCCGCGGCGCCCTGATCGTCCCCGAGCCCCCCGACGGCTGCACCATGTACCGCGACCCGTACGTCTGGCGGGACGGCGACCGCTGGCGGATGCTGGTCGGCGCCGCACTCGCCGACGGCCGCGGCGCAGCCCTGCTCTACGACTCGCCCGACCTGGAGAACTGGACCTACCGAGGGCCCTTCTGTGCCGGCACACCGCAGCCGGTCGGCTCCGGTGACCGGTACACAGGGGAGGGCTGGGAGTGCCCCCAGTACCTCCCGGCGCCCTCCGGGCGGCGCGGTGCCCTCATCTTCAGCGCGTGGGACGCCCACGACGGTCCCAGATGTTCGGTGGCATTGACCGGCCGCCAGACCGGCGATGTCTTCGAGGCCGGCGCACCGGTCCTTCTCGACCATGGTCCGGACTGCTACGCGCCCGCGCTGTTGCGCGCGCCGGGGGGCAGATGGCTGCTGTGGGGTTGGTCCTGGGAAGCTCGCGAGGCAGACTGGGCCGCCCAGGACGGCTGGGCCGGAACGCTCACCCTTCCCCGCGAGATCTCCCTCCCGCAGGACGGCTCCCTGCACCAGCGGCCCGCCGCCGAACTGCTGGCCCTGCGTGGCGACCACACCGTCCACGCGCAGGGACGGGTCACCGGCGCGGATCCGGTGGAACTGGGCGAAGTCGGCCGCAGCTTCGACCTCACGGCCCGCCTGGACCCCTCGGGCGAGGCACGCCTCCGCCTGGTCACCTCCGCCGACAGCTCCGAGTACCTCGACATCAGCCTCGCCCCCGCCACAGGTCACCTGATCGTCGACCGCGACCGGGCTTCCCTGGACGCCCGCGCTCGCGGCGGTTCCTACCGGATGCCCTGCCCTGCCGGCCGGCCGGTCGACCTGCGCGTGGTCGTGGACCACTCCATCGCAGAGATCTTCCTCACGGCCACCGGCCAGGTGCTCACCCTGCGCTTCTACCCGACCGGGCAAGCACCGTGGCGCCTGCAGGCCCGCAGCGCGCCCGGAGCGGGCCTCGGGTACGCCGTCGACGCGTGGGAGCTGCTGCCCCTCGTGGTCAAGGACCAGAGCGGCGACGTCGAACAGCTGGAAAGGCGGACCGCATGACGGCGGTCATCGTCGGGGAGGCGCTGGTCGACGTGGTGTGGCACACGGGCAGCACACGCCTCTCCCCGCGCCCGGGCGGCAGCCCCGCCAGCGTAGCCGCCTCCCCAGCGATTCCGACCGCGCCACCATCGCCCTCGCCTACCTCGACCGGGGCAGCCGGCGCCGCCGATACGACTTCCTGCCCGCGTGGGATCCGGCTCAGATCCCCGTCGCCCCGAACACCACGCTGTTCCACACCGGCTCGCTCGCGGCCGTAGTGGAACCCGGCGCGTCCCGCGTCGTCGCGGCGTGCCGCGACCTGCGCGACCGGGGCGGCACCGTCTCCGTCGGCCTCAACGTCCGTCCAGCCGTCCTCCCCGACCGTGGCGCCTACCGCAGGCAGGCGTCACGCCCGGCCGAAGTCGCGGACGTGGTCAAGGCCGGCGACGAGGACCTCGCCTGGCTCTACCCCGGCCTGCACCCGCACACCGCCGCACGCACCCTGCTCGACCTGGGCCCGGGCCTGATCGTCGTCACCCAGGGAGCGCAGCTTCGACGCTGCACTGTCGCCGGAGCACTGGCCTGCACCCGGCACGGGGCTCAGCCGCCGAGTCGAGGAGAGATCGACGCGACGCCGGCAAGCAGCCCGGGGGCTCTGTCTGACAGATCTCCCGGCGAACAGACGTCCCGCCCGCCTCCTGACAGCCGACGGGACGAGCGGCCCGCAGGCGAACCGGCGCGGCCCTTGCCTGCGGGCCGCTTGAACGGAGCCGCGCACGTAGAGCGCCTCCCGGGTACCAGCCAACCCGTCGGGCCCACCTGCCGCTCCCACATCGGGGCAGAGCCGAAGGCCACCAGCAGCACTTCCTATTCCCCGCGTCCGGCCAGCGTCCAGAATTCAGTGCCCGACCCCTCGCAGACCGTGTCCCCTCGGCCGGCGTCTCCGTGTCGGCAGTCGGCCTCCTGCCGGGCAATGGCAGAGGCAGTCCTCGGGCCGACGTGCTCGCCATGTCCGGGGTATCGACTTCCTGGGAGCTGTCCCCGTGTGCGACCGCACCACGGTCCTTCCTGCCAGCGGTCCCGTCGAAGACGATTGCTGGAACCCGACCACGCGGCCTGGCTCAAGAAATAACGGCCTCCATCTGGAGCATCCCCTCAATCCGCCAGGGCCTGTCCGGTGTCGACTCCCCACCGATCGGCCAGTCCCTGACCCACACGAACGGTTGCGGCCCCGCACCTCGGAATATACAAAAGATCTTGTATCTTGATACACTTGGCCTGATACACCCAAGCGGAGGAGGCCACCATGAGCCGGACGGTCATCGATCTCGACGACGAGGCACTGGAAGCAGCTGCCAGAGAGCTCGGCACCTCCACCAAACGCGACACCATCAACACCGCGCTACGGGAAGTCACGGCCCGCTACCGGCGTTTGCGAGCACTCGACGAGGCCCGCGAACTGGTGGCCGAGGGCGCTCTGGACATCGACCTCCTGCTGGACAAGAGCGCATACCGCTCCACGAGCGCGGGCGCGGCGGACGATGACCGCGACACCGGCGCGCACGAGTGACAGTCGCCGACTACCTCATCGACACCTCCGCACTCGCCCGCGTCCTGCTCCGCCAGAACACGGCCGAATGGGAGGACAGGATCGCCGCCGGTCTCGTCGCGATCTGCGACCTCACCGAACTGGAAGTCCTCTACTCGGCCCGTTCGGCCACGGACCGCGCCCGCTTGAAGACGGCACTCGACGCCCACTACGCCTGGTGCCCCATGCCCGACGGCGTCTACCGCCGCTCCCGCGTCATCCAGGAACAGTTGACCGCCAAGGGAGAACACCGCAGCGCGGGCCCCGTGGACCTCCTGGTGGCCGCAGCCGCGGAAGAAGCGGGACTCACTCTGCTCCACTACGACCGCGACTTCGAAACCATCGCCCGGACGACAGGGCAGCCGGTCCGCACGATCGACCTCAGGCAGTAAAGCTCGCGCGGTGCCGACAGGCACCGAGCTTCTGGCCGATGCGGCCGCCTGGCGGTCAGTCCGCTGCGGCCTGGGCCGTCTCCCGACACCCAGGGGTCACCGGGCGACACCACTTCCGGATCCTCGCGTCCAGCCAGTGTCCAGAATTCGACGTCCAGACGCTCACACAGCCCACCCACGACGCCATCCTCCGGCCGTGGGCTGATACGTCTACGCAGCTCAGCGACCTCAACTAAGGCTGATGGCAGCGGAGTCGAACTCACGAGCAGCGGATTCAGCCCCGTAACCCAAGGCCCTGAATCCGCACCCCAGATGAGACGTTTCCGCAGGTCACAGGCGTACATGGTGGGGCGGGTGGGACTCGAACCCACGGCCGACGGATTATGAGTCCTTTGAGGATCTTGACGGCCGTTGCCGATCAACGCTCATTTTTGACGCTTTCCCAGCTCAGACACGGTGATCCGCGCCAGTCCTGTGTGGTGCTTGTCGATGTGTTGCTGTCCTTGTGGCCCCTCAACGGCCCCGGAGGGTCGATCAGCTGGGCGCTCACCACAGAAGCAGTCGCGTCCGCGCAGTCCAACCAAGGTGGGCAACTCAAAGCACGCCGGTGCGTGACTTCGGTGAAACATGGGGCTTCTACTCTCATTGAACCGGTTGGTTCAATCAGGCTTGGTTTCGCGGGCTTCAGGAGGCGCCGTGTCGGACGTCAGCACCGCAAGTTTCATCCCGCGCAGAGTAACCGGCCCCCAGGAGGCGGCAGAGGTGCTCGCCGCCGAGGGCGCGGCCATCATGACCGGGCTGGCGGACGAGGAGAAGGCGGTCGCGATGGGCCGCGCGATCATGGGGGACCGGGCTGTGCGTTGCGGTACCCAGTTCGAGGCGACGAAGGAGAGCGCCCGGGTAGAGGCGATGAAGATGAAGGCGCAGCCCGCCGACAGACGCGGCCGCAAACGCGACGCCGCCGACTCGACCGAGGAGCGGATGGTCGCCCACAACGACGGCTTCGCTTTCGGTGACTACGCCCCCGACCATCTGTTCCTGTGGTGCGAGCGGCCCGCGGCCAGCGGCGGCGACTCCTTCCTGATCGACACCTCCCGGCTGCTGGACCTGCTGGCCGCCGATCCCGGCAGTGCCGCGCTTGCCGATTTCTGCCGCACTGTCGACATCGACCACTCCGAGCCCAACTACCCGCAGGGCAACTTCTCGCCGATCGTCCGGCAGACCCCGTCGGGCCGCTTCCAGGGCCGTCACCATCCCTATCTCGCTCCGGTCGAGGGCCCGTTGGAGCCGGAGCACTGGACGTATGTGCGCGCCTGGCAGGACGCGGTCGTCGCAGCCCGTGACGGCGGGCCGATGTTCCGAGTGGGCCCGGGCGAGATGATCTGCATTGACAACTACCGGGTGCTGCACGGCAGGGACGGCTACAGCGACCCGCTGCGCAAGGTCTGTTCGATCTGGGGCTGGAGCCAGGACGCGGTCGCGGTTCCGGACGGCCCGTTGGACATTGTCGTCCCCCGGATCCCGATGGCATCTTGAAACCCGGTCGTTCCAGGGATATGTGACGGGGTATCAGGATCTGGGAGCGGCGGCCGTCGCCCGTCGTGCGATCGACTCGGCGGCGGACGCGATCACCCGATCGGTCCCGGCCCGGTCGCCCGAGGTGATCAGGTCCAGTTGCAGGCCGCGCCACAACGCGACCAGTTCCCGGGCCAGATCGTCCGCGGCGGCCTTCGGCACGCCGCCGCCGCCCAGTGATGCCGCAAGTTGTTCGCGCCACTCGCTGCCTACCGACCCCAGGAAGCTGTCGAACCGGCCGCGTCGATGCGCGGCCAGGCCCAGTACCTCGAAGAACGTCCGGTGGAACGGCAGGTTCTCGGCTGCCGCCACTGCGTCCCAGGCCGCGGTGATCCGCTCACGCAGCGGGCGCAGCTGGTCGTCCATGATGACGAACGCCTCGCTGAGAATCGGGAAGCGCCCGCTCGCCTCGGCCAGCGCGGCCGTGATCAGCTCCTCCTTGGAGCCGAAGTAGTACAGCAGCATGCGATTGTTGGTGCCGATCGCGCTGCCGAGCTTGCGCAGGGTCAAGTCCGCGACGCCGTGCTCCAGGACGTAGTCCGCGGTCAGCCTCAGTAGGCGACCACGTTCGGACAGGGCCGGGGTATCGGGCATGGCCAGCACATTACCCGCAGCTCAATGGGTGTCACCGAGCGGCTCGGGGCCCGACGGGACACTCATGGACACGGCGGCCTTCAGCAGCGCCTCGGCCCGCAGCCAGGGATTGAGCACATGCACCCACGACTGATCACCTGGCTGCCCGGCTTGGATGGCCTGTCTCCCCCTACCGGCCCGTCTCCCGGTTCTGCCCCGAACGCCGGAACGTGGGTGCCGCTGACGCCACCTCCGCCGGCTCCGAACACAACTGAACGTCCGAGGACCGCAGCGCACTCCCCCATGTCACGGTCGTCACCGACCCGTACTGCGCGACCGGCCCCACCTCCAGCGACCACGAAACGTACAGCATCCCCACGACGGCCGTCCTGGACCTGATGCCGCCTGCACCGGAAATCACACATGCCATGGCCCGGGCGGAATCGAGTACCTCGCCGAGGACACCCGTCCTGGCCGACTACGACGCGAGTGTTGCTGTGCTGGGTCATCGAGCCCATTCCCGTGACACGAAGACTCCATTGGGTGCCGCGGTTCCGCGGGCGCTCGCTTCGGCGCCCCGAGCCAAACCCGGGCATGGAATCCGTAAGTAACAAACACGGAATGGCAGGGCAATCTCCGTGCGTCAGTCTCGGCTTGGTCGTCGGGCGACAGACAGTCGGCACTGAGCACGGAGGGATGCGCGATGAGCTTTTTCAGCGCGTGCAGCACGGACCTCCGGTGCCGTGCCCACCAGTCGGCCTGGACGCGCGGACGCGTGGCGCACGGTTCACATCCGGAGTCCGAGGGCTCTCACAACTGACCTCGTACCGATGACCGCGGCCGGTGCCCTGCACTGTCTGCGGTTCCTCGGTGCCTCTGCCCCGGGATCGGCCTCTCGCCGCACTCTTACGCCGCGCACTTGTCCCATGCCGTCGTACTGGCGTGCGCGCCTCACAGATGTCCATGTGGCCGTTCCCAGCCGCGCTACGCAGAAGGATTTCCGCATGACCACTGCTCCACCCCGGCCTGCCCTGCCCCGCGACTGCACGTTTGATGCCGACGACTGGGCGATCCTCGCCCAGCACTGGTACCCGGTCGCCCTGTCGAGCGAGATCGGCGACGCCCCGGCCGCCGTGCGCCTGCTCGACGAGACCCTCGTGGCCTATCGGGTGGGCGGCAGCGTGGTCGTGGCCCACGACATCTGCCCGCACCGCGGCGTTCCGCTGAGCCTCGGCGGTGGCGACGGGACCGGCATCACCTGCGCCTACCACGGGCTGCGGTTCGGCGAGGGCGGCCGGTGCGTGCAGGTGCCGGCCCATCCGGAGTCGAAGATCCCGTCCCGGCTGAACCTGCGGACCTACCCCGTCGTCGAGCGGTACGGGCTGGTGTGGACATGCCTGCGCCCCGAGCCCGACACGGCCCCGGTGATCCCGGCCATGGCCCACTGGGACGAGGCGGGCTTCCAGCAGATCAACTGCCCCTGGATCGACATCGCCGCGTTCGCCGGCCGCCAGGTCGAGGGCTTCCTCGACGTCGCCCACTTCGGCTTCGTCCACCTCGACTCCTTCGGCGACCCCGACAACGTGGAGGTCCCCGACTACACACCGGTACGCCACCAGTACGGCCACTCCGTCGACTACTGGAGCACCGTCAGCAACTACCCGCACGGCACCAAGCAGGCCCCGCCCGGCTACCGGTGGCTGCGCCACTTCGACGTGCACCTGCCGTTCACGGCCACTCTCGTCGTGCACTTCCCCGACGGCGGCCTGCTCAACATCATGAACGCCGCTTCCCCCGTCTCCGCCCGCCAGACCCGTATGTTCGCGCCCATCGCCCGCAACTTCGACACCGACCAGCCCGTCCAGGCCGTATACGACTTCAACCGCACGGTCTTCGAGGAGGACCGCGCCGTCGTCGAGGTCCAGAAACCCGAGAACCTCCCCCTCGACCCGAAACTCGAAGTGCACATCCCCGCCGACCGCAGCTCCATCGCCTACCGCCGCGGCCTCCGCGACCTGGGCCTGAGCCACTTCTTCACCGCGTAGGGGCCCACCGTGCAGACACTCGACGTCATCGTCCACACGATCTCCCTCGCCTCCAGCACCAGCCGCAGTTATGAACTCCGGGCGGCGGACGGCGGGGCCCTGCCGTCCTTCGAGGCCGGCGCCCACATCGACGTCCATCTCGGGCCCTCCCTCGTCCGTCAGTACTCCCTGTGCAACTCCCCCCGGGAAAAAGGCCGTTACCTGATCTGCGTACGGCGTGACGACGCCGGCCGGGGCGGCTCCCGCACCCTGCACCGAGACCTCACCGTGGGCCGACGGCTACGGATCTCGCCCCCGCGCAACCACTTCCCGCTCGTGGCGGCCGGGCATCACGTGCTCGTCGCGGGCGGTATCGGCATCACACCCCTGCTGTCGATGGCCGAAGCCCTGGCCGCGCGGGGAGCGTCGTTCGTCCTGCACCACTACACCTCCAGCGCGGCGGAGGCCCCCCTGCTGGAGCGGCTCCAGAGCCCCGCTCTCGGCGAGCGGGCAGTGGTCCACCACAGCGACCAGGGGGACACCGTCCGCGCGGGGCTGCCCGCCGAACTGCAGGTCCCGGAAGCGGACACGGCCGTCTACGTCTGCGGGCCCGACGGTTTCATGACTCACGTCGTGGCCGAGGCGACCGCTGCGGGCTGGCACCCCGGGCAGCTTCACACCGAACGCTTCGCCCCGACGGCTCCGCCATCCGCCGAAGCCGGAGACAGAGACAGAGACGGAGACGGAGCCAAAGCCGGAGTCGCCGCCGAATTCACCGTACGGATCGCGAGCACCGGCACCGGCTATCGCGTCCCCGCCGACCGCACCATCGCCGAGGTCCTCACCGCCCACGGCGTCGAGGTCGAGCTCTCCTGCGAGCAGGGAATCTGCGGCGCCTGCCTCACCCCCGTCCTGTCCGGCGAGCCCGACCACCGCGACGAGGTCCAGACCCCGGACGAGCGCGCGGCGGGCGACCGGATCACCATCTGCTGCTCCCGCGCCCGTAGCCCCGAACTCCTCCTCGGCCTCTGACCTGGGGTCTCTGATCCCAGGTCGGCCGCCCGACCGGAGACCGGCCCGGCACTGTCCGGGCCTTGCCCCATCCACGTTCCTCATATCCGCCAGGAGCCGGTGCCGACCCGGCCAGTGAAAGGAAAGCGCGCCATGACCACAAGTACGAACAGTGACGACAGAGCGTTCGCCGCCACCGACCGCCGTCTCTTCCTCAGACGGGGACTGCAGCTGGGCGGTGCCGTACTGCTCGGCGGTCCGCTGCTGGCCGCGTGCGGCGGTTCCGACTCGTCGTCCTCCACCTCCTCCCCCACGTCCTCCGGTTCCAAGAGTTTCGGTGAGCTGACGCTCCGGCTGTCGTGGATCAAGAACGTCGAGTTCGCGGGCAGCTACATCGCGGACAGCAAGGGCTACTACACGGACGAGGGCTTCTCGAAGGCCACGCTGATCGGCGGCGGCCCGTCCGCGACGCCGATGGAGACGGACGTCGTCACCAAGAAGGCGCTCGTGGCGATCAGCGCCCCCGACATCACAGGCGCGGCCGTCGCCAAGGGCGCGCCACTGAAGATCATCGGTGCGCAGTACCAGAAGAACCCGTTCTGCATCATGTCGATGGCCAAGGCCCCGATCGCCAAGCCGGAGGACATGTACGGCAAGAAGATCGGAGTCCAGGCGGGCAACGAGTCCGTGTGGGCGGCGTACATCAAGGCGACAGGGCTCGACGAGTCGAAGATCACGAAGGTGCCGGTGCAGTTCGACCCGCTGCCCCTGACCCAGGGCACCGTGGACGGCTGGTTCTCCTTCGTGACGAACGAGCCGAACACGCTGCGCCTCAAGGGATTCAAGGTCGCCACGATGCTGCTCGCCGACACCGGCTATCCGCTGGTCTCGGAGACGTACTGCGTCCGCCAGGACACCATCGACAAGCAGCGTGACCTGCTCAAGGCGTTCCTGCGCGCGGAGATCAAGGGCTGGAAGGCGAACATCGCCGACCCGGCGCTCGGTGCGAAGCTCGCGGCCGAGACGTACGGCAAGGGGCTCGGGCTGACGACCAAGGAGCAGACCCTCGAGTCCAAGGACGAGAGCGCGCTGATGGTGAGCGCCGACACCAAGAAGAACGGCCTGTTCACGGTCACGCAGGCGCTGATCGACGAGAACATCAAGACGCTGAAGTACGGCGGCCTCGACATCACCGCCGACAAGCTCTTCGACCTCTCGATCCTCGAAGAGGTCTACAAGGAAGACCCCAGCCTCATCTAAGGCCCCGGCGGTACCGGTGCGGCCCCGTCGGCCCGCCGGTACCGGCTTCCCCTACCCGCACCGCACACAGAGGTCATCCGATGAGTACCGCAGCAGCCGTTCCCGAAGCATCCGACGACTCCGGAGGGCCGGCCGATACCGGCACCGGTCTGTCCCTGCGCGGGCTGAGCAAGGAGTTCAAGCTCGGCCGACAGCGCGTACCCGCACTGGCCGGCGTCGACCTGGACACGACTGAGGGTCAGTTCCTCGCGCTGCTGGGGCCGTCGGGCTGCGGCAAGTCGACCGTTCTGCGGATCCTCGCCGGGCTCGACAGCCCCACCTCCGGTACGGCCCTCGTGCACGGCGAGGACCCGGAGGCGGCCCGCAAACGGCACCACCTGGGCATAGCCTTCCAGGACGCCGCGCTGCTGCCGTGGCGCTCGGTCGCCGCCAACATCCGGCTCCCGCTGGAGATCAGCGGCATCAAGGCCGACCCGGCGGCGATCTCCGACCTCATCCAGCTGGTCGGCCTCGAAGGCTTCGAGAAGGCACGCCCCGCCCAGCTCTCCGGCGGCATGCGGCAACGCGTCGCCATCGCCCGCTCGCTGGTCGTCGACCCCAAGGTGCTGTTGCTGGACGAACCGTTCGGCGCGCTGGACGACATGACCCGCCAGCGGCTCAACCTCGAACTCCAGCGCATCTGGCAGGCCCGCGCGGTGACCACCCTGCTCGTCACGCACTCCATCAACGAGGCCGTGCTGCTGAGCGACACCGTCGCGGTCATGTCGCCCCGTCCGGGCCGGATCGTGGAGAAGGTCACCATCGACCTGCCCCGTCCCCGCACACCGGAGATGATGCGCTCCCCCGAATTCCACGCGTATGCCGACCAGTTGTCGGAACTCCTCTTCGGCCGCGCCGACCCGCCCGCCGACAGCGCCGGCGACGCTCCCGATCCCGCGGTGGAGGCGTCATGAGTGCGCGGCGTTCCGCCTGGGCCGGCGGCGCCGTCGGCATCGCGGCTCTGATCGGGGCGTGGTCGCTGCTGTCCACCACGGTCGTCGGCACCGGGGACGGCGTGCCCACCCCCTGGGCGGTCGTGGCGAGCGTGTTCGACGACGGCTGGACCTTCTACAGCCCGCATGTCGAGCAGACCGTCGGCGAGGCCCTGACCGGCTATCTGGTCGGCAACGGGCTGGCGCTGGCTCTGGCCGTACTGGTGCTGCTGGTGCCCGTGCTGGAGCGGGTGATCACGCAGATCGCGGTGGCCTCGTACTGCCTGCCCATCGTGGCGATCGGCCCGATCCTGTCCCTCGTCCTCGACGGGGACAAACCGATGTCGGCGATGGCCGGGCTGTCGGTCTTCTTCACCACCCTCATCGGCGCACTGCTCGGGCTGCGCTCGGCCGACCCGGCCGCGCTCGACCTGGTACGCGCCTACGGCGGCGGCCGCTGGCAGCAGATGCTGCGGGTCCGCCTGATCGCCGCGCTGCCCAGCATCCTGGCCGCACTCAAGATCGCAGGTCCGGCGGCGCTGCTCGGCGCGATCATCGGCGAGTACCTCGGCCGCGTCGACAGCGGCCTCGGTATCGCCATGACCATCGCCCAGCAGCAGCTCGACGTGCCCCGCACCTGGGGCATCGCCCTGGTCTCCGGCGCGGTGGCAGGAATCGCGTACGGCGCGGTCGGGCTGGTCGCCCGCTACGCCCTGCCGTGGTCGCGCACGACGACAGTGGAAGGCGGAGGCGCATGAGCACCGCGACGGAGACGGAGACCGGGACCAGGAGGCAGACGGCCCCCGCGTTGCGCCTGGCGGCGGGCGTGCTGCGCCCGCTGCTGAACGTGATCGTGACGATGGCGGCCGTCGTCGTCCTGTGGATCGTCTTCCTTCAGGTCTACGACCTGGACCCGCTGGTGGCCAAGTCACCGGTCGACATCTTGCACTACTTGTTCACCGGCCCGGACGCGGGCGCCCACCGCTCCCTGGTCTCCTCCGGTCTGGGCCGCACGCTGCTCGACGCCGGGTCCGGCTTCGTGGCCGGGCTGGCGGCGGCGGTCGGGGTGGCGGTCGTCTTCGTACTGTCCCGGAGCGTCGAGCAGGCGCTGCTGCCGATGGCGGTCGTCCTGCGGTCGGTGCCCCTGGTGGCGATGACCCCGCTCATCACGCTCGTCTTCGGACGGGGCCTGACGGCCACCACCGTCATCAGCGGCCTGGTCGTCTTCTTCCCCGCCCTGGTCACCATGACCTTCGGCCTGCGCTCCGCCTCCCGTCAGGCGGCCGATCTGTGCCGCGCGTACGGCGCCGGAGACTGGACCGTCGCCCGCAAGGTCATGCTGCCCAGCGCGGTCCCCGCGTTCTTCGCCAGCGCTCGCGTCGGCGTCCCCGGAGCCCTGATCGGCGCGCTGCTCGCCGAATGGCTCTCCACCGGACAAGGCCTCGGCTACGCCATGCTCAAGGACTCCTCCACCTTCGACTACGACCATCTCTGGGCCTCGGTCGCGGTCCTCACCGCGGTGTCCGCGCTGGCGTACAACATCATCGCGGCCATCGAGACCGTCGCCCTGGCCCGCTTCGCGCCCAACATCCGTCCGGGCGCCTGATCCCGTCCCGCCTACGACTGGAGACCTGCTCAACGGATGCCTCCGCCCTCGCCACGGCGTTCGGCGCCCAGCTCCCCGCATGGGTGCTGACCGCGTTGGCCGACGTGCCCGAGACCCTGCCCACCGGACGAGGACCGCGTCCGTCTCATCAACCGTCTCGCTGAACGCAACCACCAGGAGGACACCGGCGGCCCGTTCGCCGCCCTGGTCGTCGAGACGGGGACCGGACGACTCGTGTCGGCCGGCGTCAACCTCGTACTGTCCTCAGGTCTCTCCTCCACCCACGCCGAGGCAGTCGCCGTCTCCCTCGCGCAGACCCGGCTGGCCGCATGGGACCTCGGCGCCCCGGGCGGTCCTGATCCCAACGCGCACGTTGCCCTCAACCATGTTCCGCGTCCTCGGACTTCCCGCCGAATGCCGCGATGTCGCCCACGGCTCCGTCATGCCAGAAACCTTGCAGGTCGCCGTCAACGTGGTTGCCCGCCGCTCCAAGCTCGAACTGGCCCGCAGGTTTCGATTCTGTGGTGGGTCAGCGAGCGCCCGGCAGGCCGGCGAGCAGTTGGAGTCGCTCGGCGTCGGGGCTGTCTTCGGCGGCGGTGCAGACCATGAGTGCGGGGCCGGGGTTGCCCGGTATCGGGTAGGCGTCCCAGTCCAGGTTCAGTTCACCGACCTGGGGGTGGTTGAGGCGCATTTGGCCGCGGGTCGGTTCCTCCACGTCGTGGAGGGCCCACAGGGCCGCGAACTCGTCGCTGTGGACCGCGAGTTCACCCACCAGCTCGACCGCGCGAGGGTGGCTGGGATCGGCGGCAACCTGTGTCCGCAGCATCCCGATCAGCTCCGCGACGGTGGCCGCCCGGTTCGGGCACGCCCGGTCGGCCTCGGGCTGCAGGAACAGCGCCAGCAGGTTCCGCTCCCTCTGCGGCTGCCGGGTGAACTCCCCCAGCAGGGCACCGCCGAGAGGATTCCAGGCCAGCACGTCCAGGAAACGGCCGACGACCAGAGCGGGCGAGGCCATGCCGCGCAGCAGTCGTAGCGTGGTGTCCGGTACCTCCTCCGGCTCGTACGAACGCGGCAGGCGGGCCGGGATGCGTGCGGCGGCGGCGAGGCTGTGCAGGTGGCGGGTCTCCTCGGCGGAGAAGTTGAGGGCGCGCGCGAGGGCGTCCAGAACCTGTTCGGAGGGCCGGACGTCGCGTCCCTGCTCCATGCGCTGGTAGTAGTCCGAACTCACCCCGGCCAGCAGGGCCAGTTCCTCCCGCCGCAGCCCGGCGACGCGCCGCCGCGGGCCGGGCTCCAAGCCGACGTCCTGTGGTCGCAGCCGAGTTCGGCGGGTGCGCAGGAACTCGGCCAGTTCGCGTCGGGGATCGTCGCTCATGGCGAGGGGGGCGTCGGTCACAGCGCCAGTATGCCGTCGGCGCGGCCCGCGAGGGTGGGTCTGCCAGACCCAGGAAAAGGAGAACGACCGTGATGGCGCGTGCGAGGTCCAGCATCGGACACACCACAGCCGGTCACGGAAGGACAGCGACATGAAGGCCGTTCAGATCATGAGTTTCGGTACGGCGGACGTACTGCGGATCAATGACGTGGATCGTCCCGCTCCCGTCGCGGGTGAGGTACTGGTGTCGGTCGAGGCGTCCAGTGTGAACGGACACGACGTGATCGTCCGCGCGGGCGAAGTGAAGATGGTGTCGGGACGCCGGTTCCCGATCGGTGTGGGACTGGACTTCGCGGGCACCGTCGCCGCGACCGGCGCCGGTGTCGCGGGTTTCCGGGTCGGGGACCGGGTGTGGGGCATGGTGCATCCCCGGCAGCGGCACTCCGTCGCCGGGGCGGCCGAGTACGTCGTGGTCTCCGCGGAGCGGATCGCGCATGCCCCGGCGGACCTCTCGTCGGCCGAGGCGGCAGCCCTGGTGGTCGCGGGTTCTACGGCGCTGATCGCGCTGCGCGACAGCGTGCACCTCACAGGCGGCGAACGGGTCCTGGTCCGGGGCGCGGCCGGCGGCGTCGGCACAGCCGCCGTGCAGTTGGCGCGCGCCATGGGCGGCCATGTGACCGCGCTGGCCCGCGACCGCCACGCCGAACTCCTCACCGACCTCGGCGCCGACGAGGTCCGCGACTACGGCTCCACCACCTCGGACCAGATCGGGCCGTTCGACGTCATCGTCGACACGGTCGGCTCGGAACTGCACTGCTACCGAAGCCGGTTGGCCAAGGGCGGCCGGATGGTCACCGTCGGACTGTCCGGTTCGGCCCTGGCCGCGATCGCCGCGTCGAGCGTGCATGGCTCCCGCCGCATCCGCACCTTCAGCGCCAACCCCGAAAACCCCGTGCTGCGCGATGTGGCCGACCTCGTCACGTCGGGCGCGCTGCGCCCGGTGATCGACAGCGTGTACCCGCTCGCGGACATCGCCGCGGCGCACGAGGCGTTCGAGCGCGGCGGCGTCGCGGGCAAGCACGTGGTGACGGTGCCGCGTAGCTCCGTCTGACGGGCCCCGGTCAGTGGGCGTGGTGCGCAGGTCTGTGCCGCGGCCCTGGGCGTCGGCGGTCACGATCCGGGTCGCCATCCGTGACAGCCGCTTCCGGTCTGCTTCGGGCAGTGGCTCGGCACACCTCTCGATCTGCTCGGCGAACTGCGCGGCGATCTGCGCCACGAGCTGTCGGCCGGTTTCGGTGATCGATATCTGGAACGAGCGGCGGTCGACGGCGCTGACGGTGCGGGTGACCAGGCCGCGGCGCTGCGCGCGGTCGACGAGGTCGGTGATCGAGGACTTGTCGAGGCCGAGATGCCGGCCGAGCTGGTTCATGGTCGGCTCCCGGTCCCGATCCACTCCGAACAGCCGCGTCTGGATGACCGACAGGTCGTACTGCCCCGCGATCTCCGCCTTGCGCCCTGCACCAGGAACGACAACCGGGCCAGGGCATCGACCAGCCCGAGATCCTCGGCTACGGGCGACGGTGCGGTCGCTGATTGCGGAGATCCCCATGCCGTTCTCGTAGAGCGTGCGGATCTCGTTCCAGCGGGCACGGACCTGCTTCTGATCGCGCGTCTCCTCGGGTGGCGCGGCGGTGCTGTCCGGCGGGGCCGTTTCCTCTTCGGGCCGTTTCCTCGGCCCTCAGCCATCGCCAGACGCTCTCCCGGCAGCCATCTGCTGCCACTGAACACCAGGTGCGCTATCGGCACGCAGGCCGCCGACACCCCTGGAAGACATCACGGATCGAGCGACACGAAGGCGACAGTGTCTCCACAGCGCAATGAGCAGCCGACATCGCCCTACCCGCGTCCACGCACCCGCCGTGGCGGTATCTGCGCTGTCTCCGCTGCTGGATCGGTACCGGACTGGCCGCGCTGTGGATGGCGGCCCATGCCGCGCAACCAGGCAAATGGGACAACGAATCGCCCCGTAGACACCCTCGGCCTGGACACCTCCGCGCCGTCCCGGCCCCTGTATGGCCCCTGGATCTTGGCATCGGCCCTCAGGGCAGTCGCCGGGAAGACAGGCGACAACCTCAAGCGCCTACTCCGCCGCAGGTCGGAGGGTTCGAACTTCCCCGAGCGCCGCCGAACCCCAAACCCACGAGCAGCGGATCCAGTCCGCCCAGGCGAAGCTGACGCTCCGACACCCAAAAATGAACGTTTCCGCAGGTCACAGCCCTGCACAGGTGGGGCGGGTGGGACTCGAACCCACGGCCGACGGATTATGAGTCCGCTGCTCTAACCGGCTGAGCTACCGCCCCATAGCGGCGTGTCGCGCACAAGTGTGCGCGCCGTCTGCCGCAGCATAGCCGCTCATACGATCTCCTGCTTCGGCTGGTCGGCGAACTGCGACGTTCACGACCTTGAGGACATCGGCGCAGGCCCGGCGGTTCCCGCGGACGCCCGACGCACATGAAAAAGGACCCCCGCAGGGGTCCTCGTTCAGCATGCTCCCCCGACTGGACTCGAACCAGTAACCTGCCGGTTAACAGCCGGCTGCTCTGCCAATTGAGCTACGGAGGACCGAGCTCCCCCGACTGGACTCGAACCAGTAACCTGCCGGTTAACAGCCGGCTGCTCTGCCAATTGAGCTACGGAGGAATGCCTCGTTGCATCGAACGTACCTACCTGGGTATTCGCCAGGGGGCGCCCGCTCGCTGCGACACATACATTAGCGCAAGCAGGGGGGTGCTCCGCCAATCGGTACTCCCACACGTCGGAAGGGTGGCCGCCATGCGTTACAAGCTCACGTTCGTCGTCGGGCTCGCTCTGGGTTACGTGCTCGGCACGCGCGCCGGACGCGAGCGCTACGAACAGCTGAAGAAGTCGGCCCGTCAGGTCGCCCAGAACCCGGCCGTCCGCAACACCGCCGAGACCGCCGCCCAGCAGGGCCGCGTCTACGCCGGCAAGGCCATCCACTCGGTGAGCGAGAAGGTCGGCGACCGCATGCCCGACTCGGTCGCTGCCCGGGTCCGGTCCCTGCGCGAACGCAACACCGACGGAGCAGCCGGCGACGACTGGGGTACCAGCAACACCTGACAGCGCTTTCCGGCGCCGGGCAGCCCGTCCGACCTGGGGGCGCGGGGAACTGCGCCAGCAGCCCCCACCCGCCGTACGGCACAAGGCACTCACCCCAGAAGGCGCCCGTCGGCCGAACCACAGCGGAGCGTGCGGCAGAATTTCGGTCATGGGGATAGTCGCCGGGTTGGACAGCTCACCCGATTTCACTCGCATCGTGGTCTGCGACACGGACACGGGTGCGGTGCTCCGCCAGGGATACGCACCGCACCCGCTCGACACGCCGGACGGCGCGGCGCGCCCCAGTGACGTCGACCCGCAGGCCTGGCTGCTCTCCCTCGGCGAGGCCGCCGGCGGCGGGCTCCTGGAGGGCGTGCAGGCCATCGGCGTGTCCGCGCAGCAGAACGCGCTGATCCCGCTGGACGCCCAGGGCAACACCGTCCGCCCCGCGATGGTCGGCGGCGACAAGCGCGCCCAGGTCGCGGCCGCCGATCTCATCGACGCGCTGGGCGGGCGGGAGGCCTGGGCACAGGCGGTGGGGTGCGTGCCGCAGGCCGCGCAGCCCGTCACCAAGCTGCGCTGGCTGGCGAAGACCGAGCCGGAGAACGCCCGCCGGACCGCCGTACTGCTGCAGGCCCACGACTGGCTGGTGTGGCAGCTGCTCGGCCGGCCGGTCCGGAGGACCACCGATCGCGGTGGGGCCTCCGGGACCGGGTACTGGTCGGCGGCCACCGGCGGTTACCGGCCCGACCTCGTCGAACTCGCCCTGGGGCACCAGGCGATGCTGCCCGACGTGATCGGCCCGTCCGACGCGGCCGGCACCACCCCGGAGGGGCTGCTGATCTCCGCGGGGACCGGCGAGACCATGGCCGCCGCCTTCGGGCTGGGGCTCGGGTTCGGGGACGCCGTGGTCTCGCTCGGCGCCTCGGGGTCGGTGATGGCCGTGCACACCGAGGCGCTCGCCGACACCTCCGGGATGATCACCTCGCTCGCCGACGCCACCGGCATGCACCTGCCGGTCGTCACCACGCTCAACGCCGTACGGGCCCTGCGCGGCACCGCCGAGCTGCTCGGGCTGGCGGATCTGGAGGCCCTCTCCGACCTGGCGATGAAGTCCACGCCCGGCTCGCACGGGCTGGTCATGCTGCCGTACCTGGAGGGCGAGCGGACGCCGAACCTGCCGCACACCGCCGGGACGCTGGCCGGGCTGCGCCGGGAGTCGATGAAGGCCGAGCATCTCGCGCGGGCCGCGTTCGAGGGCATGCTCTGCGGGCTCGCCGACGCGCTGGACGTGCTGCGCGGCCGGGGTGTGGAGGTGCGGCGGATCTTCCTGCTGGGGCAGGCCGCCGAGCTGCCGGCCGTACAGGCGGCGGCGCCGATGCTGTTCGGCGCGCAGGTCGTCGTACCGCAGCCGGCGGACTACGCGGCGATCGGTGCGGCCCGGCAGGCGGCCTGGGCGCTCGGGGTCTCGCAGGGGACGCTGGACCCGCGGACGCCACCGGTGTGGCAGGGCGCGGCGGCGCAGGTCCTGGAGCCCGGGGACGAGCTGGCGGTCGGGCAGGCGGTGCGGCAGCAGTTCGTCTCGGTGCGGGAGCAGACCCATCCGGGGGCGTTCCGGGCGTAAACCCCCCGAAGCGTACGGCCGCGCACGTCCCCGCGCGTCCGCTCTCGGGTTAATCGGTTGAGGTAACGCGGGTGGAGTGTCGGACGATAGGGGCCTAGGGCAAACACCCCGCCCTTCGGGCAGACCACCCCGCCCACCCCACCGCCGACTCCGAGAGACGTAGCGTGCTCATACGACTTCTGCGGACCTATCTCAGGCCCTACAGGAAACCCATCTCCATCCTGGTGCTGCTGCAGTTCCTGCAGACCTGCGCCACTCTCTACCTGCCCACGCTCAACGCACACATCATCGACAACGGCGTCGTGAAGGGTGACACGGACTACATCCTGACGTTCGGCGCCCTGATGATCGGCATCTCGCTCGCACAGGTGGTGTGCAACGTCGGTGCCGTCTACTACGGCGCCAGGACCGCGTCCGCGCTCGGCCGGGACGTGCGTGCCGCCGTCTTCGACCGGGTGCAGTCCTTCTCCTCGCGTGAGGTGGGTCACTTCGGGGCACCCTCGCTCATCACCCGTACGACCAACGACGTACAGCAGGTCCAGATGCTGGTCCTGATGGCGTTCACCCTGATGGCGTCGGCGCCCATCATGTGTGTCGGCGGCATCGTGCTCGCCCTCGGCCTGGACGTTCCGCTGTCCGGGGTGCTGGTCGCCGTCGTACCCGTGCTGGGGATCAGCGTGACGCTGATCGTGCGCCGGCTGCGCCCGCTGTTCCGGGCCATGCAGGTCCGGCTCGACACGGTGAACCGGGTGCTGCGCGAGCAGATCACCGGCAACCGGGTGATCCGCGCGTTCGTCCGCGACGAGTACGAGCAGGGCCGGTTCGGCGGGGCCAACAAGGACCTGACCGAGATGCAGCTGGCCACCGGCAACATGCTCGCCCTGATGTTCCCGATCGTCATGACGACGGTGAACGTGTCGTCGATCGCGGTGGTGTGGTTCGGCGCCCACCGGATCGACAGCGGCGGGATGGCGATCGGTGACCTGACCGCCTTCCTCGCCTACCTCATGCAGATCGTCATGTCCGTGATGATGGCCACCTTCATGTTCATGATGGTGCCGCGCGCGGAGGTCTGCGCCGAGCGCATCGAGGAGGTCCTGGACACCGAGTCCAGCGTCGTCCCGCCGCTCGCGCCGGTCACCGAGCTGCGCCGCCACGGCCACCTGGAGGTCCGGGCCGCCGGGTTCCGCTATCCGGGTGCCGAGGAGCCGGTGCTCAAGGCCGTCGACCTGGTCGCCCGGCCCGGCGAGGTGACCGCCGTGATCGGCTCCACCGGCAGCGGCAAGTCCACCCTGCTCGGGCTGGTCGCGCGCCTCTTCGACGCCACGGACGGTCAGGTCCTCGTGGACGGCGAGGACGTCTCGGGCCTCGCCCCGAAGCTGCTCGCGCAGACGGTCGGCATGGTCCCGCAGAAGCCGTACCTGTTCGCCGGCACCGTGGCGACCAACCTGCGCTACGGCAACCCGGACGCCACCGACGAGGAGCTGTGGCACGCGCTGGAGGTGGCGCAGGCCAAGGGCTTCGTGGAGAAGCTGGAGGGCGGGCTGAACGCGCCCATCGCCCAGGGCGGTACGAACGTCTCCGGCGGCCAGCGCCAGCGCCTCGCCATCGCCCGGACGCTCGTGCAGCGCCCGGAGATCTACCTCTTCGACGACTCCTTCTCCGCCCTCGACTACGCGACCGACGCCGCCCTGCGCGCCGCGCTCGCCCAGGAGACGGCCGAGGCGACCGTCGTCATCGTCGCCCAGCGGGTGGCGACCATCAGGGACGCCGACCGGATCGTCGTCCTCGACGAGGGACGCGTCGTCGGCACCGGCCGCCACCACGAACTCATGGCCGGCAACGAGACCTACCGGGAGATCGTGCTCTCCCAGCTCACGGAAGCGGAGGCTGCCTGATGGCCGGGCCCATGGGACGCATGATGGCCGGGGGCGGCCCCGACCAGCGCTCGATGGACTTCAAGAACTCGGGCAAACGGCTCCTCGCCCGGTTCAAACCCGAACAGCTCACGATCTACCTGCTGCTGTTCTGCGTGGTCGCGAGCGTCACCCTCAACGTGATCGGCCCGAAGATCCTCGGCCGGGCCACCGACCTGGTCTTCGCCGGCGTCATCGGCAAGCAGATGCCCGCCGGGGCCACCAAGGACCAGGTCCTCCAGGGCATGCACGAGCGGGGCCAGGACACGGTCGCCGACATGCTCAGGAGCACCGACTTCACGCCGGGCAAGGGCATCGACTTCGACCAGGTCGGCAACGTCCTGCTGTTCGCGCTCTGCACCTACGTCGTCGCCGGCCTGCTGATGGCGGTGGCGACCCGGCTCGTCAACCGGTCCGTCAACCGCACGATGTACCGGCTGCGCGAGGACGTCCAGACGAAGCTGTCCCGCCTGCCGCTGTCCTACTTCGACAAGCGGCAGCGCGGCGAGGTGCTCTCCCGCGCCACCAACGACATCGACAACATCGGCCAGACCCTCCAGCAGTCGATGGGCCAGCTCATCAACTCGGTGCTCACCATCGTCGGCGTGCTCGCGGTGATGTTCTGGGTGTCCTGGATCCTGGCGCTGGTGGCCCTGGTCACCGTGCCGCTGTCCTTCCTGGTCGCGACCCGCATCGGCAAGCGCTCGCAGCCGCACTTCGTGCAGCAGTGGCGCTCCACCGGCAAGCTGAACGCCCACGTCGAGGAGATGTACACCGGGCACACCCTGGTGAAGGTGTTCGGCCGGCAGGAGGAGTCCGCGCAGCAGTTCGCCGAGCAGAACGAGGCGCTGTACGAGGCCGGGTTCAAGGCGCAGTTCAACAGCGGGGTCATGCAGCCGCTGATGATGTTCGTGTCGAACCTGAACTACGTGCTGGTGGCCGTGGTCGGCGGTCTGCGGGTCGCCTCCGGCGCCCTGTCCATCGGTGACGTCCAGGCCTTCATCCAGTACTCCCGGCAGTTCTCGATGCCGCTGACCCAGGTCGCCTCCATGGCCAACCTGGTGCAGTCCGGTGTCGCCTCCGCCGAGCGGATCTTCGAACTCCTCGACGCGGAGGAGCAGGAGGCCGACCCGGTCCCCGGCGAGCGCCCCGCCGAACTGCGCGGCCGGGTCGCCCTGGAGCACGTCTCCTTCCGGTACGACCCGGAGAAGCCGCTGATCGAGGACCTCTCCCTCACGGTGGAACCGGGCCACACGGTCGCGATCGTCGGCCCGACGGGCGCCGGCAAGACGACGCTCGTCAATCTGTTGATGCGGTTCTACGACGTCTCCGGCGGCCGGATCACCCTCGACGGCGTCGACATCAGCCACATGTCCCGGGACGAACTCCGTTCCGGGATCGGCATGGTGCTCCAGGACACCTGGCTGTTCGGCGGCTCCATCGCGGAGAACATCGCGTACGGCGCCTCCCGCGAGGTCACCCGCGGCGAGATCGAGGAGGCGGCACGGGCGGCCCACGCCGACCGGTTCGTCCGGACCCTGCCCGACGGCTACGACACGGTCATCGACGACGAGGGCACGGGCGTCAGCGCCGGTGAGAAGCAGCTCATCACCATCGCGCGCGCCTTCCTGTCCGACCCGACGATCCTCGTCCTCGACGAGGCGACGTCGTCGGTCGACACCCGCACGGAAGTCCTGATCCAGAAGGCGATGGCCAAACTGGCGGACGGCCGGACGTCGTTCGTCATCGCCCACCGGCTCTCCACGATCCGCGACGCGGACACCATCCTCGTGATGGAGAACGGGTCCATCGTGGAACAGGGCGCGCACGCCGAGCTGCTGGCCGCGGACGGGGCGTACGCCCGGCTGTACAAGGCACAGTTCGCGCAGGCGGTGGCCGAGGTGGACTGAGCCGTCACCCGGCGCTGGGGCTGGGCACGGGTGGGGACGCTTGCCGGCGCTTGCCGGGTGCCTCCCCCAGCCTCCGGCGGGGGGACCCCCAGCGCCCGCCCGTGCCGCCCTGCGGCACGCCTGCCCGCAGCTGTGCAGCTGTGAGGGAGCGGCTGGGCAGCGCCCCGTAAGGGGCGCTGGGGGTACCCCCGGCCGAAGGCTGGGGGAGGAACTGCGCGAGCAACCCCCACGCGCCCGCACCCGGCGTCAGTCCAGGTAACCCCGAAGCTGATCCGCGAAGGCGTGGTCCCGCAGCTTGTTCAAGGTCTTGGACTCGATCTGCCGGATCCGCTCCCGCGTCACACCGAAGATCCGGCCTATCTCCTCCAGCGTCCGAGGACGGCCGTCGGCCAAGCCGTACCGCAGCTGGACCACCTTCCGCTCCCGCTCCCCGAGCGTCGACAGCACCGCCTCCAGGTGCTCCCGCAGCAGCAGGAACGCCGCCGACTCGACGGGGCTCGCCGCGTCGCCGTCCTCGATGAGGTCGCCGAGGGCGACGTCGTCCTCCTCGCCCACCGGGGCGTGCAGGGACACCGGCTCCTGCGCCAGCCGCAGCACCTCCCCCACCCGCTCCGGCGCCAGATCCAGGTGCGCGGCGACCTCGTCGGGCGTCGGCTCGTAGCCCCGCTCCTGGAGCATCCGGCGCTGGACCCGGATGACGCGGTTGATCAGCTCCACCACGTGCACGGGGACGCGGATGGTGCGGGCCTGGTCGGCCAGGGCCCGGGACATGGCCTGGCGGATCCACCAGGTGGCGTACGTCGAGAACTTGTAGCCGCGGGCGTAGTCGAACTTCTCCACGGCGCGGATCAGTCCGAGGTTGCCCTCCTGCACCAGGTCGAGCATGGTCAGACCGCGGCCGACGTACCGTTTCGCGACCGACACCACCAGCCGCAGGTTCGCCTCGATGAGGCGGCGCTTGGCCATGCGGCCCATGACGACCAGCCGGTCCAGGTCCAGCGCCAGTTCGCTGTCGAGGTCGGGGGTGCTGCCCAGCTTCTCCTCGGCGAACAGGCCGGCCTCGACGCGGCGGGCGAGCTCGACCTCCTCGGCGGCGGTGAGCAGCGGGATGCGGCCGATCTCGCGCAGGTACTGGCGGAACAGGTCCGAGGAGGGACCGCCGGTGTCGGCGCGCGCGGCGGCCCGCGGCTCGGCGGGCTCGGGCTCGGGCTCCGCGTCGGGGGCGTCGGCCGCGAGCTCCTCCGGGGCCGGGCCGTCCGGCTCGGTCTCGGGGTGCAGCGCGGCCCGGCTCTGCGGCGGCACGCCGGCATGGCCGCCGGTATCGGCTTCCGGCTCGTCCGTGAGCGTGCTGCTGTCTGTCTGGGTCAGGGTCTGGGTCTGCACGGGGGCGACCTCCAGGATGATCGCTGCCAGGGGGTACGGCAGCGGTACTTCGGGGGCGGAGACGACGGCCTCGCCGCTGTCCGTCCCGTACGCGATGAGTGGAACGGCGGGGGTGTGGGACCCGTCCGGGACGGGCCGGCCGCGCTCCGAGGACTCAGGCACCGCACCCCAGTGTGGGGTAAGACACATCGCCGCCACGAGGGGCGTGCGGTGACTTTTTGCGTCCGGTCCGTGACCGCGCGGTTATCCTGCCGGCCGGCCGGGGCTCAGAGGGCGGCCGGACCCTGCTCGCGCAGCGCCTGCCCGTACTGCTGGAGCACCCACAACTCGTTCTGCACGGAGGCGAGTTGGGCCGGGTCGCCGCCGTTGCCGAGGCGGGTGAGGGTGATCTGGATCTCGTGGATACGGCGGTCGACGGCGCGGCGGCGGACGGTCACGAGTTGCTCGCCCGCGTAGTTCTCGTCGACCGTGCGGCGCATGATCGCCTCGACGGCGAGCTCGGTGACCATCGCCCGGACCGCGTCGTCGGCGGCTGCGTCTCGGACGCGGACCAGGTACTCCTGCGGGTCCTGCACCCCGTACTCGGCGCCGCCCGCCTCCATGATGGTCCGGCGCACGGCCGCGTAGGGCTCGGCGGTGAACTCGTCGACGCCGTAGGCGTCGAAGGCCGGGGAGACCAGTTCGGGGCGCTGGAGGGCGAGCTTCAGCAGCTCGCGCTCGGTGGCGTAGACGGCGTTGCGGAGGTTGAGGGCGGGCCCGGAGACGACGGGGCGGGCCGTGCCGGTGTCGTACGACGGCTGCTGCGGGCCGCGCGCCGGGCCGCCGGCCCCCCTGCCACCGCCGCCGCCCTTCTCCCGGGCCCAACGGGCCAGCTGGGCCACCCGCTTCACCACGAACTGGGTGTCGAGGATGCCGAGCATGCCGGCGAGCTGGACGGCGACCTCGTGCTGGGCGCCGCTGTTCTTGATCCGGGCGACGACCGGCGCCGCCTCGTCGAGGGCGGCCGCGCGGCCCGCCGGGGTGTCCAGGTCGTAGCGGGCGACGATCTGGCGGAGCGCGAACTCGAAGAGCGGGGTGCGGGGTTCGGTCAGGTCGGCGACCGCCTCGTCGCCCTTGGCCAGGCGCAGCTCGCAGGGGTCCATGCCGTCGGGGGCGATGGCGATGTACGTCTCGGCGGCGAACTTCTGGTCGTCCTCGAAGGCGCGCAGGGCCGCCTTCTGCCCGGCCGCGTCGCCGTCGAAGGTGAAGATCACGCGGGCCGATCCGTTGTCCATCAGCAGCCGTCGCAGGATCTTGATGTGCTCGCCGCCGAAGGCCGTACCGCAGGTGGCGATCGCGGTCGTCACCCCGGCCAGGTGGCAGGCCATGACGTCCGTGTAGCCCTCGACCACGACCGCGCGGCTGGCCTTCGCGATGTGCTGCTTGGCGAGGTCGATGCCGTACAGGACCTGCGACTTCTTGTAGATCGCGGTCTCGGGCGTGTTGAGGTACTTGGGCCCGTTGTCCGCCTCGTAGAGCTTGCGGGCGCCGAAGCCGACGACCTCGCCGCCGATGTCCCGGATGGGCCACATCAGACGGCCGCGGAAGCGGTCGATGGGCCCGCGCCGCCCCTCCTGGGACAGGCCGGACGTCAGCAGCTCCTTGTCGGTGAAGCCCTGGCCGCGCAGGTAGCGGGTGAGGTGGTCCCAGCCCTGCGGGCTGTAGCCGACGCCGAAGTGCACGGCGGCGGCCTGGTCGAAGCCGCGCTCGGCCAGGAAGACCCGGCCGGTCTCGGCCTCGGGGCTGGTCGCGAGCTGCTCCGCGTACCAGACGGCGGCGATCTTGTGCGCCTCCACCAGGCGGATGCGCTCACCGCGCTGGTGGGACGGGTTGTACCCGCCCTCCTCGTAGCGCAGGGTGATGCCGGCGCGGGCGGCCAGCCGCTCGACCGCCTCCGAGAAGGAGAGGTGGTCGACCTTCATCACGAAGGCGAGGGTGTCGCCGCCCTCCTGGCAGCCGAAGCAGTGGAAGAGCCCCTTGCTCGGGCTGACCTGGAAGGACGGCGACTTCTCGTCGTGGAACGGGCACAGGCCCTTCAGGTTCCCGCCGCCCGCGTTGCGCAGCTGGAGGTACTCGGACACGACGGCGTCGATCGGGACCGCGTCCCGTACCGCCTTCACATCCTCGTCATTGATCCGTCCGGCCACGCGTGAATTCTACGGGGGCGAACCGACAGCCCCGGGCGCGTGCAGCGCCCCGTCAGGGGCGCTGGGGGTACCCCCGGCCGAAGGCCGGGGGAGGAACTGCGCGAGCAACCATGCACCACCCGCACCCGCGAGACGACAGAACCCCGCAGCCCCTTAGGCAAGCGACTCCAACGGCACATGCGGATCCGCCAGCGCATCGGTGTCCACCACCGCCCGCGAGGTGATCAGCCGCTGGATCGGCTCTGTGACATCCCACACGTTCACGTTCATCCCGGCCAGCACCCGCCCCTCCTTCACCCAGAACGCGATGAACTCACGCTTACCGGCGTCACCCCGGATCACGACCTGGTCGTACGACCCCGCAGGCGCCCACCCGCTGTACTCCATGCCCAGGTCGTACTGGTCGGTGAAGAAGTAGGGCACCCGGTCGTAGGCGAGGTCCTGCCCCAGCATCGACCGCGCCGCCGCCGGCCCGCCGTTCAGCGCGTTGGCCCAGTGCTCCACGCGGAGCCTCGTGTCGAACAGCGCGTGCGGGAACGCGGCCACGTCGCCGGCCGCGTAGATGTCCGGGTCGGACGTCCGCAGCCGTTCGTCGACGACGATGCCCCCGCCGTCCGCCCGGTCGGCCAGCTCCAGCCCGGCCGCCTCGGCCAGCCCGACCCGCGGCGCCGCGCCGATCGCCGCGAGGACGTCGTGCGCCGGGTGCTCCTCGCCGTCGTCGGTGCGCGCGGCCAGCACCATGCCGTCCTGGCCGACGATCTCGGTGAGCCGCACCCCGAAGCGGAACCGGACCCCGTGCTCCTTGTGCAGCTGGGCGAAGACGTTGCCCAGTTCGGGCCCGAGCACGCTGTGCAGCGGGGTCTGCCCGTGCTCGATGACGGTGACCTCGGCGCCGTACGTCCGGGCCGCCGCCGCGACCTCCAGGCCGATCCAGCCGGCGCCCGCGATGACGAGGTGCCCGTTGTCCCGGCCGAGCGCGGCGAGGACGCCCTTGAGGCGCTCGGCGTGCGCGAGGCGGCGCAGGTGGTGGACGCCGGCCAGGTCGGTGCCGGGGATGTCGAGGCGGCGCGGCTCCGCTCCGGTGGCGAGCAGCAGCTTGTCGTAGCGGACCAGCGTGCCGTCGTCGCCGAACCGCACGGTCTTGGCGGCGCGGTCGATGCGGTCCACGGTCTGGCCGAGGTGCAGTTCGATGTCGTGCTGCGCGTACCAGGCGGGCTCGTGCACGAAGACGCTGTCGCGTTCGGCCTTGCCGAGCAGGTAGCCCTTGGAGAGCGGCGGCCGCTCGTAGGGGTGGTCGCGCTCGTCGCAGATCAGTATCACCCGGCCGGTGAAGCCCTCGGCTCGGAGCGTCTCGGCCGCCTTCGCACCGGCGAGTCCGCCTCCGACGATGACGAATGTCTGGTCCGCGTCGACCACTTGATGCCTCCTCGTAGGGGTGCCGCCACATATGCCACCCACATGCGCCGCACTGTGAGCCTCCCGCACGCAGCGTGATGCGGGAAGAGGGAGTGACCCCCGCTGACGCGATCTTGCCCCGATCAGGCCAGAGGGAGTCGCAGAGAGTCACAAAGTGTTCACATACGTCCCGTCAGTCGCGCGTGCAGCGACCGCGCGGAGGCGTCGGTGAGCGACGCGATCTGATCGACGATCACCCGCTTGCGGGCGTGGTCGTCGCCGGCCGCGTCGAACAGCGCCCGGAACTGCAGGTCGAGTCCGTCGGGCGCGCGGGCGGTGAGCGCCTCGGCGAGTTCCGCGACGACGACCCGCTGGTCGGCGCGGAGCCGCTCCTGCTCGGCGCGCTGCATGACGTACCGGTGGGCGATGGCCTTGAGCACCGCACACTCCATTCTGGTCTCGCGCGGTACGACGAGTTCCGCGCCGTACCGGGTGAGCCGCCCGCCGCCGTACGCCTCGCGGGTGGCGCCCTCCGCGGCCAGGCAGAACCGGCCGATGAGCTGGCTGGTGGCGTCCTTGAGGCGGGCCTGGGCGACCGCGGTGCCGTCGTAGCCGTGCGGCCACCACTCCTCGTCCTGGAGCCGGTCGAGGGCGGCGGCGAGTTCGGCGGGGTCGGTGCCGGCGGGCACGTACAGGCGGACGGCGACGGCGAACACCTCCTGCCGTTCCGGTTCCGCGTGCAGGCAGCCGGGGTCGACATGACCGGCGTGCAGGCCGTCCTCGACGTCGTGCACGGAGTAGGCGACGTCGTCCGACCAGTCCATGACCTGGGCCTCGAAGCAGGTGCGGGTGCCGGGGGCCTCCTTGCGGACCCAGTCGAAGACCGGCCGGTCGTCCTCGTACACGCCGAACTTGGGGGACGCCGGGTCGGTGGGGTGCGCGCCGCGCGGCCACGGGTACTTGGTGGCCGCGTCCAGGGCGGCGCGGGTGAGGTTGAGGCCGACGGAGCCCTCGGGGGTGAACCGCTTGGGCTCGATGCGGGTGAGGAGCCGCAGGGACTGGGCGTTGCCCTCGAAGCCGCCGCAGTCGTCCGCGAACTCGTTCAGCGCCTGCTCGCCGTTGTGCCCGAAGGGCGGGTGGCCGAGGTCGTGGGAGAGGCAGGCGGCCTCCACGAGGTCGGGGTCGCAGCCGAGGGCCGCGCCCAGCTCCCGGCCGACCTGGGCGCATTCGAGGGAGTGGGTGAGGCGGGTGCGGGGGCTGGCGTCCCACGCCTGGGTGGAGGTGCCGGGGGTGACGACCTGGGTCTTGCCGGCGAGCCTTCTGAGGGCGGCGGAGTGCAGGATGCGGGCGCGGTCGCGCTGGAAGGCGGTGCGGCCGGGGCGTTTGTCGGGTTCGGGAGCCCAGCGGTCGGCTGACGCCGGGTCGTAGGCCGAAGACGGTGCGGGGGCTGCCATGGTTCGACAGTACGGGTTGATGGTGACGAAACGGCGGTTGTGGGGCGCCTACTCGTCTGCCGGGTCGGGGTGCGTCTGCGGCTGCGGGTGCGTGGGGGCTCGTCGCGCAGTTCCCCGCGCCCCCAAGAAGGTGGGTCCGGTGGGCCGACCTGAAAGGGGCGCGGGGCACTGCGCGATCGACCACGACGCACCCGCAGCCGCAAGCGCACCCCTAGGCGGCTGCCGTCACCGGCGTTCCCTGGGCCCGCTCGTACCGGTGGAGGATCAGCTCGGCCATCGCGTCGTGGGCTCCCAGGGGGGCCGACGCGATCCACGGGGCGTTCGCCGCGCACTCCGTGGCGAAGCGGCCGGGGGCCGTGAAGTAGGAGGCGATGGCGATGTGGCGGCGGCCCCTCGCCCGCAGGGCGGTGATCGCCTCCGGGACCGTCGGGGCCGCTGCCGAGGCGTAGGCCGGGAGGACCGGGACGCCCAGGCGGGCGGCGAGCAGGTCGGCCATGCGGCTGGTGTCGACCCTGGCGTCGGGGTCACGGGAACCCGCCGCCGCCAGGACCACGGCGCTCGCGGGCCTCGGGCGCCAGCCCGCCTCCCGCAGGCGGGCCTGCAGCGTGTCGGCCAGCAGGGGGTGCGGGCCCAGCGGGGCGGCGACGCGCGTGCGGGCGCAGGCGGCGGCCGCCATCTCCGGGATGTCCTGCTTGACGTGGTAGCCGCGGCCGAGGAGGAGCGGGACGAGGACGGCCTCGGTCTCCCCGAGCGCGGCGAGGGTGTCCGGGAGCAGCGGCTCGTTCAGTTCGATGTGACCGAGGTGCACGGGCAGGCCGGGGCGCAGCGCGCGCACCCGGTCCATGAGCGCCCGCACGGTGCTGAGCGCGCGCGGGTCGCGGCTGCCGTGGGCCACCAGGACCAGGGCGGGCGGGCCGGAGCGCGGGGAGAGGTCGGTCACCGTCATGCGAAGATCCTCGCCGGGCGAGGTTGCACGCCCGTTGCCTGACCGTCACGAGTCTTTTCCGGCGCTTCACGGTAGGAACCCGCACGCTGTGAGCGAACCGGAACCTCCTGCGCTGCGTCCTCCATGGTCGAAGCCCACGGGGCGCCCAAGGGGGGAACGAGCGTATGAGGATCCGCCGACCGCGACTGCCGCAGACCCGCACCGGCCGGCGGCGCCTGCTGCAGGGCGTGATGGCCGCGTGCGTGCTGGCGCTGCTGCCCGCCACCTGGCTGTACGTCTCGACGGCCGGCCGGCTGCGCACGGTGGCGGACGTGCCGCGCGCCGACGTCGCGGTCGTCTTCGGTGCCGGCCTGTGGGACGGCGAGCCCTCGCCGTACCTCGCCAACCGCCTGAACGCGGCGGCGACGCTGTACAAGGAGGGCCGCGTCAAGGTCGTCCTCGTCACCGGCGACAACAGCCGGAAGGACTACGACGAGCCGGACGCCATGCGCACCTACCTGACCGCGCACGGTGTGCCCGGCAAACGCATCGTCAGCGACTACGCCGGGTTCGACACCTGGGACTCCTGCGTCCGGGCGAGGAAGATCTTCGGCGTGGACCGGGCCGTACTGATCAGCCAGGGCTTCCACATCCGGCGGGCGGTGGCGCTGTGCGAGGCCGCGGGGGTCGAGTCGTACGGGGTCGGGGTCGACGCCAAGCACGACGTGACCTGGTACTACGGCGGGACGCGGGAGGTCTTCGCGGCGGGGAAGGCGGCTCTCGACGTGCTCTTCGAGCCGAACCCCCGGTTCCTGGGGAAGAAGGAACCGGGGGTGGCCCGGGCCCTGGCCGCGGCGCCGCACTGAGCGCGTCCGTCGACGGCAGCGCCCCGTAAGGGGGCGCTGGGGGTCCCCCCGCCGAAGGCCGGGGGAGGAACTGCGCGACCAGCCACGACGGCGCCGCAGACGGCAGACGGCAGACGGCAGACGGCAGACGGCAGACGGCAGACGGCAGATCGCGGCACTTCCGGCGGAGCTCTCGGGAGCATCCCGCCGTCGTCCTCAGCGGGTGACCGCGACCGTGCCCGCCGTGCGTTCCCCGGCGAGCCGCAGCAGTGGCCGTTCGCCGGGCGGGCCGAGCCGGTCGGCGGGGCGGCCGAGGTGTTCGAGGTCGCCGTCGGCTGTCCAGCGGCCGAGGTCGCGGGTGCGGAACATGGCCCGGCCCGCGCCGAGGAACGGGTCGGGGGCGTACCGCTCGGCGTTCAGGGTGTCGTCGCCCAGGTAGCCGGCCGAGACGCAGTCGCCGCCCGCCCACACCTCGCCGGTCTCGCCGATGGGCAGCGCACGGCGGTCGGCGCCGAGGACGTACAGCGTGCTGTTGGGAAGGGGCCGCCCGGCGCTCCGGGTGTGGCGGCTCACGGTGGTGGCGAGGGTCGCCTCGGCCGGGCCGCGGCAGTGGAAGAAGGCGGCCCGGCGCGACCAGCGGTCGGCGAGCGGGCGCGGGCAGGGTTCCCCGGCGACGGCGACCGTGCGCAGGCGCGGGCAGTCGGCCGGGTCGATGCCGGACAGCACCGCAGCGGTGGCGATCAGGACGGTCGCGGTGCGGGCCGCGGCACCGGGGTCCTCGCCGCGGACGGCCAGGGTGGCGCCGTGGGTGAGGCAGCCGAGGATCTCCCAGGCGGCCGGGCCGG
Organism: Streptomyces sp. NPDC013157; assembly: GCF_042899865.1. Classification (NCBI taxonomy): domain Bacteria; kingdom Bacillati; phylum Actinomycetota; class Actinomycetes; order Kitasatosporales; family Streptomycetaceae; genus Streptomyces; species Streptomyces sp. NPDC013157. Next base: position 434,966 of record NZ_JBIBAK010000006.1, on the reverse strand, counting down.
AGGCGATGCCGAGGAGTTGGGCGACCCGGTCGCCGGGGCGGATGCCGAGCCCGCCGGGTTCGGTGAGCAGCAGGTTGGCGATGTTGCGGTGGGTGAGCTTCACGGCGTGGGTGCGGCGGCCGGCGGTCCCGGGGACGAAGAGGACGCAGCAGCCGTCGTCGGGATGCGGCGGCAGCAGCGGCACGGGCCCGGGATCGTACGGCGCCGGGTCGTCGAGGGCGATCAGCCGGTGGCCGCCGGGGAGGGGGACGCGCGGGACGTGTTCCTTCTGGGTGAGGATCACCCGGGTGCCGGCGGTGCGGATGACGTCGGCGAGCTGGGCCGGGGAGGTGCGGCCGATGTCCTGGGGGACGTAGGCGGCGCCCGCCTTGAGGACGGCGAACAGGCCGACCAGCATCGGAATGGAGCGCCTGGCGAACAGGCCGACGTGGTCACCGGGTCGGACACCCTCGCGGGCCAGCCGGGCGGCGAGGGCACCGGCGTAGCGGTCGAGTTCGCCGTAGGTGAGGGTCGCGCCGTGGTGTTCGGCGGCGACGGCGTGGGGGTGGACGATGGCATGCCGTTCGATGGCCCGGTGGACGAGCGGTTCGTGGACGGGTGTGTCGGCGCCGCGGCCGTACTGCCAGAAGAGGTGCTGGTCGCGGGGGGTGAGGTGACGCAGAGGCATGGCTCGGAGACCTCCTGGCTGGCTCTTTCGAGTGGGGGAGGCCGAGTCCGGGAGCGGCGGGGGCCCGGTCAGGGCGGGGGTCGAGCGCCGTGCGGGTCTTACGCGGGGTGGGGGACGGCGGTGGCAGACGACGACTGTAGTCGGGTCCCTTGGAGACTCAACGGGGTGGGACCGGCCAACAGGGGTGGGGAACGAGCCACTTGCGGGGGCTCCGTGCCCCAGGGACGGCGGCGGACCAGGCACCCGTCGGCCCCGGGTGGGGCGGTGCCGACGCCGGCGGCCCGGTATCGGTTCTCACGATGGCAGGGATACCGGGGGGAGTTGACCGTTTCGGCGTGGCAACACGGGTCCGTCACGGGACGTAACACACCGGACGCACGCTGGTCGACGTGGAGGCCGCCTCGACGCCCGCCCGCCGCCCGTACCGCGCCCCGCGGTTCGGGGTGGCCCTGTCGCCCCTGCCAACCGGGCGGGCGTCGAGGTCTCCGGGGGCAGCCCCCGGTCAGCCGTGGCCCAGCCAGTCGCCGCCGTCGATGCGCCGCCCGTCGGTGCGCAGTCTCTCGGCCACGGCGGGCCCGGCGACGTACACCCAGGCCCGGACCGCGGCCCCGTCCCGCAGCCGTACGACGTCCCGCGCGACGCGTACGTACAGGCTCGCCGGGTCCTGCGGCACGCACTCCTCCAACTCGTCGAGTTCGAGAAGGAGCCGGTCGTACGACTCCGGGCGCGCGGTGACGAGTTCGCCGCGCACCGCCGCCGGTCCGGGCTCCTCGACGACGTAGGGGTAGCCGGGCCCGTCGTAGAGCACCGCGCCGTCGAGGCGGCCGGGTTCCTCGGTCCTTGTCCGTCCCCGCAGGTACGCGTCGTGGTTGACCTCGCCCGGGCGGAGCGTGCCGTAGACGAAGAACGGGAGGCGGTGGGGGTTCCGGGCGGTCACAGAAAGGATTCTGCACCCTCCCGACCTCCACACACATCTCCATGGAGGCGCTATGGACATGACATGTCATGGCCTCTTGAATCTCAGTCGTCATCAGCGCCACCCCCACGCCTTCGAGGCGCATCTCCAAGGAGACCGATGAGCCGGACACGGAACACCCGAGCCTCCCGTCTCGCCACGGCCGGCGTCGCCGCCACCACCGCGACCCTGCTGGCCGCCGCGCTCTCCCCCGCCGCCCACGCGGACGCCAGACCGACCCGGGCCACCGCGCTCGCCAACGCGGCACAGGCACTCGTCCAGCACGCCGCCGCCCTCGGCCTCACGTCCGCCGAGGGCACCTCGGTCCGCGACGTGATCGTGGACGGGAACGGCACACAGCACGTCCGTTACGACCGCACGTACCGCCGACTCCCCGTCCTGGGCGGCGACTTCGTCGTCCACCTCAAGTCGGACGGCGCCTACCGCAGCGCCGACCGGGCGACCCGGAGCCGGATATCCCTGGCGTCGATCGTCCCGGACGTCTCCGCCCCGAAGGCCGCCGACCTCGCGGTGAACGCGCTGCGGGCGGCGAACCTCGGCGACGCGCTGAAGCAGGTGCAGGCCAAGCCGCAGCTGGTCGTCGACGCCCTGCACGGCACCCCGAGGCTGGCCTGGCGCACCAACGCCGTCGGCAAGGACTCGCTCGGCAACCCGGTCGCCCGCACGGTGCTGACGGACGCCCGCACCGGCGCCCAGATCGACGCCTGGGACAGCATCGAGACGGCGACCGGCGACGGCAAGTCGCTGTACAGCGGCACGGTCCCGCTGGAGACGACGCAGTCCGGCTCGACGTACAACCTCACGGACCCGACGCGCGGCAACACGTACACGGGCGACGCGGCGAACAAGACGGACCTGTGCATCTTCGGCATCTGCATCAGCCGGGCGCCGTCGACGGTGTTCACGGACGCCGACAACCACTGGGGCACGGGCGCCACGTCGGACCGCTCCTCGGCCGCGGTCGACGCCCAGTACGGCACCAACGAGACCTGGGACTACTACAAGAACGTCCACGGCCGCAACGGCATCGCCGGCGACGGCAAGGGCTCGTACAACCGCGTCCACTACGGCAACAGCTACAACAACGCCTTCTGGGACGACAGTTGCTTCTGCATGACGTACGGCGACGGTGACGGGACGACCTTCGGCCCGCTGGTGGCGCTGGACGTGGCGGGCCACGAGATGACGCACGGCGTCACCAGCAAGACGGCCGCGCTGACGTACTCCGGCGAGTCCGGCGGCCTGAACGAGGCGACCTCCGACATCCTCGGCACGCTGGTGGAGTGGTACGCCGACAACTCCTCCGACCCCGGCGACTACCTGATCGGCGAGAAGATCGTCCGCTCCGGCTTCGGGAAGACGGCACTGCGGTACATGGACCAGCCGTCGAAGGACGGGAGTTCGGCGGACTACTGGAGTTCGTCGGTGGGCAATCTGGACGTCCACTACTCCTCCGGTGTCGCGAACCACTTCGCCTACCTGCTCGCAGAGGGCAGCGGCGCGAAGACCATCAACGGCGTGAGCTACAACTCCCCGACGTACAACGGCTCGACGGTGACGGGGATCGGGAGGGACAAGCTGGGGGCCATCTGGTACCGCGCCCTGACGGTCTACATGACGTCCTCGACGAACTACGCGGGCGCCCGCACGGCAACCCTCAACGCGGCGAAGGACCTGTACGGCAACGGCAGCACGGAGTACAACGCGGTGGCGGCGGCGTGGAGCGCGGTGAACGTGAACTGAGGCACGGCGCATCGAGGTGAGGCGTCCGCCCCGGCGAACGAACCGGGGCGGCCGTCACATACACCCCAGACAACGGGGAACAGCGCAATTCAAGGAATCACGGAATTCCGGAATGCCGGACCCTCTCACAATGCTCCCCGAGTGGATCCGATGGCGATGATGTGCAGTTTCGGTGACGCACCGCCGGTTTTCCGAACTCCATTGCCCGGAAGGCCACTTGCGGCAATTCCCCGAGTCGACTAACTAGATAAATCATGAACTTGTTCAGCCGCCCCCACACCTCCCGGCGCACCCCCACGCTCCCCCCACGTCCGGCTGCGACCCCCACCGCGGCCCCCACCCTCCTGGACCCCGCCCTCGCCGCCCTCACCGGCGAGTGGATCATCGACCCGGCCCACAGCAGAATCGGTTTCTCGGTCCGGCACGCGATGGTGACGACGGTCCGCGGGGCCTTCACCGAGTACAAGAGCCGCCTCTACTTCGACGGCCGCGACCCCTCCCGCTCCCAGGCGGAGATCATCCTGTCCACGGCGAGCGTCGACACGGGCGTGGAGCAACGGGACGCCCATTTGGTCGGCCGCGACTTCCTGGACGCCGCGACCCACCCGCGGATGCGTTTCCAGAGCACGGCGGTACGCCTGAAAGCGCCGGACGTCTACGTCATGACCGGCGACCTGACCATCAAGAGCACGACCCGCCCGGTGGACCTGGAACTCACCTACATCGGCAACGTCACGGACCCCTTCGGCTACCAGCGCGTCGGCTTCGACGGCACCACCACCATCAACCGCATGGACTGGGGACTGGCCTACAACTCCCGCCTGGCGGAGGGCGGGGCGATGGTGAGCGAGACGGTGCGGCTGCAGTTCGACATCGCGGCGATCCGGACGGTGCCGGAGGGCGGGCAGGGGATGCCGTAGCGCCGCGGATACGGCCCGGACGTCAGACTCACTCGCCTTCGGGCATGCATCCGACATTCGGGCGCCCGGCCCGGCCGCCCGCCCCCGGAGAGGGTCACCCGTTCACTCCCCCCACCCCCCACCATTCGTGTGTTCTTCATACCGGCACCCGCTCAACCCCCTTGACCTGCCCGAATTCCCCCTCAACGGGGCTCCCGACCCCCCGCCGTGACACCCGTTCATCCCAAAACTGACGGCGCCTCAGGGAGCGCGGCCGGGCGGTTGGCTTTTACCTCGGTAGAGCAAGGGAGTGGACGACCTCGACCGAGGGAGCACCATGCGACGCACCGCCCGTCTGGTGACCGGGACCGCGCTGGCCGCGGCCACGGCCGGACTCGCCGTCGCGCCGGCGTACGGTGGCGGCACCGGCAGCCTCGACGTGTACCCGTCGACCGCGGCGGCAGGCGCCCAGGTCACCGTGAACACGGCTGCCTGCGGTGAGAAGGGAACGGCGGTCGGGGACGCCGGCTCGGTCGGCGCCGGCACGTTCACCCTTGCGCCGAGCACGCACGAAGGCGAGGCGATCGGGCAGTTCCAGGTGCCGCCGAGCGCGCAACCGGGGACGTACGAGATCGTCGCGAAGTGCGCCGAGGGGAACCGGCAGGTGACCGGGGACCTGGTGGTGGCACTGGCGCCGGCCGCGGGGCAGCAGGTGCAGCCCCACGGCAGTGTGAAGACGGGGGTCGGTGGTGCCCTTGGCTCCGACCCCGTGCAGACCGCGGCAGGCGTGGCGGCTCTGGCCGTCGCCGCCGCGGGCGGTACCTGGCTCCTGCATCGCCGGGCGAGAGGCGATGTGATCTGACGGACACCCTCCGCTGTCCGTCCGCCGGTACCGCACATCCCACCCCCTCCGGGTCCGACGCCCCTCGCGGCCCGGAGGGGGAGGGGGTCACGTTCGTCCCTCAGGGAGAGGGGTTCGCATGCGCAGGATCGGGGACACCGCGATAGCCGCCGTGACCGTCATAGCCCTCGGCTCCGGCGTCTGGCTGATGGGCCCCGGCATCGGACCGCACACCGCGCCGCCCCAGCCGTCCGCCGCCGAGGGCCGCCCCGACCCCGGCGAGGAAGCCCTCGAAGCCCCCGCGCTGCCGCCCTCCCCGGCCACCCGCATCCGCATCCCCGCCATCCGTGTGAACGCCCCCCTCATGGGCCTCGCCCTCACCCCCTCGGGCAGCCTCGACGTCCCGCCCGCCGGGAACAAGAACCTCGCCGGCTGGTACGAGGCCGGAACCACCCCCGGCGAGACCGGCACCGCCATCGTCGCCGGGCACGTCGACAACACCGAGGGCCCCGCCGTCTTCTACGACCTCGGCGCCCTCAGGCGCGGCGCGACCATCGAGGTGGACCGGCAGGACAGGAGCGTCGCCGTGTTCAGCGTCGACGCGGTCGAGGTCTACCAGGCCCGCGACTTCCCCGACGAGAAGGTGTACGGCGCCGCGAAACGCCCCGAACTCCGGGTCATCACCTGCGGCGGCGGCTACTCGCGCACCACCGGGTACCAGGGGAACGTCGTCGTCTTCGCCCACCTGACGAGCAGCCGGTGACGGGCAGCCGATGACGGGCAACCGCTGACCGGCAGCCGTTCACCTGCAGTCGGTGACGGACAGCCGCCGGCCGGCAGTCGGTGACGGGCGGGCGGTGACCGACCGCGGTCCGGGGACGACGTACACAACCTCTGCCCCGCGAAACCGGCCCCGTCGCCACCCCACCGCCCCACCAGCGCACCGCCGCCGCCCCCACCACCGCCCACCTGCGGCGCAGGCCGACCGCCGCCCCGCGTTTCCGCCACCTCACAGTCCCCGCCGTCCCTCCCCCGGACCCCTCACACCCACCTCCCGCCCCCGAAGAGGGCAGCGTTCCTCACGGGAAACAGCGGTGATGCGGCCGGGTAACGTCGGCGCCGCACGCTCCTGGGTATGACCTCGAATACGCGTGTGGTGGTGATCGGCGCCGGCCGCACGGGCGCCCGTCCCGCCCGGTGGCCCGGCGAGCTCGGCGCCCCCGTGACGCCCGGGTCGCCCCGCCGCGCTTCCGAGGTGACCGCCCGCCCCACCTGCGGCGGCCCGGCCGAGGCCCAGGTGCCCGGCTCCGTCCGCGCCGCCCGGACCGCCGGCCGCGCGGACGGCACCGCGATCGCATACGACATGTCGGACCACGTGCAGCCGGAAGGCGTGCTGCGGACGGGCGTGCCCTCCGAGCGCGGTCGCCCCCTGCTCCACCCGCTCCCCAACGACGGAGGCTCCTGATGACCACCACCCCCGGGGCCACCCCCACGATCGTGCTCGTCGGCCACGGCATGGTCGGTCAGCGTTTCCTCGAGGCGCTCGCCGAGCGCGGCCTGACCGCCACGCACCGCGTGGTCGTGCTGTGCGAGGAGCCGCGCCCCGCCTACGACCGCGTCGCCCTCACCTCGTACTTCTCGGGCCGGACCCCCGACGAACTCTCCATGACCGACATGGAGTTCATCGACGCACACGGCATCGAGCTGTACGTGGGCGACCCGGCGGAGACGATCGACCGCACGGCGAGGACCGTGACGGCCGGGTCCGGCAGGACCTTTACGTACGACACGCTCGTACTCGCCACCGGCTCCTACCCGTTCGTGCCTCCTGTCCCCCACAAGGACGCGACGGGCTGCTTCGTCTACCGCACCATCGAGGACCTGCTCGCGATCGAGGAGTACGCGAAGTCGAGGGCGACCGTGGGCGCGGTGGTCGGCGGCGGGCTGCTGGGGCTGGAGGCGGCCGGGGCGCTGAAGGGGCTCGGACTCACCTCCCACATCGTGGAGTTCGCGCCGCGGCTGATGCCGGTGCAGGTGGACGAGGGCGGTGGCGCGGCCCTGCTGCGCACCATCGAGGAGATGGGTCTGACGGTCCACACCGGCGTCGGCACGCAGGAGATCGTGGTCGACTCCGCGGGTGCCGTGACCGGGATGAGGCTGTCCGACGGTTCCGAACTCGCCACCGACCTGGTGGTGTTCAGCGCCGGTGTCCGGCCGCGGGACCAACTCGCCCGCGACTGCGGTCTGACGGTCGGCGAGCGCGGCGGCATCACGGTCGACGAGCAGTGCCGTACCGTCGGCGACCCGCACGTGTTCGCGATCGGCGAGTGCGCGCTGGCGGCGGACGGCCGGGTGTACGGGCTGGTGGCGCCGGGCTACGAGCAGGCCGAGACCGCGGCGGCGGCCCTCGCCGCCGACGAGGCCGAGCAGCTGACCTTCACCGGCGCCGACCTGTCCACCAAGCTGAAGCTGCTCGGCGTGGACGTGGCCTCCTTCGGCGACGCGCACGGCACGGCCGAGGACTGCCTGGACGTCGTGTACTCCGACTCCCGTTCGGGCCTGTACAAGAAGCTGGTCATCGGCCGGGACGGCACCCTGCTCGGCGGCATCCTGGTCGGAGACGCGGACGCGTACGGCACCCTGAAGGCCTTCACCGGTTCGGTACCGCCGGTCCCGCCCGAGTCCCTGGTGCTGCCGGCCGGTGCCGGTGAGTCCGTCCGGCTCGGCCCGGCCGCGCTGCCCGACGACGCGGTCATCTGCTCCTGCAACAACGTCCGCAAGGTCACGATCCGCGGCGCGGTCACGGAGCACGGCTGCAGCACCGTGCCCGAGGTGAAGAAGTGCACCAAGGCCGGTACGACGTGCGGCAGTTGCGTCAAGGTCCTCGGTCAGCTGGTCACCGCCGAGCTGGAGGCGTCCGGCGTCGAGGTCGACAAGGGCCTGTGCGGCTGTTTCGCGCAGACCCGCGAGGAGCTGTACGAGATCGTCCTGGCACTGCGCATCAACACCTACCAGGACCTGCTCGACCGGTACGGCCGGGAGGGTGCCCGGGGCGGCGACGGCTGCGAGGTCTGCAAGCCGGCGGTGGCGTCGGTCATCGCGTCCCTCGCCCCGACGATCGGTGCGAGCGGTTACGTCCTGGACGGCGAGCAGGCGGCGCTCCAGGACAGCAACGACCACTTCCTCGCCAACCTCCAGAAGAACGGGTCCTATTCGGTCGTCCCGCGCATCCCCGGCGGCGAGATCACCCCCGAGGGCCTGATCACGATCGGCGAGATCGCCCGCGACTTCGGCCTCTACACGAAGATCACCGGCGGCCAGCGGATCGACATGTTCGGCGCGCGCGTTGAGCAACTCCCGCTGATCTGGACGCGGTTGGTGGACGCCGGTTTCGAGTCGGGCCACGCGTACGGAAAGGCGCTGCGGACCGTCAAGTCCTGTGTGGGGTCGACCTGGTGCCGTTACGGCGTCCAGGACTCGGTCCGGATGGCGATCGACCTGGAGCTGCGCTACCGGGGGCTCAGGTCGCCGCACAAGCTCAAGTCCGCCGTCTCCGGCTGCGCCCGCGAGTGCGCGGAGGCCCAGTCGAAGGACTTCGGCGTCATCGCCACCGCCAACGGCTGGAACCTGTACGTCGGCGGCAACGGCGGCGCCACCCCACGCCACGCGGACCTGCTCGCCCAGGACCTCACCGACGCCGAACTGGTCCGGCTGATCGACCGTTTCCTGATGTTCTACATCCGTACGGCCGACCGCCTGGAGCGCACGTCGACCTGGCTGGAGCGGATCCCGGGCGGCCTGGACCACGTCCGTGACGTGGTGGTCGAGGACTCCCTGGGCATCTGCGAGGAGCTGGAGTCCCTGATGGCGGCACACGTGTCCGGCTACGCGGACGAGTGGGCGACCACCATCGACAACCCGGAGAAGCTCGCCCGGTTCGTGTCCTTCGTCAACGCCCCCGACACCCCCGACCCGGTCGTCGGCTTCGTGCCCGAGCGGGACCAGATGAAGCCCGACCTGCCCCTGCTGTCCATCGGCCTGCGCCGCGCGGACGGCACGGCGACCGTTCTGGAAGGAAGCGCCCAGCGATGACCCTGGCCCCCGAGACCACCGACCTGAAGGTCCAGCTCCAGCTGGCCGACGCCTGGCTCACGGTCTGCGACCTGAGCCTGCTCACGCCCGGCCGGGGCGTGGCCGTACTCCTCCCGGACGGCCACCAGGCCGCCGTCTTCCGCGACCGCGCCGGCCGCCTCTACGCCATCGACAACCGCGACCCGTTCGGCGGCGCGGCGGTCCTCTCCCGCGGCCTGACCGGCACCCACCAGGGCCGCCCGTTCGTGGCCTCCCCGCTCCTCAAGCAGCGGTTCGACCTGGAGACCGGCGCGTGCCTGGACGACGAGACGGTACGGGTGACGGCGTACGAGGTACGGGCCGCGTAGGTCCCGCCCCGCTCACGCCCCCTTCAGGACGGCGTCGTAGGACACCCCGGTGAGCCGCTCCGAGGCGTCCCAGAGCCGCCTGGCCATGGTGTCGTCGCGGGTCCAGGGCGCCCGCCAGGAGGGGGCCGGCGCCCCGCGCCACATCGCGACGGCCGGACCGGTGAAGGAGTCGGACCGTACGCCGGGGGCGGTGGCCGCGTACAGCGTGGGCAGGGCCCCGGCCTCGGCGGACTGGGCGAACACGAGGTTCGCGGCCGTCATCGCCCGCTCGGCGGCGCGCCGCCCCTCGGCGCGGGGTCCGGCGGTCTGCAGGTTGGTGGCGGCGTAGCCGGGGTGCGCGGCGGCGGCGACCAGGCCGGGGCCGCGGGCGGCGTCGGCGCGCCGGGCGAGTTCGTGGACGAAGAGCAGGTTGGCGCTCTTGGACCGCCCGTACGCGACCCAGCGCCGGTAGCGCCGCCGGCTGTCGAGGTCGCCGAGGTCCACGTTGGCCAGGACGTGCATCATGCTGGAGACGGTGACGACACGGGCGCCGGGGGTGCGCAGCAGGACGGGCAGGAGCAGTCCGGTGAGCGCGAAGTGCCCGAGGTGGTTGACGCCGAACTGCGTCTCGAACCCGTCCGCGGTGGTCCCGTACGGCGGTGCCATCACCCCGGCGTTGTTGACGAGGAGATCGAGCCGGTCGTACCGGAACGAGGCGGCGAAGTCCCGTACGGACGCCAGATCCCCGAGATCGAGCCGCCCGAACTCGATGTGGGCGTCGGGTACTTCGGTGGCCATCCGGTCCCCCGCCGCGTTCCCCCGCCGCTCGTTCCGGCAGGCGAGCACGACCCGCGCGCCCTTGCGCGCCAGCTCCCGGGCGGTGACGTACCCGAGCCCGCTGTTGGCCCCGGTGACGACGGCGACGCGCCCGGCGAGGTCCGGGATGTCGCCGCTGCTCCAGCCGCTGCTCATGGGGGCGCCCTTCACAGGTGGGGTCCGTGGTGCTGCCAGCCTACGAGCGCGGGGCGCGGGACGGCACCGGACGCGGCCGTACGCCGCACGCCGTACCCCTGGGCCGCGTAGGGTGCCAGGATGATCGGCATTCCGGAGGCACTGGTACGGGGCACGATCGACCGCGAGGGTGACCGCGGAGCGGCCTGGATCGCCGGACTCCCGGAGACGGTCGAGGACCTGCTGCGGCGCTGGGACTGCGTGCCCGACGGCGAGGTGACGCACGGCGGTGTGGGCGTGATCGTCCCGGTCCGCCTGCGGTCCTCGGGCCGCCCCTGCGTCGTCAAGGTGTCCTTCCCCCACCCCGGCAACGTCCACGAGCCGGACGCGTTCGAGGCGTGGGCGGGCCGTGGCGCGGTCCTCCTCCACCGGCGCGACGACGCCCGCTTCGCCCTCCTCCTGGAGCGGGCCCACGTGTCGACGCTGGCGGCGCTGGAGCCCGACGACGAGACGGTGATGACGATCGCGGGCCGCCTGAACCACCGCCTCGCCGTCCCGGCACCACCGGGCCTGCCCCGGCTGCGGGACCGCGCCGACGGATGGGCGGCGGAGCTGCGCGAGAACGCCGCCGAACTGCCCCACGCACTGCCGCCCCGCGCGCTGGAGGCGGCCGTCGCCACCACCCGCGAACTGGGCCGGGCCCAGCCGGACACCCTCGTCCACGGCGACCTGCACGCACGCAACATCCTGCGGGCGGACCGGGAACCGTGGCTGGCGGTCGACCCGAAGGGCTGTGCGGGGGACCCGGCGTACGACGGCGGCACCCTCCTCAAGTCCCGCGCGCTGAACCTCATGCAGTCCGACGACCTCCCGAAGACCGCGCGCCGCCTCCTGGACGTGTTCGCCGAGGCCGCGGAGCTCGACCGCGAACGCGTGCGCCGCTGGGCCCAGTTGCACGCCGTCCAGGCGGCGTTCTGGGGCCGCCGGCACGGCTTCCGCATCGCACGGTCGGGCCCCCGGCTCGACCGCATCACCCAGTGCGCCGACAGACTGGCGGAGGCACTGGCCGTCTAGCCGGAGGCGGTCGCCCCTCGGCTCGCTCTCCCGTCACCGCCGCCCGCCGAACTCCCAGTCGTGCACCTCGACGTCCGCGTACCGCACCGGCGCCAGCACCCCCAGCGCCTCGTCCCGGTCCGTGGCCCGGACCAGCGCCGCCGTGCCGATCCAGGTGGTGCCGTCGTCGGACAGCAGCGGGCCGAAGGCGATCAGGTCGTCGTGGCCGGTGCCGGCCGGCAGGCCGCCGGGGCCGGGGAGGGTGCCGTCGGTGCCGTCGTGCGCCGGGCCCAGGCCGAGCACCAGGTACCGGTTGCCGTCGCTCCGGCCGCCGGGGAACTCCCACATGGTGCGCCCCAGCAGGTTGCGCCACCGCCGCAGCAGCACGTCCCGGTACACGCCGGCCTGGTAGTTGGGCTCGTCGAAGGCGAACGCGCGGGCGGCGGCGGGTCCGGGCAGGTCGACGACGTGCACACTCCCGCTCGGCACCTCGGCGTCGGCCGCGAACGTCGGCCCCCGGGCGATCAGCCCGGCCGCGTAGCCGTCCATGTACGCCCAGTGGTCCTCCACCAGCTCCGTACGCAACGCGACAGAGCCGGCACGGTCACGGTGGTAACAGAAGAACTCCATGACCGCGGAGCCTTCCGCAGGACGGCCCGGCCCCTCAACACGGTTTCCCCGGCCTTGCCCGAGGCGGGCGCCGTCAACCCCTCACGACCCCGCGCAACAGCAGGTCGATGAGCCGGAGGGCCAGTTCGCGCTGTCCCTCGTGCGCCGCCATCAGGCTGATACCCCCGAGCGCCATCAGCACATCACGCGCGTCCACCCCCGGCCGCGCCACCGGCGTCCCCTCCGCCGCGCCCAGCAGGCGGGCGATCGCATCGACCAGGAGCGTCCGGGTGTGCAGTTTCTCGCTCTCGTCGGTCAGGATCACCCGCAACGCGTCGGCCATCCCCTGCTTCGCCGCCATGAAGTCGATGAAGCGCTCCATCCACGTCCGCAGCGCCTCCACCGCCGGCAGCGCGGCCGCCAGTTCGTCCGCCGCCTCGCACAGGCGCTGCACCTCGTGCCGGTAGACCGCCTCGATGAGCAGCTCCTTCGACGGGAACCGGCGATAGAGCGTGCCGACGCCGACGCCCGCCCGGCCGGCGATGTCCTTGACCGAGGCGCCCGCCCCCTCCCGGGCGAACGCCGCTGCCGCCGCCTCCAGCAGCCGGTCCTCGTTGCGCTGCGCGTCCGCGCGCAACGGCCTGCGGGACGCCGCCGCGACCCCGTCGGTGCCGCTCAACCCAGACCCCTCCTCGTCACCGCCGCTTGCAACCGGAACCAGTTCCGCTTACCGTCGAAGCGCGAACCGGAACCAGTTCCGGATACGAGGGTACGACGGCCCCTGCCCACACGCCACCGGCCGCGCCCGCACGAGTCCCCTCCCACCACCCGCCTGGAGAACCTCATGTCCCGCCCCCTCTTCACCACCCCCTTCGGAGCCCTGAGCACCGCCGCCGAGGTGCTCTCGGGCGTCGACCTCAGCGGCAGGCGTGCCGTCGTCACCGGCGGCGCCTCCGGCATCGGACGCGAGACCGCCCGCGTCCTCGGTGCCGCCGGCGCCGAGGTCACCATCGGCGTCCGCGACCTGGCGGCAGGCATCCGGGCCGCCGAGGAGATCGCCCCTGCGAGCGGACCGGGCAGCGTACGCGCCGCCCTCCTCGACCTCGCCGACCAGCGCTCCGTGCGCGCCTTCACCGACGCCTGGCAGGGCCCGCTGCACATCCTCGTGCTCAACGCCGGGGTCATGGCCACGCCGCTGCAGCGGACGCGGGAGGGCTGGGAGATGCAGTTCGCCACCAACCACCTCGGCCACTTCGCCCTCGCCACCGGCTTGCACGGGGCCCTCGCCTCGGCCCACGGCGCGCGCGTCGTCGCGGTCAGCTCGGTCGGCCACGTCAACGGCGACATCGACTTCGACGACATCGGCTTCGAGCGGCGCCCCTACGACCCGTGGGCGGCCTACAGCCAGTCCAAGACGGCGAACGTCCTGTTCACCGTCGAAGCGGCCCGCCGCTGGGCCCCGGACCTGATCACCGTCAACGCCCTCAACCCCGGCCGTATCACCAGCACCCGGCTCGGCCGCCACATCGGGGACATCTCCAACAGCCCGGCCTCGTTCGGCGCCACCAGCACCGACGTGTCGTGGAAGGACATCGAGCAGGGCGCCGCCACGTCGGTGCTGCTCGCCGCCTCCCCCCTGGTCGAGGGCGTGACCGGCCGGTACTTCGAGGACTGCGACGAGGCCGGCCCCCACCGGCCCGGCGTCCGCCGGGGGGTCGCCGCCCACGCCCTGGATCCCGACCACGCGGCCCTCCTGTGGCGGCTCTCCGCCGACCTGCTCACCGCTCCGGCCGCCGCCTGAGGCCCAGGCGGCCCTACGGCCGCAACGCCACCCCCACCGCCACGCCCAGCCTGCGCACGAACTCCGTGCGGTCGGCGACCCGGTGTTTCCAGCCCTCTCCGGCCGCCTGCAGGACCTCGGCGATCTGCCGCGGTGTGACGGTGCCGGGGACGGGCCGGCCGGAGTCGGCGATCGCCTTCGCGAGCGTGTCGAGGAAGGCGTCCCGGTGGTCGTCGTAGAGGTCGTGGAGCTGCGCGGTCCCGTGCTCCAGCAGGTCGTCGACGCCCTCGTTGAGGTGCGTGCCGACGTACCGGCCGAGGCTCGCGTCGAGCGCGGCCACCAGACGGGTGTCGAGGTCGGCGCCGGGTGCGTCCAGTGCCGTGCGGACGTCCGCCAGCGCCCGGTCCAGCTCCTGCCGCACGGTCTCGCGGAACAGCTCCTCCTTGCCGGAGAAGAGGAAGTACAGGCCGGGGCGGGAGATGTCGGCGGCCCGGGCCACCGCGTCCATCGACGTCCTGCGATAGCCGAACGTGGCGAAAACGGTCAGCGCCGCCGCGAGCACCTGCTCGCGGCGGCGGGTGTCCCCTCGGGGCGCGGTCATCTGCGCACCCTACCTAAGGGGCATGGTGTACACGTTTCATTGATTCTGTTCATCGCAGGGCCGGCTGCCGACGGCCTGTCGTAGCGGCCGCGGTGCCGGTCAGACGACGCGCCGCAGCGCCTTGGGGGTGAGGTCGGCGAGGGTCGGGTAGCCGTCGACGGCCATGATCAGGTCGGCCTCGGCGAGCAGCGCCCGCAGGACGTGGACGAGGCCGGGCTCACCGCCGCCTGCGAGGCCGTACGCGTAGGGACGGCCGACGCCCACGGCGGTGGCGCCCAGCGCGACCGCCTTGACGATGTCGGCACCCGTGCGGACACCGGAGTCGAACAGGACGGGCAGGCCGTCGGCGGCCTCGACCACCTCCGGCAGCACGTCGAGGGCGGGCAGGCCGCCGTTGGCCTGGCGGCCGCCGTGGTTGGAGCAGTAGACGCCGTCCACGCCGGCGTCCCTGGCCCGGCGGACGTCCTCGGGATGGCAGAGGCCCTTGAGGATCAGCGGCAGATCGGTGATCGACCGCAGCCAGGGCAGGTCGTCCCAGGTGAGCGGGTTGCCGAAGATCCCCGCCCAGAGCGCGACGGCGGCCTGCGGGTCGTCCTCGGGGTTCTTGCCGAGGCGGGCGCGGAAGACGGGGTCGCCCGTGTAGTTGGCCAGGCAGTTCCCGCGCAGCTGCGGGAAGTTGCTGGTGCTCAGGTCGCGGGGCCGCCAGCCCGTGATCCAGGTGTCGAGGGTGACCACGATCCCCTTGAAGCCGGCCTTCTCGGCCCGGTGCACCAGACTCTCGGCCAGTTCGCGGTCGGTGGGGGTGTAGAGCTGGAAGAACCCCGGGGTGTCACCGAACTCGGCGGCCACCTGCTCCATCGGGTCGACGGTCAGCGTGGAGGCGACCATCGGTACGCCGGTACGGGCCGCGGCGCGGGCGACGGCGAGGTCACCGTGACCGTCCTGCGCGCACAGCCCGATCACCCCGACCGGGGCCATGAACAGCGGCGAGGGCAGCCGCATCCCGAACAGCTCGACGGACAGGTCCCGCTCCGTGGCCCCCACCAGCATGCGCGGCACCAGCCCCCAGCGGTCGAACGCGCCGACGTTGGCCCGCTGCGTCCGCTCGTCACCGGCGCCGCCTGCGACGTACGACCGCACCGCAGGGGGCATCGCGGCCAGGGCCAGCGGCTCCAGATCGTCGTACGACATCGGGAACCGCGGCACCACTCCGCGCAGCCCGTCGAGGTAGATCTCGTTCTGGTAGTCGGCGAACGCCATGTTCCCGCCCTTCTTCACGACTGCGCCCGCGGGGTACGGGTCCCTGGGGTCCATCATGGGAGAGTGGCGCACACCGGCTTCGAAACGCAGGATTCCGGCTCGGACGACGAGAGAGCGCAGGATACTGCCACCAGTGCGGGCGTACCGGCCCTGCTGAGCGAGGACGAGCTGGCGCTGATCAACGCGCTGCAGCTGAGCCCGCGCGCCTCCTGGACCGAACTGGGACACGCCCTGGGCGTCGACCCGGTCACGGTGGCCCGCCGCTTCCACCGCCTGTCCGCGCAGGGCACGGCCTGGGTCGGGTTCTCGCCCGGCCCGCGCCTGCTGGAGCAGATCTGTGTGGCGTACGTCGTGATCGACTGCGCTCCGGGAACCACGGCGCGGGTCGCCGGGGCCCTGGGCGCCCACCCGCACATGGTGACGATCGAGCGGACGGCTTCGGGCCACGACATCCTCGCCACGGTCGCCACCCGCGACCTGCCGGCCCTGTCCCGCTACACCCTCGACCTGCTGCCCCGGCTGCCGGGCATCACCGCCGTACGGTCCCGGATCGTCACCCACATGTTCACCGAGGGCGGCCACTGGCGCATCGCCGCCCTGGCCCCGGCCCAGCGCGCCCGGCTGACGGCGCGGACACCCGCTCCCGCCGCGCGGCAGACAGCCCACCGGCAGCTCACCTCCTTCGACCGCGCCCTCGCCCTCCGCCTCGCCCACGACGGCCGCGCGCCCTACCAGTCCCTGGCACGGGACCTCGGCGTCAGTCTCTCCACCGCCAAACGCCGCGTCGAGGCCCTCATCCGCCGCGGCCTGCTCCGCTTCCGCTGCGACTTCGCCCGCCCCCTCGGCGGCTGGCCGGTCGCCGTCACCTTCTGGGCCAGGGTGCCGCCCGCCGACCTCCCCGGGGTCGGCCAGTCCCTCATCCGCCTCCCCGAGACCCGCAACTGCGCCGCCGTCAGCGGCCCGCAGAACCTCGTCCTCCAGGCCAGCCTGCACTCGGTCAGCGACATCCTCCGCCTGGAGACCCAGTTGGCGACGGCCCACCCGACCCTCGACATCGCGGACCGGGTCGTCACCCTGCGCCAGGACAAGCTCCTCGGCCGCCTCCTGGACGCGCACGGCCGCTCCGTGGGCGTGGTACCGGCGGACCTGTGGGCGGAACCGCCCGGGTAGCCGGGCCTCGGCGCCCGTCGGCGGGCTGTCGTAGAGTTCGCCGTGGTGGGGACGCGACGGCGTTCGAGGGGGGAGCCTGCCGTGGGCACGCCGAAGAAGGACCCGAAGAGGGACCGGCCGGTACCGGTACCGATGAGCCCCGAGCAGATGATCGCGGAGGCGCGGAAGGCGTTCTTCGTGATGTTCGGCCTGCTCGCGGTCGTCTGGCTGGTGCAACTGGCCAACTTCTCCGACCACTACGCCCTCTCCCGGGACTACGCGGTGGTCTCCGGCGACGTCGGCACCCTGCCCGACATCCTGGTCGCGCCGCTGCTGCACTGGAGCTGGGCGCACATCGAGAGCAACTCCGGCCCCCTGTTCGTCTTCGGCTTCCTCGCCGCCTACCGGGGAGTGGCGCGGTTCCTCGGCCTCACCCTGCTGATCGCGCTGAGCAGCGGCCTGGTGGTCTGGTTCTTCGAGCACGGGGACGTGGCGACGGTCGGCGCCAGCGGCCTGATCTTCGGGTACTTCGGCTACGTCGTCGTACGGGGACTCTTCGACCGGCACCTGATCGACACGCTGGTCGGGATCGTCATGGGCGCGTCCTTCGCCTACCTCCTCACCGTGGCCGTACCCGGCACCCCCGGCGTGAGCTGGCTCGGCCACCTCGGCGGGCTGCTCGGGGGCCTGCTGGGAGCCTGGCTCTTCCGCGACCGCCGCGCACCACGGGCGGCCACCGGCGGCATCACGCCCCGGACGCCGGCCGGCGGCAACGCCCCACAACCCGGCCCCGGTTCCCCGCGCTCCGACCTGTACAAGGAACTCGACGACCTCGGGCTGCTCTGACCGCCCGCGCATTCCTCACGGAGGTCCTGTGACACCGAGTCCGCGCGACGTCTTCCTCCGGCTTGTCCACGGCGTCGCCGACGGGAACGTCGAAGAGCTGCCCGGCCTGTACGCCGAGGCCACCGACGTCCGGCATCCGATGGCGACGCCGGAGTCCGAGCCGTTGTCGAGCCGGCGTGCGCTCCAGGAGCACTTCACGCCGCCGCCGGGGGGCCGGGAGTCGCTGCCGAGGCGACGGGTCGTCGACGTCGTCGTCCACGAGACCGCCGATCCCGAGGTGATCGTGGCGGAGTTCGCCTACGAGTTCACCAGGCCGGACGGCGCCACGAGCAAGGTGCCCTGCGTCTTCGTCATGCGGGTCCGGGACGGCCGGATCGTCGAGTCACGCGACTGCATCGACCCGATCCGTACGTACACGGCACGCGGGGACCTCGGCCTCCTCATCACGTCACTGCGAAAGGACGCCTCCTGACGCGACCGGGGACCGCATGCCGAGCCACTGCTCGGCGCCCCAGGCCTCGAACCGCTCCACCTCGGTGAATCCGAGCCTCGCCGCGAGACGCATCGAGGCGACGTTGGCGGTCTGGGTGTGGAGCACCACCGGCTCTCCGGGAAGCGCGCCGGCGAGCCAGCCGAGGGCCGCCGCGCACGCCTCCGCGGCGTACCCGCGTCCCCACGCCCGCGGCAGGAACAGGTAGCCGAGATCGGCCTTGCCCGCGGCAGCCGGGCGGCCGTGTCCCGGCACCCTCCTGAGCAGGATCTGGCCGATCATCGCCCCGTCGAGCTCGACGACGAAGCTCCCGGACCGCCGCTCGGGCACCCCGGACATCTCGCGCTCGACCTCGTCCCGCGGCCGCGGCCCGCCGAGGTAGGTGTGCACCTCGGGCGAGGCGAACAGCTCGACGAACGCCGCACGGTCCCGGGCCTCGGACTCACGAAGCACCAGCCGCTCGGTCCGGATCGGCTCGGGCGGCCACGCCACGGGGTTCAGATCTTCCATCCGCGCACGCTAACAGGTCGTCAAACCCCCTTGCCACACGCCCGAAGGGGCGGCACCCCCGCACAGGGTGCCGCCCCTCTTCTTGCGTGCCGGGGCCGCCGTCCATCGGTCTCGAGGGTCGGGGACGGACGGCGGACCCGGGGTTCGCGGGAGGCCTGTGAGGGCCTCAGCGGTGGTCGCTGCCCGCCGACTCGGTCGCCGCGCGGCCCGCCTCCAGGCGGGCCACCGGGATGCGGAAGGGGCTGCAGGAGACGTAGTCCAGGCCCACCTCGTGGAAGAAGTGGACGGACTCCGGGTCGCCGCCGTGCTCGCCGCAGACGCCGAGTTTCAGGTCGGGGCGGGTGGCGCGGCCGGCCTTCGCCGCGGCTGCCACCAGGGAGCCGACGCCGTCCCGGTCGATCGTCTCGAAGGGGGAGACGCCGAAGATGCCCTTCTCCAGGTAGGCCGTGAAGAAGGAGGCCTCGACGTCGTCGCGGCTGAAGCCCCAGACGGTCTGGGTCAGGTCGTTCGTGCCGAAGGAGAAGAACTCCGCCGCCTCCGCGATCTGGGCCGCCGTCAGGGCGGCCCGCGGGAGTTCGATCATCGTGCCGATCGACAGCTTCAGGCTGGTGCCCGTCGCCGCCTCGACCTCCGCGATGACCTGGTCGGCCTCCTCGCGGACGATCTCCAGCTCCTGGACCGTGCCGACCAGCGGGATCATGATCTCGGCCCGCGGGTCGCCCTTGGCGTTCTTGCGTTCCGCGGCGGCCTCGGCGATGGCACGGACCTGCATCGTGAACAGGCCGGGGATGACCAGGCCGAGGCGTACGCCGCGCAGGCCCAGCATCGGGTTCTGCTCGTGCAGGCGGTGGACCGCCTGGAGGAGGCGGAGCTCGTTCTCGTGGGGTTCCTGGCGGGACTCCGCGAGGGCCACGCGGACCGAGAGCTCCGTGATGTCCGGGAGGAACTCGTGCAGCGGCGGGTCGAGGAGGCGGACCGTGACCGGAAGGCCGTCCATCGCCGAGAAGAGCTCGACGAAGTCCTTCTTCTGGAGCGGGAGAAGGGCGTTCAGGGCCTCCTCTCGGTCCTCCTGGGTGTCCGCCAGGATCAGGCGTTCCACCAGTTCGCGGCGGTCGCCGAGGAACATGTGCTCGGTGCGGCACAGGCCGATGCCCTGGGCACCGAAGCGGCGCGCGCGCAGGGCGTCCTCGGCGTTGTCGGCGTTGGCGCGCACCCGCAGCCGGCGCTTGCGGTCCGCGAAGGCCATGATGCGGTGGACCGCCTCGACCAGCTCGTCGGCGTCCTGGGCGCCCGCGTGCATCCGGCCCTCGAAGTACTCGACGACCGGGGAGGGTACGACGGGTACCTCGCCCAGGTAGACCTTGCCGGAGGAGCCGTCGATGGAGATGACGTCGCCCTCCTCGACCACGTGGCCGCCGGGGACGGTCATGCGGCGGCGCTTGGTGTCGACCTCGAGATCCTCGGCGCCGCACACACACGTCTTGCCCATGCCGCGGGCGACCACGGCCGCGTGGGAGGTCTTGCCGCCCCGCGAGGTGAGGATGCCCTCCGCCGCGATCATGCCGTCCAGGTCGTCGGGGTTGGTCTCGCGGCGGACCAGGATGACCTTCTCGCCCGAGCGGGACCACTTCACCGCGGTGTACGAGTCGAAGACCGCCTTGCCGACCGCCGCGCCCGGCGAGGCGGCGATGCCCCGGCCGACCTGCTGGGCCTTGGCCTGCTCGTCGAAGCGGGGGAACATCAGCTGGGCGAGCTGGGCGCCCGTGACGCGCTGGAGGGCCTCGGTCTCGTCGATCAGGCCCTGGTCGACCAGCTGGGTCGCGATCCGGAAGGCCGCGCCCGCCGTGCGCTTGCCGACCCGGGTCTGGAGCATCCACAGCTGACCGCGCTCGATCGTGAACTCGATGTCGCAGAGGTCCTTGTAGTGGTTCTCCAGCGTCTCCATGATCTGCATCAGCTGGTCGTACGACTTCTTGTCGATGTTCTCCAGCTCGGCCAGCGGGACCGTGTTGCGGATGCCCGCGACCACGTCCTCGCCCTGGGCGTTCTGGAGGTAGTCGCCGTAGACGCCCTGGTGGCCGGAGGCGGGGTCCCTCGTGAACGCCACGCCGGTACCCGAATCCGGGCCGAGGTTGCCGAAGACCATGGAGCAGACGTTGACGGCCGTGCCGAGGTCGCCGGGGATGCGCTCCTGGCGGCGGTAGAGCTTGGCGCGGTCGGTGTTCCAGGAGTCGAAGACCGCGCGGATGGCGAGGTCCATTTGCTCGCGCGGGTCCTGCGGGAAGTCCCGCCCGGCCTCCGCCTTGACGATCTTCTTGAACCTGGTGACGAGCTTCTTGAGGTCGGCCGCCTCCAGCTCCGTGTCGACGGTGACCTGCTTGGCCTCCTTCGCCGCGTCCAGCGCCTCCTCGAAGAGCTCGCCGTCGACGCCGAGGACCGTCTTGCCGAACATCTGGATGAGGCGGCGGTAGGAGTCCCACGCGAAGCGGTCGTCGCCGGCCTGCTTGGCCAGGCCCTGCACGGACTTGTCGGAGAGGCCGATGTTCAGGACCGTGTCCATCATGCCGGGCATGGAGAACTTGGCGCCGGAGCGGACCGAGACCAGGAGCGGGTCGTCGGCCTGGCCGAGCTTCTTGCCCATCCGCTCTTCGAGGGCGTCGAGGTGCGCACTCACCTCGTCACGCAGTGCCGTCGGCTCCTCGCCGCTGTCGAGGTAGACCTTGCAGGCTTCCGTCGTGATGGTGAAGCCCGGGGGAACGGGGAGCCCCAGGTTGGTCATCTCGGCGAGGTTCGCGCCCTTGCCGCCCAGGAGGTCCTTGAGGTCCTTGTTTCCCTCGGTGAAGTCGTAAACGAACTTCGCCGCGTGGGGTTCTTTGTTTTCCGACACGGGTCTCGACTCCCTGGAAGACTCGGTGGCTGCCCTGACGGCCAGGAACATACCCAGATCGAAGGCGCCTGGGTACGTCTACTTGTGTGTCATGCGCCCGTAACCAGTCGTCCGCCACCGGATCGAAAGTCAAAGCTTGGCAAGCGGAGACCGGCTCGTGTTTTCACTTCTTGAACACATGACCGCTCAGCACCGCACCTTTCCGCTCACTTGAGCATCCATACCGCACACCTGATTTCGATCGATGAACGATCAAGGGGTGGCACCCAGTGCCACCCCTTGGAGAAGTGCAGTCGCCCATGATCCGCTCATCTGAGCGTGACCCTTATCAAGGGTGGCGAGAATCACGCTGCCACAGACCGCCGGAGTTCACCATGCGGACGCGGGGGCGGACACCAGAACGCGCCGGAAACGCGCCGGTCACACGCCCAGCGCGAGCAACCGCTCCTCGACCCGCTCCGGCGCGTACAGGTACTCCACGACCATTGCCCCGGCCCCGACCAGCCCGGCCCGCTCCCCCAGCCGCGACGTCACGACGTCCAGATGAGCGGTGGAGCGCGGCAGTGCCCGCTGGTAGAGCAGTTCGCGCACGCCGGTGAGGAACGGGGTGCCCGCGAGATCGCCCGCGATCATCAGGACGCCCGGGTTGAGGAGGGTCACGACCGTCGCCAGCACGTCTCCGACCATGCGGCCGGCCTCCCGCGCCAGCGCGGCCGCCTCCGGGTGGCCCGAGGCGAGCAGGTCGCGCACGTCCGAGCCGGAGGAGGCCGGAATCCCCGCCTCCGTCAGCCGCCGCGCCACGGCACCGCCGCTGGCGACCGCGGCGAGGCAGCCGTACGAACCGCACCGGCACTGCGCCTCCGCGCCCACCCGGATGTGGCCGATGTCCCCGGCGCCGCCGTCGACGCCCCGGTAGATCGCGCCGTCCACCACGACCCCGGCGCCGATACCCGTCGAGACCTTGACCAGGACGAACGCGGAGCAGTCCGGGTATGCCGTGCACTGCTCCCCGTACGCCATCAGGTTCGCGTCGTTGTCCACCAGGACCGGGACGGCCGGCCCGCCCGTGTGCTCCGTGAACGCCCTGGCCAGCCGGCCCCTTATGTCGTAGCCGTCCCAGCCCGGCATGATCGGCGGCTGGACCACCCGGCCGGTGTCCATGTCGACCGGCCCCGGCACCGCGAGGCCGATCCCGCACACCTCCGTCGCGCGGTGGCCGGCCTTCTCCAGCAACTCGGCGAACCAGCGCCCGAGTTCGCCGAGCACGGCGTCCGGACCGTCCTGGATGACCAGCGTGCCGGAGTGCTCGGCGAGGATCTCGCCGGTGAGCGTGAGCACGGCGGCGCGGGCGTGCCGGGTCTCCAGGTCGGCGGCGAGGACGACCGCGTGGGAGTCGTCGAACTCGAGGGTGATGGAGGGGCGTCCGCCCAGCGGGGAGTCGACCGGGCCGCCGGCGCCCTCGCGCAGCCAGCCGGCGCGGAACAGCCGGTCCAGGCGGTGACCGACGGTCGCACGGGAGAGCCCGGTGGCCTGCTGGAGCGCTCCGCGTGTCACGGCCCGCCCGTTGCGCACCAGTTCGAGCAGATCTCCGGCGCTCGCCTGCCCGCCGCCCTTGCCGGTCCTGCCGGGACGTCCGGTCATGCGCACCCCCTTGTGTTTCTCAAGCTTGCATTACATATTGAGTTTTGCGTGTTAAATAGACGTAACCCTACGGTAGCCACCGCCAAACCCGGCCGGCCGGACGTCTTCGGGGAGTCCCGAGTGGATCGCACTGCCCAGCTCACCACCCATGCGCTCGATCGCGGTATTGCATACGATCCGCCGTCCGCCCGCGCCGTACCCAGCGCCGGCGCACGACGGTCGCTGCACGTCAGAGCCGCACAGGTGCTCGACGACAACTGGACCGGCAGTTCGACCGTGCCCTCCCGGAGCCTGTATCCGCACCAGTGGTCGTGGGACTCGGCGTTCATCGCGATCGGTCTCAGGCACCTCTCGCCGCTGCGCGCGCAGACGGAGCTGGAGACGCTGCTGGCCGCCCAGTGGGGCGACGGGCGGATCCCGCACATTGTGTTCAACCCCTCCGTGCCCCTCGACGCGTACTTCCCGAGCCCCGACTTCTGGCGCTCCTCGACCGCGGGGCGCGCTGCGGGCGCCCCGCGCACCGTACAGACCTCCGGGATCGTGCAGCCGCCGGTGCACGCGCTGGCGGCCTGGCTGGTGCACCTCGCCGACCCGGGCCTGTCGCGTGCACGGGGCTTCCTGGCCGGCGTCTACCCGCGGCTCGCCGCCTGGCACCGCTACCTGCTGCACCGGCGCGACCTGGGCGGAGGCGGGCTGGCGTCCGTCGTGCACCCCTGGGAACAGGGTATGGACAACAGCCCCTGCTGGGACGCCCCGCTCGCCCGGGTCGCGCCCGCCCCGGCCCGCTCCTTCCGGCGCGCCGACCTGGACCACGGCGCCGCCGAGGACCGGCCGACGGACCTGGACTACGGGCGGTACGTGCGGCTGGCGGCCGACTACCGGGACGCCGGATACGCCGACCGGACCAGGGACTTCGCCGTCGAGGACCCCGCCTTCAACGCGCTGCTCATCGCCTCCGAGCACGCCCTCGCCCGCATCGCGCGGGAACTGGGCGCGCCCGGCACGGCCCGGCACGCGCGGGCGGAACGGCTGACGGAGGCGCTGGTGGACCGGCTGTGGGACCCGGAGAAGGAGATCTTCCTCTGCCGGGACCTGCGGGACGGCACGGGCGGTTCGCTCATCCCCGAACGCGGGGTCTCCGGGCTGGTCCCGCTGCTCCTGCCCGGCCTGCCCCCGGAGATCGCCGCCGCGCTCGTCCGCACACTGGACGGCCCGCACTTCGGCACCGGCTCCGGCCTGGTCCCCAGCTACGACCTGCTCGGCGAGGCCTTCGACCCGCACCGCTACTGGCGCGGCCCCGCCTGGTTCAACACCGGCTGGCTGCTGGAGCGGGGGCTGCGCGAGCAGGGCGAGCGGGAGCGGGCGGACGCGCTCGCCGGGGCGGTCGTACGGACGGCCGACGCGAGCGGGTTCGCCGAGTACGTCGACCCGTACACCGGCGAGGCGTGCGGCGCGACCGGGTTCGGCTGGACCGCGGCGCTCGCGCTGGACCTGCACCACCGGCGGCGCGCGGCCCCGCACGCCGCACCGCGCGAAGAGCCGCATGACGAACGTCAAAACCTGCACAAGAGCTGACAAAACGGGGTGTCTTCGGCGGACACCGCACGTTCGACCAGAGGGACGAAGGAGGGGACCGGGGATGACGGACCGGCATCATCTGCTCGTGCACGGCACGACGTTCGCGGCAGTGGACGACCGCGGCGACATCAGCGGCGTGCGGGGCGGCGGCTCCCCGGACGGGTTATTCGTACGGGACGCCCGGCATCTCAGCCGCTGGCAGCTGACGGTCGACGGGGCGCTGCCCGAGGTGCTCACCCCGGTCGCCGACGGGGACGGCACGCGCTGTGTGCTGGTCCCGCGCGGCGGCCGCCAGGAACCGCCGGCGCACACGCTCTTCCGGGAACAGGCCGTCGGCGACGGCTCGTTCGCCGAGTCCCTGCGGGTCACCAGCAACCGCCCGGTGCCGACCACGATCCGGCTCGCGATCACCGCCGACGCCGACTTCACCGACCAGTTCGAGCTCCGCGCCGACCACCGCACCTACACCAAGTCCGGCGCCGTCCGCTCCCGCCAGGTCCTCGACGACGGGCTGGAGTTCGGCTACCGCCGGGGCGAGTGGCGGTCCTGTACGACGATCACCGCCGAGCCGGCCCCGGACGGCGTGGAGGAGACTGGGACCGGCGCCCGGCGGATGGTGTGGACGCTGGAGCTGGAACCGCACGGCACCACCGAGCTGCTGGTCCGGGTGATGGCGCGCCCGCACGGCGACCGGCGGGCGCTGCGGGTGCCCCGCGACCCGGCCGCACTGAACGAACAGCTTCTCGCTCTGGAGGGCGAGTTCGTGGAGGGCGTGGCCTTCCCGACGGGCTGGCCGGAGCTGGCGGCGGCGTGCGCCCGCGGCCTCTCCGACCTCGCCGCGCTCCAGGTGCCGGCCACCGGACCGGACGGCGAGGAGCTCAGGGTCCCGGCGGCCGGGGCCCCCTGGTTCCTCACCCTGCTCGGCCGCGACGCCCTCCTCACCTCCCTCTTCGCCCTCCCCTACCGCCCGCGCCTGGCCGCCGCCACCCTGCCGGCCCTCGCCGCCACCCAGGCCACCGAGACCGGCGCACACTCCGTGGCCCAGCCCGGGAAGATCGTCCACGAGGTGCGCCACGGCGAACTCGCCCACTTCGGGCAGGTGCCGTACGGGCGTTACTACGGATCGGTGGACGCGACACCGCTGTTCCTGATCCTGCTCGGCGCGTACGTGGAGCAGACCGGGGACGCGGAGACGGCCCGGCGGCTCGAACGCAACGCCCGCGCGGCCGTCGGCTGGATGCTCGACCACGGCGGGCTGACCTCGCGCGGCTACCTGGTCTACCGCGCGGACAAGGGCGGCCTCGCCAACCAGAACTGGAAGGACTCCCCCGGCGCGATCTGCTCCGCCGACGGCACCCGGCCGATGGGGACCGTGATGGCGGCGGGCGCCCAGGGGTACGCGTACGACGCGCTGCGCCGGACGGCGTGGCTGGCGCGGACGGCGTGGGCCGACGAGACGTACGCGGCGCTCCTGGAGCAGGCCGCCGCCGATCTGCGGGACCGGTTCCAGCAGGACTTCTGGATGCGGGAGGCGTCCTTCCCCGCGCTGGCCCTTGACGGGGAGGGCCGGCAGGTCGACGCGCTCGCCTCGGACGCCGGGCATCTGCTGTGGTCCGGGCTGCTGGACAAGGAGTACGGGGAGGTGGTCGGGCGGCGGTTGCTGGAGCCGGACTTCTTCTCCGGGTGGGGGGTGCGGACGCTGGCCGCGGGGCAGGCGGCGTACCACCCGCTGTCGTACCACCGCGGGTCGGTGTGGCCGCACGACAACGCGCTGATCGCGCTGGGGCTGGCCCGGTACGGGCTGCACGACGAGGCGCGGGCGGTGGCGCACGGGCTGGTGGACGCGGCGACGGCGGGCGGGCACCGGTTGCCGGAGGTGCTGGCCGGGTACGGGAGGGATTCGCATCCGGAGCCGGTGCCGTATCCGCATGCGTGCGTGCGGGAGTCCCGGTCGGCGGCGGCTCCGCTGGCGCTGCTGACCGCGGTGGGCGGGGCGTAGGAGGGGAGCCGGGGGGTCGTGGGTCGGGTGCGGGTGCGTGGGGGCTGGTCGCGCAGTTCCCCGCGCCCCTGAAGTGGCGCCTCCCGCAGCCGCATGCTGAAAAGGCCGCGCCTCTGACGGGGCTTTGTGTTTGCCCGGTGTTTGCCGAATGGCCTGAACACGGACCTAAAGAGGGCCGTACGGAAATGTGGCGGGTTCGGCCTCCGAGCGTGGGCCCGCTTCCGTTTCACGGGTCGCGCACGGAAGGACCTCCGGGTTGTCTCAGCACACGAGCATTCGCCAGCCATCGGACACGCCGTCCGGGCCGTCCGAACGCGAAGCCCCGCCGGAGGAGTCCGAGGTACTGAAGTCCGAGCGGGAAGCGGCGCCCGGGACTCCCGAGCCCGATGCTGAGCCCGTTGCCGAGGCAGCGCCCGAGGCCGGAGCCACCTCTGAGGCCGAACCCGAGTCCATAGCCGTCTCCGAGACCGGCTCCGGATCCAAGGCCGACACCACCACCGAGGCCGATTCCGGATCCGAAGCCGACGCCACCACCGAGTCCGAAGCCGCCGTCGAAACCGAGTCCGAAGCCGCCGTCGAAACCGGTCCCGAGGCCGCGGCCGAAGCCGGCACCGAGCCCGAAGCAGCTCCCGAGGCCGAAGCCGCTCCCCAGACCGGAGCCGGATCCGAGGCCGAAGCAGCCTCCGAGGCCGAAGCAACCTCCGAGGCCGAAGCCGGATCCGAGGCCGAAGCAGCCGGCGAGACCGGAGCCGAGGCCGTCGCCGGAGTCGGGCCGGAATCCGGATCCGAACCCACTCCCGCCACCGACACCCCCCGACCCCGGCGGCGCGGCTGGGCCGCCTGGAGTGGGCGGGTTCGGGAGCGGCGGGAGGTGTGGCGCAACGCGCATCCCACCGCTGCCTCCGTGCTGTCGATCGGTGTCACCGTGCTCTGCGCGGCGCTCGTGATCGGGGCGCTGGTGATGCCGAACACCGTCGTCGAGCTCGGGCCCGCGAAGTTCGTGCGGCTGCCCTCCGAGGGGATCATCGCGGCCGCCGTCGCGCTGGCGCTGCCCCGGCGGCCCCGGATCGTGCTGGCCGCGGTGTTCGGCGTCGTACTCGGCGCGCTGACCCTGGTCAACGCCCTCGACATGGGGTTCAAGCAGTACCTGGGCCGGAGCTTCAACGCCATCCTGGATTGGAGCCTGCTCGGTGACGCGGAGTCGTATCTCGAGGACACGATGGGCCGGACGGCCACCCTCGCCATCAGCGTCGGCGCCGTCGTCCTCGTGCTGCTCGTGTGCGCGCTGCTCGCGCTGGCGACGGTCCGGCTGAGCAATCTGCTCGCCCGGCATCCCGGGCGGGCCACCCGCGGCACGCTGATAGCCGGTGTCGTCTGGATCACCTGCTCCTCCTTCGGCGTCCAGCTCGCCGGCGGTGTGCCGCTCGCCGCCGACAGCACCGCGACCGCGCTGGAGATCAAGGCCCGGCAGGTGAAGGACACCCTGCACGACGAGGCGGAGTTCCGGAAGGTCGCCAAGGTGGACGCCTTCGGGAACACCCCGCCCGACCAACTGCTGACCAGCCTGCGCGGCAAGGACGTCGTCTTCACGTTCATCGAGAGCTACGGCCGCAGCGCCATCGAGGACCCGATCGAGGCACCCGGCGTCGACAACACCCTCGCCGTCCGGACCGCGGCGCTCGCCAAGGCCGGTTACCACGCGAAGAGCGGCTGGCTGACCTCGGCGACCTACGGCGGCAGCAGCTGGCTCGGGCACTCCACGACGATGTCGGGGCTGTGGGTGAGCAACCAGCAGCGCTACCGCACCGTCATGGCGAGCAACCACCTCAGCATCACCAAGGCGTTCCAGAAGACCGGCGACTTCGACACCGTCGGCGTGATGCCCGGTATCCAGAAGGGCTGGCCCGAGCAGAGCTACTACGGCCTCGACAAGGTCTACAACGCCTTCCAGCTCGGCTACAAGGGACCGAAGTTCAGCTGGTCGACGATGCCCGACCAGTACGCGCTGCAGCAGTTCCAGGACCGGGTGCACAGCAAGAAGCCGGCCGACGGCAAGTCCCGGATGTCGTTCCTGATCCTGACCTCCAGCCACCAGCCGTGGGCGCCGATCCCGAAGATGGTGCCGTGGGACCAGCTGGGCGACGGCTCGATCTTCAACGCCATCCAGAAGGCCGGCAACAAGGCGTCCGACGTCATCGCCGACACCACCAAGTCCCGCCAGGAGTACGGCAAGTCGGTCCAGTACTCGGTGACCGCGCTCACCGAGTGGCTGGAGCGCTACGGCAACGACAACACGGTGCTCGTCTTCCTCGGCGACCACCAGCCGATCGCCCGGGTCAGCGGCAACCACGCCAGCCGTGACGTGCCGATCTCGATCGTCGCCAAGGACCCGAAGGTGCTGGACGCGATCGACTCCTGGAACTGGACCGACGGACTGCGTCCGGCGCACAACGCCCCGGTGTGGAAGATGAGCGCGTTCCGCGACAAGTTCCTGACGGCGTACGGCTCCACCCCGCACCCGAAGACGAACTGAGCGGCCGAGCCGCCCGCGGACACGGCGCCGCGCCTCTTGCGGGGCGCGGCGCTCAGCCCCCGGACGTGTCCAGTTCCGCGTCCTCGCCGATGCCCGCGCAGTCGTACGGGTCCTTCAGCCAGCCGTCCGGCAGCACCACCCGGTTGTTGCCGGACGTCCGGCCGCGGGGGCCGTCGGCGCCGGTGGGCCAGGCCTGGTCGAGGTCCAGTTCGTCCAGGCCGGCGCGGAGGTCGGCCAGCGAGGACGTGATGGCGAGCTTCTTGCGCATCTCGCTTCCGACCGCGAAGCCCTTGAGGTACCAGGCGACGTGCTTGCGGAAGTCGACCACGCCCTTGGACTCGTCGCCGAGCCACTCGCCGAGCAGGGTCGCGTGCCGGACCATGACGTCGGCGACCTCGCGCAGGGACGGCTTCAGGACGTCCTCCGGGCGCACCTCGAAGGCGGCGACCAGGTCCGCGAAGAGCCACGGCCGGCCCAGGCAGCCGCGGCCGACGACCACTCCGTCGCAGCCCGTCTCCCGGACCATCCTGAGCGCGTCCTGCGCCGACCAGATGTCGCCGTTGCCGAGGACGGGGATCTCCGGGACGTGCTCCTTGAGGCGGGCGACGGCCTCCCAGTCGGCGGTGCCGCCGTAGTGCTGGGCGGCGGTGCGGCCGTGCAGGGCGATGGAGGTGACGCCCTCCTCGACGGCGATCCGGCCCGCGTCGAGGTAGGTGATGTGGTCGTCGTCGATGCCCTTGCGCATCTTCATGGTGACGGGGAGGTCGCCGGCGCCGGAGACCGCCTCACGGAGGATGGCGCGGAGCAGGTTCCGCTTGTACGGGAGGGCCGATCCGCCGCCCTTCCTCGTCACCTTCGGGACCGGGCAGCCGAAGTTCAGGTCGATGTGGTCGGCCAGTCCCTCCTCCGCGATCATGCGGACGGCCTTGCCCACGGTGGCCGGGTCGACGCCGTACAGCTGGATGGACCGGGGCTTCTCGCTCTCGTCGAAGCGGATCAGCTGCATGGTCTTCTCGTTGCGCTCGACCAGCGCCCGGGTCGTGATCATCTCGCTGACGAACAGCCCCTTGCCCCCGCTGAACTCCCTGCACAGGGTCCGGAAAGGTGCGTTGGTGATTCCCGCCATGGGGGCGAGGACGACCGGCGGCCGGACGGTGTGCGGGCCGACCTGGAGGGGGGACGTGGGCTCGGGCATTCCCCCATTGTCCCGTACGCCGCGCGGTGCTCGTCCGGCCTGTGGACAACGGCCGCTCCCGTCACCCTCCGCGCTGATCATGTATGACTCATTAGTTAGACGCACTATCGAAATGGGCGTACGATGGTCCCCATGCCCGAGCTCAGCCCCCGCCGTCGCATGCTCGTCCTCGCCATCTGCTGTATGAGCCTGCTGATCGTCAGCCTCGACACGACCGCGCTCAACGTCGGCCTGCCGTCCATGCAGCGCGAGCTGCACGCCTCGACGGCCGGCCTGCAGTGGACGATCGACGCGTACACCCTCGTCCTGGCCTCGCTGCTGATGCTCGCCGGTTCCACGGGCGACCGGGTCGGCCGCAAGAAGGTCTTCATGACCGGCCTGGTCGTCTTCTCGATCGGCTCCCTGCTCTGCTCCCTCGCGCCGAACCTGGACTCGCTGATCGCGTTCCGCATGGTCCAGGCGGTGGGTGGCTCCATGCTCAACCCGGTCGCCATGTCGATCATCACCAACACCTTCACCGACCCGCGCGAGCGGGCCCGGGCGATCGGCGTGTGGGGTGCGGTGGTCGGCATATCCATGGCCGCCGGACCGCTGGTCGGCGGCCTGCTCGTGGAGTCGGTCGGCTGGCGGGCGATCTTCTGGGTCAACATCCCGGTGGGCCTGGCGGCCGTCCTGCTGACGCTGCGCTTCGTGCCGGAGTCCCGGGCGCCGAAGGCCCGCCGCCCCGACCCGGTCGGCCAGGTGCTGGTCATCGCCCTGTTCGGCTCGCTGACGTACGCGATCATCGAGGCGCCGACGGCGGGCGCGGGCACGGTCCTGCCCTTCGCCGCGGTGGCCCTCGTCGCCCTGGCCGGCCTCCTCTGGTTCGAACCACGGCGCGAGGAGCCCCTGATCGACCTGCGCTTCTTCCGCTCGGCGCCGTTCAGCGGCGCGACGGTGATCGCGATCAGCGCGTTCGCGTCGCTGGGCGGTTTCCTGTTCCTCTCCACGCTGTACCTGCAGAACGTACGCGGCCTGGACGCCCTGCACGCGGGCCTGTGGATGCTGCCGATGGCGGTCCCGATGTTCCTGTGCGCCCCGCTGGCCGGCCGTCTGGTCGGCAGCCGGGGCCCGCGTCTGCCGCTGGTGATCGCCGGCGTCGCGATGACCGCGAGCGCGGTGCTGTTCGCCGCGTTCGAGGCGGAGACCTCGGACACCACCCTCTTCCTCGGCTACGTCCTGTTCGGCATCGGCTTCGGCTTCGTGAACGCGCCGATCACCAACACGGCGGTCTCCGGAATGCCGAGGTCCCAGGCGGGCGTCGCGGCCGCGGTCGCCTCCACCAGCCGCCAGCTGGGCCAGACCCTGGGCGTCGCGGTGATCGGCGCGGTGCTGGCCTCCGGGATCGGTTCGTCGTCGTACGCCGGCAGGTTCGTGGGCGCCGCCCGCCCCGGCTGGTGGATCCTGGCCGGCTGCGGGCTGGCGGTCCTGCTGCTGGGCGCCGTGACGAACGGCAGCTGGGCCCGCGCGACGGCCGACCGCACGGCGGCCCGGCTGGAGTCGCCCGAGGTACGGCAGGCCGTGGGGGCGGCGGGGCGGGCCTGACTCAGCAGGAGCGGACCGAGCGGCGGTGGCGGGCCAGGACCGCGTGGCGCAGGGCGCCCAGGGCCAGGGACTGGAGCAGCGCCGAGACGACGACGGTGCCGATGAAGAACCAGTTCGGGGTGTCCGTGCGCCAGGCGGTCCTGCCGAGCGCCGAGAGCAGCGGGAAGACCGGGAAGGTGACCAGGGGCGGCCAGAGCCAGGCGTAGTCGGAGCCGTGCTCGTCCGCGTGGACCGAGTCGACGGCGGCCTTGGCGATGACGACGGCGACCAGGACCAGGTAGGCCGCCGAAAGGCGGTTGGTCAGCATCAGCCGGACAACGGTGCGGGCCGGGCCGGATTCCATCGTCTTCTCCCCCGTGGCCGGTCGTCGGTTCGTCGTCGTTTCGTCTCCCCTCCCGCATCCTCGGGGAGGACGGCGCCCGGGTCCTGAGTACGCGTACTCAGTTGCGCGAACGAATTGCCGTGAGTCGGTCAGGAGTTCGGCGACACCGCCCGCGCCAGGTCGTACAGCTGTGCCAGGCGTTCCCGCGACTCCTCGTCCGTCGGTACGTACGTGACCATCCGCGCCCCGGTCTCGGGCTTCAGCCACAGGTCCGTGTGGTCCAGGGAGAGGAAGCCCACGTGCTGGTTGACGAACTGCTTGGTCCTGGTGCGGATGCCCACCACCTCATACCGCTCCCAGTTCGCGCGGAACTCCGGGGACTGAGCCGTCAGACGCTTGACCAGCATCTTCCAGGCCGGCTCGCCGAGGTGACCGGCCATGGAGGCGCGGAGTTTCGCGGCCATCAGGCGGCGGGTCTCCTCCAGGTGCACGATGGAACGCTGCCACTCGGGGTGGGTGTAGACGAGGATCATGCAGTTGCGGTCCTCGGGCGGCACCGCGTCGAGGTCGCACAGCAGGCGGGCGTAGGTGCGGTTGTAGGCGAGGATGTCGTAACGGCTGTTCTGGACGCAGGCCGGGAGGGGCTCCAGGGCCCGGAGCATCTCGTACATCGCCGGGGTGACGCCGGTGCAGCTCGCGGCCGGGGTCGGGTCGACGGCTCCGGCCAGCTGGAAGAGATGGGCGCGCTCGCTGGCGTCGAGCAGGAGCGTACGGGCGAGGGCGTCCAGGACCTGGACGGAGACCTGGATGTCCCTGGCCTGTTCGAGCCAGGTGTACCAGGTGACGCCGACAGCGGAGAGCTGGGCGACCTCCTCGCGGCGCAGGCCGGGGGTGCGGCGGCGGGTGCCGCGTGGCAGGCCCACCTCCTCCGGGGTGATCCGCTCCCGACGGCTGCGCAGGAACGCGGCCAGCTCCTGCCGCCGGATGCACGCGCTCCGTACCGGCGAAGCCTTCGTCTCACTCGCGGTGCTCGTCATCCCTCCAGCGTGCCGCCCCGCGGATCCTGTTGCCAGGTACTTCTGCTACCAGGATGAAGAGACTCTGGTACCAGCCTGAGTGACGGCGCAGGCTCGGTGCATGACCGAAACCGTCACCACCGCGACCGTACGGTCCCCGTCCGCGCCACCGGCGCTCGGCGGCCCCGGGCTGTTCACCGTCCTGCTGGCCGCCGCACTTCCTCTCATCGACTTCTTCATCGTCAACGTCGCCCTGCCCACCATCGGCGCCGACCTGCACGCGGGCGAGGCGGTCCTGGAACTCGTCGTCGCCGGGTACGGCGTCGCCTACGCCGTGCTGCTGGTGCTCGGCGGGCGGCTCGGCGACCTGTTCGGGCGCCGCCGGCTCTTCCTCGGCGGCATGGCCGCGTTCGGACTGACCTCGCTGGCCTGCGGACTCGCGCCCAGCGCCTGGACGCTGGTGGCCGCCCGGGTCGCCCAGGGCGCCGCGTCCGCCGCGATGCTCCCGCAGGTCCTCGCCACCATCCAGGCCGCCACCAGCGGCGGCCGCCGGGCCCGGGCCATGAGCCTGTACGGCGCCACCGCCGGCCTCTCCATGGTGGCCGGGCAGATCCTCGGCGGGGTGCTGGTCGCCGCCGACATCGCGGGGACGGGATGGCGGTCCGTGTTCCTGGTCAACGTGCCGGTCGTGCTCGTCGGACTGGTGCTCGGGGCGCGGTTCGTGCCGGAGACGCGGTCGCAGCGGCCGGAGCCGGTCGACGGACCCGGGACCGTGCTGCTCGCCGTCTCCCTGCTCGCCCTCCTCGCCCCGCTCACCGAGGGCCGGGCGGCGGGCTGGCCGCTGTGGACCTGGCTGGCGCTGGCCGCGTTCCCGGGCGTGGCCGTCGCCTTCTACGCCGTGGAGCGCCGGGCCGACCGCGCGGGCCGTACGCCGCTGGTCCCGCCGAGCCTGTTCGAACTCGCCTCGCTGCGCCGGGGGCTGGTGCTGATGCTGCCGTTCTCGATCGGGTTCAGCGGGTTCATGTTCGTGATCGCCGTGGCCCTGCAGAGCGGGGAGCACCTCGGTCCGGTCCCGGCCGGGATGGCGCTCGCCCCGATGGCGGTCGTCTTCCTGTTCGTCTCGCTGGCCGGGCCGCGGCTGATCGCCCGGTACGGCAGCCGGGTGGTGACCGCCGGGTCCGTGATCCAGGCGGTCGGGCTGGTCCTCATCGTGCTCGCCGCCCGGCGGGACTGGCCGCACCTGGACTTCGCCGGGCTGCTGCCCGGGGTCGCGGTCGCCGGTGCCGGCCAGGCCCTGCAACTGCCCAACGTGCTGCGCCTTGTGATGTCGGAGATACCGCCGTCGCGGGCCGGGGTGGGCAGCGGCGTGATGGTCACCACCCAGCAGTCGGCGCTCGCCCTCGGCGTGGCCACCCTGGGCACCCTGTTCCTCTCCCTGGTCCCGCACCAGGGCATGCGGGACGCCCTGGTCACCACCCTGCTGGTGCAGCTGGCCCTGGTGGTCCTGACCGGCCTCCTCAGCCTGCGCCTGCCCCGCACGGTGAACTAACGGTCCCGTAAAGCGCCCCGTAGGGACGCTGGGGGTCCCCCGGCCGAAGGCCGGGGGAGGAACTGCGCGACCGGCCACGACGGCGCCGCAGTCGCCAGACGGCATGTCGCGGCACCCCCAGCGGCGCACTCAGCCGGCGCTGCCGCCCAGCTCGAACCACACGATCTTGCCCGTGCCCAGCCGGGTGGTACCCCACCTCCGTGCCAGCCGGTGCACCAGGTACAGCCCGCGGCCGTGCTCGTCGGTGGCCTTGGCCTGCCGCAGCCTCGGCAGCTGCGGCACGTCGTCGCCGACCTCGCAGCGCAGCACGTCCGTGCGCAGCAGCCGCAGGCTGATCGGGCGGGAGGCGTGCCGTACGGCGTTGGTGACGATCTCGCTGACCAGCAGCTCCGCGGTGTCCGTGAGGTCCTCCAGGCCCCAGCCGGCCAGGGCCTGCCGGGTCAGTCGGCGGGCCCGGCCGGGGGCGCCGACCTCCGGCTCCAGGGTCCAGTACGCCACGTCGCTCGGCGCGATGCCGTCGAAGCGGGCGGCGAGCAGCGCGATGTCGTCGTCCCGGTCGCCCGGGCCGAGCATGTCGAGCACCTCGTCGCACAGGGCTTCGAGCGGCGGCGGCCGGTCGGGCCCGGTCAGCTGGGCGGTGGCGGCGAGCTTCTCGCGCAGCTGCTCGATGCCGGTCCACACGTCGCGCAGCCGGGACTCGACCAGGCCGTCGGTGTAGAGGAGCAGGGTGGCCCCGGTGGGGGCGTCCAGCTCGACCGCCTCGAAGTCGATGCCGCCGACGCCGATCGGGGCGCCCGGCGGCACCGTGAGGACCTCCGTCTTGCCGCCCGGGTGCAGCAGGATGGGCGGCGGGTGGCCGGCGTTGGCGACGGTCATGCGGTGCGAGACGGGGTCGTAGACGACGTAGAGGCAGGTGGCCATGCGGTCGGTGCCGAGCCGCTGGGCCTGCTCGTCGAGGTGGTGCAGGACCTCCTGCGGGGGCAGGTCGAGGCCGGCCAGGGTCAGCGCGGTGGTGCGCAGCTGACCCATGACGGCGGCCGAGGTCATGGAGTGGCCCATGACGTCGCCGACGACCAGCGCCACCCGGCTGCCGGGCAGCGGGATCGCGTCGTACCAGTCGCCGCCGACCCGCGCGGTCTCGGCGGCGGGCAGGTAGCGGGAGGCGAGCCGGACGCCGGTGGGCCGGGGCAGCGTCTGCGGGAGCATGGCGCGCTGCAGCCGGTCGGCGATGAAGGCCTCCCTGCTGTACAGGACGGCCTTGTCGACGCCGAGCGCGGTGTGGGTGGCCAGTTGGGCGGCGACCAGCAGGTCGGCGGGCTCGAACGCCGGGCGCTCGGG
Organism: Streptomyces sp. NPDC013157; assembly: GCF_042899865.1. Taxonomy (NCBI): domain Bacteria; kingdom Bacillati; phylum Actinomycetota; class Actinomycetes; order Kitasatosporales; family Streptomycetaceae; genus Streptomyces; species Streptomyces sp. NPDC013157. Next base: position 398,531 of record NZ_JBIBAK010000006.1, on the reverse strand, counting down.
ACGGCGCAGGAAGACGACGGCGCCGGTGACCCGCCGGCGGCCGCGCAGCGGGGCGAGGATCGCGTGCGAGCCGACCCAGTCGTTCAACGCGCTGTCCGTGCCGACGAGTTCGCCCAGTGCGGCGCGGTTCGGCGGGGTGTCGGCGAAGACCGGCCGGACTCCGCGCAGCACCTCGGCGAGGGCGCCGCCGGGCACCACCTCGCTCCAGTCGGAGGCGTCCAGGTCGTCCTGCTCGTCGTCCACCGTCTCCACGGGCCAGACCAGCTCGGCGCCGGGGCCCTTGAGCCGGTCGGTGCGACGCAGCCGCAGCACGGCCGGGCCGTTGGGGCGTTCGTCACCGACCGGGAGCGGGTCGCGCAGGTAGACGAGGGCCGCGTCGGAGTACGTCGGTACGGCGGCCCGGCACAGGCCGAGCACGATCTCGTCGGTGTCGAAGCCGCGGGCGATCCGCCGGGTGGCGGCGCCGACGTAGCGCAGGCGGTCCTCGTCCGGGGCCTTGGGCGCGGCGGGCGGCGCGGCGGCGAGGGCGTCCTCGCGCACGCCGAGCGCGGTCTGCGCCGACAGCGCGTCGGCCAGGGCGATGTCGTCGTCCACGAAGTCCTCCCGGTCCGGGCGCCGCAGGAACACCGCCACGCCCACGACGGCGTCGGGGGCGCGCAGCGGGGCGAGCAGGACCCGGTTCCCCTGCGGGAGCCGCGGTGCCGTCCCCAGGAGTTCGCGCAGGGCCTCGTCCACGTCGTGGCCGCGGCCGCGTGCCCGGCCGCAGCGCAGCAGCGCGGCCAGCGCGCCGTCGGGCGCCACCGGTCTCGACGGTGGCGGCGATCCGCCCATGGCGCCGCCGAGTTCGGCGGACGCCCCGTCCAACTCCAGGCGCTCCGGCTCCGATCCGTCCGCCGGGTGGTCGCCGAGGTAGACGAACATCCCGTCCGCCAGGTCCGGGACCGTCACCCGGTACAGCTCACGGACGGCCTGGGCCGCGCCCTCGGCGCGCGCGATCCGGCGGCCGGCAACGGCCAGGAAACGTTGAGGATCCGGCAGCATCGCCTCTCCGTGCCGGTGGCCGCTTCACAAGGTCGCTTTCATCTTGAGCCAGGGTCAATTCCCTGTCCAGGGTTTCCGCCGGTAGACCAAGTCCGGCTCTTGATCCGGAGGTTGGGCCGGGGACGTTCCGGAAGGCACCCCCGGTCCGCCCTGACCTCCTCCTCGGCGCGCGCGGCCGGGCCTCGTCCGCCGTGTGAACTCCGGGGGCGCCCTCGACAAAACCCGGTGAAGAAATCCCCGTTGATGTTGGTCTTGCTGCACACTCCTTGCCGTCGGCCCGCCGTCGACACGTGCCGGACAGCAGACCGGGCACAGACTCCGGAGGCGTCAATGTCGCAGATCGACGAGAGCAAGGTCAGCCGCTGGGACCAGCACGGCCGGGAACACGTGGTCCGGGTGCAGCGCACGGGTGTGCAGCGCACGATCAAATGCGACACCTGCGGCTGGCGGAAGGGCGCCCAGTTCCTGCCCTGGCTGAAGGCGGAGGAGCATCTGGCCGAGGCCCACCAGGCCACCGTGGACCCCGCGGGCACCCAGCCCTCGCGATGACTTTCCGCGGGCGTGGGAGTCGTACCACCCGACACCGCGCCCGCCGGAAGGACGACCGATGACCGTCTCCCCGCTGCACGCCACCCTGCGCCGCCACGTCGAGGCCGGGACCGTCCCCGGAGCCGTGGGCCTCGTGGCCCGCGGCGACGACGTCGAGGTGGTCGCCGTCGGGCACACCGACGTCGAGGGGTCCGCCCCGATGGCCCGGGACTCGGTCTTCCGCATCGCGTCGGTCACCAAGCCGGTCACCGCCGCCGCGCTGCTGATGCTGGTGGACGAGGGCCGGATCGGACTCGGCGACCCGGTGGCCGACTGGCTCCCGGAGCTGGCGAAGCCGATGGTGGTCCGTACGCCCACGGGTCCCGTCGACGACGTGGTGCCGGCGGTCCGCCAGGTCACCGTCGAGGACCTGCTCAGCTTCCGCGCCGGCTGGGGTCTGCCCGCCGACTTCTCCCTGCCCGCCGCGCAGGCCTTGTTCGCGGTGCAGGACCACGGCCGCCCCTTCCGGGACTGGCCGGACCCGGACACCTGGCTGGGCCTGCTCGCCCAGGTGCCGATGCTGCACCAGCCGGGCGAGGCCTGGCTGTACGGCACCTCGTCCGCCCTCCAGGGCATCCTGGTAGCCCGGGTGTCCGGCAGCGCCTTCCCCGACTTCCTGGCGGAGCGGATCTTCGAGCCGCTGGGCATGCGGGACACGGCGTTCGAGGTGCCCGCGCCGAAACGGCACCGCTTCACCTCCGCCTACGCCCCCGCCTCGGACGGCACCCTGCACCTGACGGACACCCCGGACGGCGCGTACAGCAGCCTGCCGCGCTTCCCCTCGGGCGGCGGCGGCCTCGTCTCCACGGCCGACGACTGGCTGGCGTTCGGCCGGCTGCTGCTGAACGCCGGTGCCGCCCCGGACGGCCGCCGTCTGCTGACCGCCACGTCGGTGAGCCGGATGACCACCAACCACCTGACGGCGGCCCAGCGCGAGAGCGCCGCGCTCTTCCTGGAGGGCCAGGGCTGGGGGTACGGCGGCTCGGTCGACGTCGCCCCCACGGACCCCTGGTCGGTGCCCGGCCGCTACGGCTGGGTCGGCGGCACCGGCACCACCGCGCACGTCGTCCCGGCCACCGGCACGGTCACGGTCCTGTTGACACAGACGGCCATGACGGGCCCGACGCCGAACGCGCTGATGCGGGACTTCTGGCGGGTCGCCGCCTAGCTCGCGCGTTACGCCGTTCGGGTGAGCTTCCGGGGAGGAATCACAAGGTCAGGGCACCCGTTACCACCTGCGGTCTTTACCGAATGCGAAGGCGGTGCGCACCGCTTCCCGGGGCCGCCCGGGACGACCCGGCCAAGCCTTGAGAGGTCCCCCCGTCCCTCGACAGGAGTACTTCCATGCACACCAAGCGCCAGATCTTCCGGGCCCTCGCCGCCGGTGCGCTCTCCGTGGCCCTGCTGTCGGCCGGTTCCGCCGGGGCTTTCGGCACCGAGGCCAAACCGGCCCCGTCGCCCACCATGAGCGGCATGCCGAAGCCGAAGCCCAGCCCGACCACCATGGCCTCGATCTCGATCAAGGCGAGCACGGCCTCGGTCAAGGCCGGTGACTCGGTGACCTTCACCGGCCGCACCTCCGGCCTGAAGGTCGGCTGGCCGCTGGTGCTCCAGCACCAGAAGGGCGGCAAGTGGATCCCGCTCAAGGCGACCGCGAAGGTCAGGAACGGCAGCTCCTACTCGCTGACCGGGAAGCTCAACAACCCGGGCACCGAGCACCTGCGGGTCTCGGCGGTCGGCAAGAAGGTCTACTCCCCGACCGTGACGGTCAACGTGGGCTGAGACCCCGCAGCAGCAGCTCCACCAGCGACCCGAAGTCCGCCTCGGCCTCCGGCCGCACCCACTCCCGCGCGTAGCCCGGGTCGTGGAAGCGGCCGGTGGCCTGGAAGACGGTCCGGGCCGCGGCGGCGGGGTCGGGCACGGTGAAGACACCGGACCCGGCCCCGTCCGCGATGATCGCGGTCAGCTGTCCGGTCAGGTCGGCGATGTGCTCGGTGACCGCCGGGCCGTTCTCGTCGACCAGCACCATGTAGGTGGCGAACAGCTCCGGATCGGCGCCCGCCTTGCGGCGCTTCGCCTCGAACAGGGCCCGCAGCCAGTCCCGCAGCCGGGCCTGAGGGTCCCGGTCGCCGGCCGCGATGCCGGACAGCTGCTCCGAGGTGCGGTCCAGCCAGCGCTTCGTCACCGCTTCGCGCAGCGCCGCCTTGGTGCGGAAGTGCCGGTAGACACTGCCGTGGCTGACGCCGAGCGCACGGGCCACGTCCACCACGGTGGCCTTGGCCGGGCCGTGCCGGCGCAGCACCTCCTCGGTCGCCTCGAGGATGCGTTCGGCGGTCAGGGCCGGGGGCGGGGTCGGGGACGTCGCTGCCATGGCCTAGACGGTACCTGGCGCCGCGGTCAGTGCTCGGTGCCGAGATGGCTCATCTGCGCGGCGGGGTAGCGGGTGCCCGCCGCCGCGTCCGCCGGTACGGCCTCCTCGATCGCCGCCAGGTCGGCCGCGTCCAGGGTGACGTCCAGCGCGCCCAGCGACTCGGCGAGCCGCTCGCGGGTGCGGGCGCCGACGAGCGGCACGATGTCGTCGCCGCGGGAGAGCACCCAGGCGATGGCGATCTGCGCGACCGTCACGCCCTTCTCGTCGGCGACCTTGCGCAGCGCCTCGACGAGGTCGAGGTTGTGCTGGAGGTTGTCGCCCTGGAAGCGAGGCGAGAAGGCCCGGAAGTCGCCCGCGCCGAACTGCCGGTCACGGGTGAAGTGGCCGGAGATCAGGCCCCGGGAGAGCACGCCGTACGCGGTGATGCCGATGCCCAGCTCACGGGTGGTCGGCAGGATCTCCCGCTCGATGTCGCGGGTGATGATCGCGTACTCGATCTGGAGGTCGGAGATGGGCGCGGTGGCGGCGGCCCGCCGGATGTCGACGGCGCCCGCCTCGCTGAGGCCGATGTGCCGGACGTGCCCCTTCTCGACCAGTTCGGCGATGGCGCCGACCGTCTCCTCGATCGGCACGTCCGGGTCGACGCGGGCGATCCGGTAGACGTCGATGTGGTCGACGCCGAGGCGCTGGAGGGAGTAGGCGGCGAAGTTCTTCACGGCGGCCGGGCGGCCGTCGTAGGCGTTCCAGCCGCCGTCCGGGTCGCGCAGGGCGCCGAACTTGACGCTGGTCAGCGCCTTTTCGCGGAGTTCGGCGGGGGCGGTGCGCAGGGCCTCGCCGATCAGCATCTCGTTGTGGCCCATGGCGTAGAAGTCGCCGGTGTCGAGCAGGGTCACGCCGGCGTCGAGGGCGGCGTGGATGGTGGCGATCGACTCGGTTCGGTCGGCCTCGCCGTACAGCGCGGACATGCCCATGCAGCCGAGGCCGAGGGCGGAGACCCGGGGGCCGGTGGACCCGAGGGAGCGGGTGTGCGTCGTCATGACTCCACCTTGGCATGACAGCTGACAGATTTCAATATCTGTCATTCCATACCCGCCGCACCTCCCGTCGGATTGGTCCAGACCTATTGACGGAAGGACTGGTCCGCGAGCACTGTCATGTCTACGACATTCGCGCGCCGCGCCCCGACCCCACCGGGAGGCCCCGCATGATCCGCCGCACCCTCGCCCTGCTCGCCGCCGCGCTCGCGACCGCGGCGCTCACCCAGCTCCCCGCCGCCGCCCCCGCCTCGGCCGCCGACACCTGCGCGGTCAAGTCCCGTCCCGCGGGCAAGGTGCTGCAGGGTTACTGGGAGAACTGGGACGGCTCCGCCAACGGCGTCCACCCGCCCTTCGGCTGGACCCCGATCACCGACTCCCGGATCGCCGCGCACGGCTACAACGTCGTCAACGCGGCCTTCCCCGTGATCCGTTCCGACGGAACCGCGCTCTGGGAGGACGGCATGGACACGGGCGTGAAGGTGGCCACGCCCGCGGAGATGTGCGCGGCCAAGGCGTCCGGCCAGACGATCCTGCTGTCGATCGGCGGCGCGGCGGCGGGCATCGACCTCAGCTCGGCCGGCGTGGCCGACAGGTTCGTCTCGACGATCGTCCCCATCCTGCAGAGGTACAACTTCGACGGCATCGACATCGACATCGAGACGGGCCTGGTGGGCAGCGGCTCGATCACCCAACTGTCCACGTCCCAGGCCAACCTGGTCCGCATCATCGACGGCATCCTCGCCCGGATGCCGTCCAACTTCGGCCTCACGATGGCCCCGGAGACGGCGTACGTCACCGGAGGCAGCATCACCTACGGCTCGATCTGGGGCGCCTACCTGCCGATCATCAAGAAGTACGCCGACAACGGCCGCCTGTGGTGGCTCAACATGCAGTACTACAACGGCAGCATGTACGGCTGCTCGGGCGACTCGTACGCGGCCGGCACGGTCGCCGGCTTCACCGCGCAGACCGACTGCCTCAACAAGGGGCTGGTCGTGCAGGGTACGACGGTCAAGGTGCCCTACGACAAACAGGTCCCGGGCCTGCCCGCGCAGTCCGGCGCGGGCGGCGGCTACCTGTCCCCGTCCCTGGTCTCCCAGGCCTGGAACCACTACGGCACGTCCCTCAAGGGCCTGATGACCTGGTCGATCAACTGGGACGGCTCGAAGAACTGGACGTTCGGCGACAACGTCAAGTCACTGCAACACCGCTGACCGCACGGGAGCGGCCGGTGGACCCCCCACAGGCCGGTGGGGGCCGGTCGCGCGGGTGCCTGTGCCCCTGAGGCCGGTCGCGCTCCCCGGCGCTCATGGCGCACCGCCGCGCCGTCCCGACCCAGAACGCCCACCCTCCAGCCGACCGAGTCGGGTGGGAGGGTGGGCGAGGAAGGCGGAAGGGGCGCGGACCTAGCAGCCCAGCAGGCGGCCCGCGAGGTAACCCTCGATCTGGTCCAGGGACACCCGCTCCTGCTTCATCGAGTCACGCTCGCGGACCGTGACCGCGTTGTCCTCGAGCGTGTCGAAGTCGACGGTCACGCAGTACGGCGTACCGATCTCGTCCTGGCGGCGGTAGCGGCGCCCGATCGCACCGGCGTCGTCGAACTCGATGTTCCAGTGGCCGCGCAGCGCCTGGGCGAGGCCCTTGGCCTTCGGGGACAGCTCGGGGTTGCGGGACAGCGGCAGGACCGCGACCTTGACCGGGGCCAGCCGGTGGTCCAGGCGGAGCACCGTCCGCTTCTCCAGCTTGCCCTTGGCGTTCGGCGCCTCGTCCTCGACGTACGCGTCCAGGAGGAAGGCCAGCATGGCGCGGCCGACGCCCGCCGCCGGCTCGATGACGTACGGCGTCCAGCGCTCCTGGGCCTCCTGGTCGAAGTAGGAGAGGTCCTGGCCGGAGGCCTTGGAGTGGGCGTTCAGGTCGTAGTCGGTGCGGTTGGCGACACCCTCCAGCTCGCCCCACTCGTTGCCGCCGAACTGGAAGCGGTACTCGATGTCAGCGGTGCGCTTGGAGTAGTGGGAGAGCTTCTCCTTCGGGTGCTCGTACCACCGCATGTTCTCCTCGCGCAGGCCCAGGCCGGTGTACCAGTTCCAGCGCTGCTCCATCCAGTACTCCTGCCACTTCTCGTCCTCGCCCGGCTTGACGAAGAACTCCATCTCCATCTGCTCGAACTCGCGGGTGCGGAAGATGAAGTTGCCGGGCGTGATCTCGTTGCGGAAGGACTTGCCCATCTGCGCGATGCCGAACGGCGGCTTGCGGCGCGAGGCGACCTGCACCTGGGCGAAGTTGGTGAAGATGCCCTGCGCGGTCTCCGGGCGCAGGTAGGCGACGGAGCCGCTGTCCTGGGTGGGGCCGAGGTGCGTGGAGAGCAGACCCGAGAACTGCTTGGGCTCGGTGAACTGGCCCTTGTTGCCGCAGTTCGGGCAGTTCACGTCCGCCAGGCCGTTCTCCGGGAGGCGGCCGTGCTTGGCCTCGTAGTGCTCCTCCAGGTGGTCCGCGCGGAACCGCTTGTGGCACGCGGTGCACTCGGTCAGCGGGTCCGTGAAGGTGGCGACGTGACCGGAGGCCACCCAGACCTCGGGGGCCAGGATGACGGACGAGTCGAGACCGACCACGTCCTCGCGCGACGTCACCATGTAGCGCCACCACTGGCGCTTCAGGTTCTCCTTGAGCTCGACACCCAGCGGTCCGTAGTCCCAGGCGGCCTTCTGGCCGCCGTAGATCTCACTGCACGGGAATACGAAGCCACGGCGCTTGCTCAGGCTGACGATGGTGTCGATCTTGTCGGCGGCCACGGTGCTCTCTTCATTACGACGACGGGCGACGAAGCAAAGACGCTTCAGAGCGAATGCTTCAGGGTACCGGCGGGGCCTCCCCCTCAACCAAATCGGTTCCCCTCGCCAGGCTTGTTGACAACGGTTTCCATGTTTGTTGAAAATGACTCTCATGAACGTACGACGAGGCCTCATACCCGCGGCCGCCGCGACCACCGTCACCGCACTCGGCATAGCGACCCTCACTGCCTGCGGCGGCGACGCCACGGCGGCCCAGACCGGGAAGTTCGACGTCGTCGCGTCGTTCTATCCGATGGCCTTCCTCGCCGACCGGATCGGCGGCAGCCACGTCCACGTCACCAGTCTCACCCAGCCCGGCCAGGAGCCGCACGACCTGGAGATCAGCCCCAAGCAGATCATCGGGATCGAGAAGTCCGACGCGGTCCTCTACCTGAAGAACCTCCAGCCCTCCGTCGACGACGCGGTCGCCCAGTCGTCGGTCGGGACGAAGATCGACGCGGCCTCCCTGACCACGCTGGAGAAGCACGGCAACGAGGTCGGCGGGCACGCGGCCTCGCACGACACCTCGAAGAACGAGGAGCTGTCCGGCCTCGACCCGCACATCTGGCTCGACCCGGTGCGCTACGCCCAGGTCGCCGAGGGCGTCGGCAAGGCCTTCGAGAAGGCCGACCCGGACCACGCGGCCGACTACCGGAAGAACACCGCGGCCCTGGTGAAGAAGCTGGACGACCTGGACACGCAGTTCAAGAACGGCCTCGCGCACACGAGGTCCAAGGTCTTCATCACCACCCACGCGGCCTTCGGCTACCTCGCCGAGCGCTACGGCCTGACCGAGGAGGCCATCAACGGCCTCGACCCCGAGTCGGAGCCGAGCGCGGCCCGCGTCCGGGACCTGGAGACCATGGCCAAGGCCGACGGCGTCACCACCGTGTTCTACGAGACGCTCGTCAGCGACAAGACCGCGAAGACCATCGCCGCCGACGCCGGACTGAAGACGGACGTCCTCGACCCGATCGAGGGCATCACCGCCAAGTCCCGCGGAAGGGACTACTTCGCGGTCCAGGAAGCCAACCTCAAGGCGCTCCAGCAGGCACTGGGCGCCGAGTGACACGCCACGGGACAGGAGACGACGAGATGAGCGGCGAGCCCGTCATATCCCTGCGCGGTGTGACCGCCGAGCTGGGCTCGCGCCCCGTCCTGCGCGGCATCGACCTCACCGTGCACCGCGGTGAGGTCGCCGCGCTGCTCGGCGCGAACGGCTCCGGCAAGTCGACCGCGATCCGCACGATCATCGGCCAGGTGCCGGCGAGCGGCGGCGAGATCGCCCTGTTCGGCACCCCCCGCCGTGCCTTCCGGGACTGGTCGCGGGTCGGCTACGTCCCGCAGCGCACCACCGCGGCGGGCGGCGTCCCGGCGACGGTCACCGAGGTCGTCTCCGCCGGCCGCCTCTCCCGCACCCGCTTCGGCCTCTTCCGCAGGGCCGACCACGCGGCCGTACGGCACGCCCTGGATCTCGTCGGCATGGCGGACCGGGCCAAGGACAACGTGGAGGCGCTCTCCGGCGGCCAGCACCAGCGGGTGCTGATCGCCCGCGCGCTGGTCGCCGAGCCCGAGCTGCTGATCATGGACGAGCCGATGGCGGGCGTCGACCTGGCCAGCCAGGAGATCCTCGCGGGGACCCTCCGCGAGCAGGTCGCGCAGGGCACCACGGTCCTCCTCGTCCTGCACGAACTGGGTCCGCTGGAGCCGCTGATCGACCGCGCGGTCGTCCTCCGCGACGGCTGCGTCCTGCACGACGGCCCGCCCCCGCGGGCCCTCGGCCAGCACGCGCTGCCCGGCCACGACCACGTCCACCCCCACGACGAGCACACGCCACTGCGCACGGGACTGCTGAGCTGATGGACTTCCTGAACTACGCCTTCATGCAGCGGGCCCTGCTCGCCGCCGTCCTGGTCGGCATCACCGCCCCCGCCGTCGGCATCTACCTGGTCCAGCGCCGCCAGGCCCTGATGGGCGACGGCATCGGCCACGTCGCGATGACCGGCGTCGGCCTCGGCTTCCTGCTCTCGACCTCCCCCGTCTGGATGGCGACCGCGGTCTCGGTGCTGGGCGCGATCGTGATGGAGCTGATCCGCTGGTACGGCCGCACCCGCGGCGACATCGCCCTCGCGATGCTCTTCTACGGCGGGATGGCCGGCGGGGTGATGCTGATCAACCTCGCGCCGGGAGGCTCCAACGCCAACCTGATGTCGTACCTCTTCGGCTCGCTGTCGACGGTGTCGGAGTCGGACGTGACCGCGATCTGCCTGCTGGCGGCCTTCGTCCTCCTGGTCACCCTCGGCCTGCGCCGGCAGCTGTTCGCGGTGAGCCAGGACGAGGAGTTCGCGCGGGTGACGGGCCTGCCGGTGCGGGCGCTCAACCTGCTCACCGCGATCACGGCGGCGGTGACCGTGACGGTCGCGATGCGCGTGGTGGGCCTGCTGCTGGTCTCCGCGCTCATGGTCGTCCCGGTGGCCGCGGCCCAGCAGCTGAGCCGCAGCTTCGCCGCCACGTTCGCGATCGCCGTCGCGATCGGTGTGACGGTGACGATCGGGGGCACGATCACGTCGTACTACCAGTACGTCCCGCCGGGTGCGACGATCGTCCTGCTGACCATCGCCGCCTTCATCGTGCTGAGCGTGCTGGCAGCGCCGCTGGCCAGGCGACGCGCCCGCGCGGCCGCCGCGCGACGGCCCGCCGGCGACCCGGCGGAGTGCGCGATTCCGGCCACCAGGGGGGCCGCGGACGAGGCCGGCGTCTGACCGCCCTCAGCCCGGGCTGGCACAATGGCCCGGCAGAAGCAGTGATGTGAGGAGGCAACCGGTGACGACCGCTGGACCGCCCGTGAAGGGCCGCTCGACCCGTCAGCGGGCAGCCGTGGCGGCGTGCCTGGACGAGGTCGAGGAGTTCCGCAGCGCGCAGGAACTGCACGACATGCTCAAGCACAAGGGCGACTCGGTCGGCCTCACCACGGTCTACCGCACGCTCCAGAACCTCGCCGACGCCGGCGAGGTCGACGTCCTGCGCACGTCCGACGGCGAGTCGGTGTACCGCCGCTGCTCCACCGGGGAACACCACCACCACCTGGTCTGCCGCGTGTGCGGCAAGGCGGTCGAGGTCGAGGGCCCGGCGGTGGAGAAGTGGGCCGAGGCCATCGCCGCCGAGCACGGGTACGTCAACGTCGCCCACACCGTCGAGATCTTCGGGACGTGCGCGGACTGCGCCGGAGCCGCGGCGCAGGGCTGCTGAGCTACGCGCGCGTGAGCTGCCGGTCGAGGATCGCGCGCAGCCGGTCGGCGTCGGCGGGGTCCGGAAGGGCGCGCTTGGGCAGCACTGTGAAGCACGAGGCGTTCTTGTCGTCGCTGTAGGTGATGAAGGCGTGCTTCGTCTCCCGATAACGGGGCTGCGCCGCCCAGTTGACAGACGTCGTGCTGTTGTCGGTGACCATCGTCAGCCCGGCGTCGGCGACGGTCGCGCGGAACCTGCCGTTGCGGGCGGCGACCCGGAGGCAGGCGTGGGCCTGGAACCAGGGCGCGAAGAACAGCAGGGCCGCGCCCAAGGGCGTCCAGACCAGCAGGAACCAGTTGGGCTTCTCGCTCCCCGCCGCCGTGAGCCAGGCGTTCAGCACGAACGCGAACACCATGGCACCGGTGGCCCAGTGCCGCCTCCACCTCTGCCGCCGGAACCGCTCGCGTTCCCGCAGCGCCCCCAGGAAATCTTCCACGACCGGCTGGTAAGCCAGCTCCACCACGCCCGGTCCGGCGTCCCGCCCCATGTCCATGGCCATGGGGCGGATCGTAGCGACGCGGGTCAGCTACGGTCGAAGCACTTCTCCAGCTCGTTCAGGTCGTAGAACCTGCTGCCCTTGGAAATGGGCTTGCAGCCCGCCTTGAAGGCGATCTCCTTCTCGTTGTAGAGCATCCGCACCAGGTAGTCGTCGCCCTTCTTGAAGACGTCCCACTGGATGTCGGAGGCCAGGGAGGCGACCTCGGCGCCGCGCCACGGGTTGTCGGCGTAGGTGTAGTCGGCGCCCGGAGTGGCGGCCTTCTCGCTGCCGGGCAGCCGCATCAGCGCGGCCAGCGGAATGATCTCCTCGGCGTGGGTGAAGCGGAGCTCCGCGCCCAGCGTGCTGGTGCCGTCCCGCTTGGCCTCGACCTGCTTGAAGAGGTCGTCGAGGAGGGGCTGGGCCATCTTGTAGGTGATGTCGCTGTCGGAGAAGCTCGGGCCCTTCTCGTAGAAGTCCTCGGCGTCGCCGAGGTAGCCGAACCAGGCCGCGTCGCGCGGGGCGATGTAGCGGTCGAAGTCCCAGCCCTTGCCGTCCGGGCTCTCCTCGCTCATGGCGGGCGCGATGGCGTAGAGGTCGTAGACCGCGGTGGCGGCGGTGATGTCGTCGGCGGTGGAGGCGAACTCGCCGTCGACGATGCGCTGGACGAACGCCGGCTTGAAGATCCTGCCGAGGACCCGGGCGGCCGCCCGGTGCGAGGCCGGCTGGTCGGTGATCGACTTCAGGGTCGAGGCGAGGCGCTCGTCGCTCGCCAGCCACTTCTGGTAGTCGGCGCCGCCGGAGGACTTGTGGAAGTAGAGGAGGTTCTTGTCGACGCGGGCGGCGCCGAGGGAGGACTTCAGCGCCGGGTCGGCGTCGGTGAGGGCGGTGGAGAAGACCGTACCGCTGTCGACCGCGCGGCCCTGGCCGGAGCTGACGACGTCGATCTTCTCGCCGTTCTCGGCGATCGAGGAGAAGAGGGACGGCAGGCGCTTCTCCAGGCGGACGGCGGTGGCGCGGAGTTCGTCCTTGCCGCGGCCGCTGAGGTTGCCGTACCCGACCGCGCTCATGGCCGCTTCGAGCGCCTGGACGTCCGGGCCGAACTTCTTGCCGCGCGCGGTGAGCTGGCCGTCGGCCTCGGCCTGGTTCCAGAGCGCGAGGACGATGTCGCCGTCCTCGCCGTCCGTCGCGGAGCGGGAGCCGTGCCGGGAGACGTTCTCGGTGAAGACGGCGGTGTAGCCGGCCGGCGGCTGCTGGTAGCTGCGCGGGCTCTGGCCAGGGACGTAGACGGCCTTGGTGCCGTAGCTGTCGCGGTGGGTGAGCCCGGTGTCCGCGGCGTGCGCGGGCAGCGCGGTCAGGAGCAGGGCGCCGAGGGAGAGGACGGGGATGACGCGCTTCATGAGGACCGTTCCAGAGGCGGGAGACCGGGGGTGGCCGACGACGGATCTTCCCCGCATCCTCGACGGCCCTCATGAACCAGGGGTGACCGTCAGATGCCCGACGGGTTCTCCTCCGTGCGGCCCTCCATCGCCAGCAGCTCCTCGTTGGGGATGGCCCCGCCGAACCGCCGGTCGCGGGAGGCGAATTCGACGCACGCCCGCCACAGGTCGCGGCGGTCGAAGTCGGGCCACAGCACGTCCTGGAAGACCATCTCGGCGTAAGCGCTCTGCCAGATCAGGTAGTTGGAGGTGCGCTGCTCGCCGCTGGGCCGCAGGAACATGTCCACGTCCGGCATGTCGGCGTAGTACATGTGCTTCTGGATGGTCTTCTCGGTGATCTTCGACGGGTCGAGCCGGCCCGCCTTCACCTCCTCGGCGATCGCCTGCACCGCGTCGGTGATCTCGGCCCGGCCGCCGTAGTTCATGCAGAAGTACAGGGTGAGCAGGTCGTTGTCCTTGGTCTGCTCCTGGGCGACCTGGAGCTCCTTGGCGACCGACTTCCACAGCCGGGGCATCCGGCCCGCCCAGCGCACCCGGACACCGAGCGAGTCGAGCTGGTCGCGGGACTTGCGGATGAAGTCGCGGTTGAAGTTCATCAGGAAGCGGACCTCTTCGGGCGAACGCTTCCAGTTCTCGGTGGAGAACGCGTACAGCGAGATGTTGCGCACGCCCATCTCGATCGCGCCCTGGAGCACGTCGAGGACCTGCTCGGCGCCGACCTTGTGGCCCTCGGTGCGCGGCAGGCCGCGTTCCTTCGCCCAGCGGCCGTTCCCGTCCATGACGATCGCCACATGGCCGGGGACCAGTTCGCCCGGGAGCTTCGGCGGGCGGGCACCGGACGGGTGCGGTTCCGGCGCCTGGTACTCGCGGCGCTGACGCCCCAGGATCCCGCGTACGACCATGTGCTTCTCGTCTCCCTCTGGCTTTTCCCGCTAGCTCTTCCCGCTAGCTTTTCTCTACGTACCTGAGCGAGCGCAGCCCGCGCTCGAGATGCCAGTGCAGATAGGCGGACACCAGCCCACTGCCCTCCCGGACGTGCCGGGCCTCGGCCGCGTCCGCAGTCTCCCAGTCTCCCGTAAGCAGCGCGCCGAGCAGAACCAGGGTCTGCGGCGAGGGTACGACGCTGCCGGGCACCCGGCAGTCGACGCAGACGCTGCCGCCGGAGGCGACCGAGAAGAAGCGGTTCGGTCCGGGCATGCCGCACTTGGCACAGGCCTCGAAGCTGGGCGCGTAGCCGTTGACGGCGAGGGAGCGCAGCAGGAAGGCGTCGAGGACGAGGTGCGGGGCGTGCTCCCCGCGGGCGAGCGTCCGCAGGCCCCCCACCAGCAGCAGGTACTGCTGCACGGCCGGCTCGCCCTCGTGGTCGGTGAACCGCTCGGCGGTCTCCAGCATCGCCGTCCCGGCGGTGTACCGCGCGTAGTCGGTGACGATCCCGCCGCCGTACGGCGCGATGGTCTCGCTCTGCGTGCACAGCGGCAGCCCGCGCCCCACCAGCTCGCTGCCGCGGGCGAAGAACTGCACGTCGACATGGGAGAAGGGCTCCAGGCGGGCCCCGAACTTCGACTTCGTCCGCCGAACCCCACGGGCCACCGCCCGGACCCGGCCGTGCCCACGGGTGAGCAGGGTGATGATGCGGTCCGCCTCACCGAGCTTCTGGGTGCGCAGCACGACGCCGTCGTCCCGGAAGAGACTCATGGCGCACCGACTCTCTGCCGGGGGTGCGGTCCGCGGGGCAGCGGCGAACGGACGCCATGTCCCCCGCGTCGCCGCAGCATGATCCGGTCCGCCTCACCCGGCTTCTGGGTGCGCAGCACGATGCCGTCGTCGCGGAACAGGCTCATGGGCCCATTCTGCCCTGCCGCCGGAAGGAGGCGTCGGGCAAGGCGGTCTTCAGGACGCCTCGCCGCGGCTGCGGGCGTTGGCGTGGGCGGTGGCCGCGCCGAGCCGTTCGGCCTGGGTGGCGACGCGTACGGCGTCCGGGTGCGCGTCCCACTCCCGTCCTCCCCCGTACGGCCGCAACTGCACGTAGGGACCCTCGTGGCCCATGACGATGCCCAGCCGTCCGGTACGGGTGTCGACGGCGCAGGAGCCGATGGGGAGGTTCATCGCGTTCACCTCACCTGGCTCCCCCGCCCCCGGGAATTTCACGCTTCGCATCACCGGTGTGGCGCTGCGTGCCTAGACTCGGCCGGAGTCTGTCACGTCACGCGCGGAGGGCCGGGGCGGCTCCTACATCAGTCCCGCGCCCGCGAGGTACTTCGCCACGCACTCGGTCTCCTCCTGCGACAGCGGCACCTGCGGCTCGGCGGTGGCCGGGCAGTCGATCACCCCGCGCAGGTGCAGCGCCGCCTTGAACGCCCCCAGCCCCGCCGAGCTGCCGCCCATCCGGGCCGGGTCGCCGACGCCGGTCATCCGGAAGAGGCCGCACAGCCGCTCCTGCTCGGCCCGCGCCCGCTCCCAGTCGCCCGCCCGGCAGAGCCGGTCCAGGCGGACGTAGCCGTCCGGGTCGACGTTGGCGAGCCCCGGCACCGCCCCGTCGGCGCCCAGCGCGAGGGCCGAGTCGACGGTCAGCTCGGACCCCGTCAGCGCGCTGAAGCCGGCCAGGCCCCTGCTGCCCGTGACGACCTCGCGGAAGCCCGCCAGGTCGCCGCTGGAGTCCTTCAGGCCGGCCAGCACCCCCTCGGCGGCCAGTTCGAGCACCAGGCCGGCGGGGAGCTTGCTGTGGACGGCGACCGGGATGTCGTACGCGATCACCGGTACCGGCGACCGGCCGGCCACCAGGCGGTAGTGGCGGGCGATCTCGGCGGGGTGGGTGCGGGTGTAGAAGGGGGCGGTGACGACGACCGCGTCCGCGCCGGCCGCGGTGACGGACGCGACGTGGTCCAGGACCCGGGGGGTCGTCATGTCGATGACGCCCGCCAGGACCGGGAGCCGGCCGGCCACGTGGGCGACCACCGTCTCGGTGACCAGCCTGCGCTGCCGGTCCGTCAGGTACGCCACCTCCGACGTCGACCCCAGCACGAACAGCCCGTCCACCCCGGCCGCCGCCAGATGGTCGACGAGCCTGCGCAGGGAGGCGACGTCCACCTCGCGGTCCGGTGTCAGGGGCGTGCAGACGGGCGGTACGACACCGGTGAGCGGGGTGGGCAGCGTCATCAGGGCTCCCTGGGCAGGCTGTGGCTCGGCTGGTCCTCCTCCACAGGATCCATCGGGTGGTGACAGCGGTAGCGGTGACCGGGCCGTGGCGCGGCCGAGAAGTCAGGCATGCGGACGGCACACTCGTCGTCCGCCCGCCAGCAACGGGTGCGGAACGGGCACCCGGACGGCGGCCGGGTCGCCGAGGGCACCGGCCCCGTGAGCGGGATGGGGTCGATCGGGTTCAGCAGGCCCGGGGTGGCCGAGAACAGGGCCCGGGTGTACGGATGCCGGGCGTGGTCGGTGACGTCGGCGGCCGGGGCGTCCTCGACGATCCGGCCCAGGTACATGGTGATCACCCGGTCGCTCATCCGCCGTACCGTCTGGATGTCGTGGGAGACGAAGACCATGGCGAGGCCGAGGCGTTCGCGCAGGTCGAGCAGGAGGTTGAGGATCTGGGCGCGGACCGAGACGTCCAGGGCGCTGGTCGGTTCGTCCGCCACCACCAGGTCGGGGTCCAGGGCGAGGGCGCGGGCGATCGCGACGCGCTGGCGCTGGCCGCCGGAGAGCTGGCCGGGCAGCGCCTCGGCGAGCGCCCGGGGCAGGCCGACGAGGCCCATCAGCTCCCGCACCCTGTCCTCCCGTTCGGCCTTGCTGCCGCGGTCGTGGACGTCCAGCGGGTCGCGCAGGATGCGGCGTACCGGCAGGCGGCGGTTGAGGGCCGTCGACGGGTCCTGGAAGACCATGCCGGTGCTCGCGCCGACGGTCGTCCGGCGTTCGCCCGGCGGCATCGCCCACAGGTCGCGGCCGTGGAAGGTGACCGTGCCGGCCGTCGGCCGCTGGATGCCGACCAGCACCTTCGCCAGCGTCGACTTCCCGCACCCGGACTCCCCGACCACGCCGACCGTCTCGCCGGGTGCCACGGTGAGGTCGGCGCCGGTCAGCGCGTACACCCGGTCCCGGCCGAACACGCCTCCGCCGCGGGCCCGGTGGACCACGTGGACGCCGGTCAGCTGCACCGCGCTCACGTCACCGCCTCCGTGCTCGCCGCCAGGTCGACGGCCGGGTGGTGGCAGGCCGCGGTGTGGGTGGGGGTGCCGGTGAGGCCGGGTGGTGTCGTACGGCAGATCTCGCTCGCGGCCGGGCAGCGGTCGCTGAAGCGGCACCCTGCGGGGAAGTCGGCGGGGGACGGCACCACGCCGCTGATCTGGGTGAGCCGCTCGGCCCCGGACTCCAGCGACAGCACGCTGCCGAGCAGGCCGCGCGTGTAGTGGTGGGTGGGGGCGCCGACCAGTTCGGCGGTGACGCCGCTCTCGGCGATCTGGCCGCCGTACATCACCACCACCCGGTCGGTGACGTCGGCGACGAGGGCGAGGTCGTGGGAGACGAGGATCAGCGCGAAGCCGAGTTCCTCGCGAAGGCGGAGGAGGAGTTCCATCACCTGGGCCTGGACGGTGACGTCGAGGGCGGTGGTCGGTTCGTCGGCGATGATCAGGCGGGGGTCGCGGGAGAGGGCCATCGCGATGAGGACGCGTTGGCGCTGGCCGCCGGAGAGTTCGTGGGGATGGCTCCGCAGGGTGCGGGTGGGGTCCAGGCCGACGAGGGTGAGGAGTTCGGCGGGTGGGCGGTGGCCGCCGCGCCGGGTGAGTTGCCTGAGCTGGGCGTTGACCGTCATGGAGGGGTTCAGGGAGGACAGCGCGTCCTGGTAGACCATCGCGATCTCGTGGCCGAGGAGGCGGCGGTGGGGGGTGGTGAGGTCGACGGGCGGGTGCGGGTGGTCTGTGGCTGGTCGCGCCCGCGCGGCGGTAGCCGCATATTCAGTACAGCCCCGCGCCCCTGACGGGGCGCTTCGGCCGACGGCGCTGAAGAGGATCCGGCCTGTCGCCCTTGCCGTCTTCGGCTGCAGACCCATGATCGTCAGGGCCGTCAGGGACTTTCCGCAGCCCGACTCCCCCACCAGGCCCAGGACTTCGCCCGGGTGGATGTCGAAGCTGATGCCGTTCACGATGTTCACGCCCCGGTGGCGGTCCGGGAAGGCGATCGTGAGGTTCTCCACGGACAGGACCGGCGGGCCCTCTCGGGAGGGGAGGGGACGGGCACGCCGTCGTAGCCGGTCGGCCGCCTCGGTCAGGGACGGCAGCTCCGGGGCCTCGCCCGGCTCGGGAGCCGCTACGGGGTCCGGGGCCGGCTCCGGCTCCCTCCCCGACGGTGATGCCCACGCGTCCGAGACGCCCTCGGAGAGCATGTTGAGGGAGAGGACGGTGAGGAGGATGAGCAGGCCGGGGAAGAGGGTGGCCCACCAGCCGCCGGTCAGGACCATGTTCTTGCCGTCGGCGATGACGCTGCCCCAGGACGGGTCGGGGGGCCGTACGCCCGCGCCGATGAAGGACAGGGACGCCTCGAAGACGATGGCCTCGGCGACCTGGACGGTGCAGAAGACGAGGACGGGGGCGAGGCAGTTGACCGCCACGTGGCGGACGACGATGTGCGGGGTGCGGGCGCCGATCACGCGTTCCGCGGTGACGTAGTCCTCGCCGTACTGGTCGAGGACGTTCGCGCGGACGACCCGGGCCACCGGCGGGGTGAAGAGGAAGGCGATCGCGCAGATCAGGACCGTGATGCCGCCGCCGAATACGGCTACCAGGACGGCGGCGAGGGCGATGCCGGGGAACGCCATCACCACGTCCAGGCAGCGCATCAGGGTTTCGTCGACGGCCTTGCGGGAGGTGGCCGCGAGGGCCCCGAGGAGGGCGCCGGCGACCAGGGCGAGGCCGGTCGCGCCGAGGCCGATGGCGAGGGACCAGCGGGCGCCGTACATCAGCCGGCTGAGGATGTCCCGGCCGAGGCTGTCCTGGCCCATCCAGTGGCCGGCGGAGGGGTGGCCGGTGCCGTCGGCGGGGGCCTGCTGGGCGAGCGGGTCGTCGGGTGCCAGGAGGGGGGCGAACACCGCCACCAGGACGATCACGGTCAGGAAGGCGAGGGCCGCCTTCGACAGCGGTGGCAGTCTGCGCAGTCGTACGCCGGGGCGGGCGAGGGCGGTGGTGAGGGCCGCGCGGGTGAACGTCGTCATGTGGCCTCCCTCAGCCGTGGGTTGACCAGCAGGTAGAGGATGTCGATGACGAGGTTGACGACGACGAAGCCGGTCGCGGTGGTGAGGACGACGCCCTGGACGACGGCGGGGTCGCCGTTCTGGACGGCGTCGATCATCAGCTTGCCCATGCCGGGCAGGGCGAAGACGGTCTCGATGACGACGGCGCCGCCGAGCAGGTAGCCGACCCGCAGGCCCAGCACGGTCAGGGGGTTGACCAGGGCGTTGCGCAGGACGTTGCGGCCGACGACGACGTGGGGTGGCAGGCCGCTGCCGATCGCGGTGCGGACGTAGTCCTTGTCGAGTTCCTCGACCACCGAGGTGCGGACGATCCTGGTGAGCTGGGCCGCCACCGGGAGGGAGAGCGCGAGGGCGGGCAGGGCCATGGTCCTCAGCCAGCCGGTGACGGAGTCCTCGGGGTTGATGTAGCCGCCGGACGGGAACCAGCCGCGGTCGACGGCGAGGTACTGGATCATCAGCAGGGCCAGCCAGAAGGCGGGGGCGGCGACGCCGACCAGGGAGAGCACGCGGATGGTCTGGTCCGGCCAGCGGTCGCGGTGGATGGCCGCGGTGACGCCTCCGGCGAGGGCCAGGACGACGGCGATGCCAAGGCCCAGGAAGGTCAGCTGGAGGGTGAGCGGCAGGGCGGTGAGGACCTGGTCGAGGACCGGGGTGCGGGTGAGGGCGCTGGTGCCGAGGTCGCCGTGGAGCAGGCCGCCGACGAAGTGGACGTAGCGCAGGGGCAGGGGGTCCAGGAGGCCGTTGCGTTCACGGAAGTCGTGGAGCTGCTGCGGGGTGGGGTTGGCGCCCTGGAAGAACGCGGACGCCGGGTCGACGTCGGAGAACCGCATCACCAGGAACACGAACAGGGCGATGCCGAGCAGCAGCGGCACCAGCAGGGCGGTACGGCGCAGCAGGATGCGCAGGACGGCGGTCATGCGGTCAGGCCCACTTGGCGGTGAGGACGTTGATGCCCGGGTAGGGCTGGGCCCTTATGCCGGTGAGCCTACGCGGGTCCCAGGCGGTGATCAGCTCGTTGTGGACGACCGGGTAGAGGACGGCCTGTTCGGCGACGACGTCGATGTACTCCTGGATCATCGTCCTCTTCTTGTCCGGGTCCGGTTCGCGGGTGGCCGCGTCCATGTCCTTGAAGAGCTGCTTCGCGACAGCGTTGCCGGCCCAGCGGGCGTAGCCCATCCACAGGTTCCGGGGGCCGTAGTTGTAGTGCATGATCAGGTCGGCGTCGAGGCCGAACTGGTTGGGGTTCGAGACGGCGGCGACGACCTGGTAGTCCTGTTTCTGGTCCATCTTGGTGAACACGGCCGTGGTCTCCTGCGGGGACAGGGTCGTGGCGACGCCGATCGCGTCCCAGGACGACTTGATGGTGGGCAGGCAGTCGACGAGCCAGCTCACGTTGGCCGCGAGGATGTTCACCCGCAGGCCGCTGACTCCGGCGGCCCTCAGGAGCGCCTTGGCCCTGTCGGGGTCGTGGTCGTAGACCGTCTTCGCCGGACGGTAGGCGGGGTTGGTCTCGTTCAGGAACGAACTCGCCGGTTTTCCGCGGCCCTTGAGGGCGACCTCGACGATCTTCGCCTTGTCGATGGCGTAGTGCAGGGCCTGGCGGACCCGGACGTCGTCGAAGGGCCTGTGCTGCGTGTTGAACATCAGGAACGCGTTGTTCATCCCGGCGCCGCCGCCGACCGACAGGCCGCCCTGTTCGAGGCGGGGGATGTTGGCGTAGGGGATGTTGTCGGAGATCTGGGCGCCGGCGTCGGTCCCGGAGATCCGCGCCACGCGGGAGGCGGCGTCGACGATCGTCAGCCAGTTCATCTGCCGGAAGGCGGGTCTGCGGGGGCCGTTGTAGCGGTCGTACGCGGCGAAGGTGGTGTTCGACTTCGGGTGGTGCCCGGTCTGCCGGTACGGTCCGGAGCCGACCGCCAGTCCCTTGATCGCGTCGTCCCAGGCGCCGGGCCGGGAGAACACGTGCGCCGGCATGATCTTGGCGAGGGTGAGGCGGGCGACGCCGTCCGGGAAGGGGAACCTCAGCACCAGGTCGACGGTCCGGGTGTCGATCTTCCGGGCCTCCTTCAGCCAGCTCGCGAAGAAGCCCTGGGCCAGGGTCTGGGTGCCCGGGTCGAGGATCCGGTCGAAGACGAAGACCACGTCGTCGGCGGTGACCGGTTTCCCGTCGTGGAAGGTGGCGCCCTGGCGCAGGGTGAACCGCCAGGTGGTGGCGTTCGCGTCGGCGGGCAGCCGGGTCGCCAGCGCCGGGTAGGGGGCGCGGGTGATCGGGTCGGTGTCGGCCAGGCCCTCGTAGATGTGGTTGTTGGCGGCCATCGCGAACGCGGACGCGGTCTGGGTGGGGTCCCAGCTGCCGTCGTTGCCGTAGCCGATCACGGCGGTGAGGGTGCGGTCGGAGCCGCTGCCGCCGAGGTCGATCGTGGACTTGGGGCCGCACGCCGTGAGCGAGGACAGAGCGGCCGCCGCGCCGAGCGCGCCGGTGTGCGCCAGGAACGTCCTGCGGCCGTGGGTCGCCTCGTCGCGCACGGTGCCTCCAGCGTGGGGGAAAGGAGACGTCGGACGTACGGTGTTTCAGCGCGACCATAAGAGGGGGTTCAGGGCCGGTCAAGGCAAGGCGCGCGAATGGCGTAAACCACCAGAGGTGGGACCAATGACGCCACCGCCGCGCCCCGCAGGGGCGCGAGGAACTGCGCGACCAGCCACGACGGCGCCGCGGTCGGTGGGCGGTGGCGCGGGAGCCGGATGGTGGACGCGGCGTCCATATGTCACAGTGAGTGGTCGGCGGACATGACCAGGAGCACGGTCGGGAGGCAGCACGTGGAGCAGCGGACGGAAGGGACGCCGGTGCGGCGGGGGCGCGGGCGGCGGCCCGCGGACGAGGTGCGGGCGGACGTGCTCGCCGCCGCCGGGGCGCTGCTCCTGCGCGACGGCATGGCGGCCTTCACCTTCGAGCGGGTCGCCCAGGAGGCCGGGGTCAGCAAGACGACCCTGCACAAGTGGTGGCCCTCGCGCGGCACACTCGCACTCGACGGCTACTTCCACGCCGTCGAGTCCGTCCTCGCCTTCCCCGACACCGGCGACATCGGGGCCGACCTGACGGCCCAGGTCCGCGCGTTCGTCCGGCTGCTCACCGGGACACCGGCCGGGCGGGTCATCGGCGGGCTCATCGGCCAGGCGCAGACCGACCCCGACCTGTCCGCCGCCCTCCTCCAGCGCTACTCCGGGCCGCGCCGCGAACTGGCCGTGGCGGCGATGCGGCGCGCCCAGGACCGCGGGCAGCTGCGCGCCGACGCCGACCCCCAGATCCTGGTCGACCAGCTCTGGGGGGCCTGCTACCACCGCCTGCTGCTGCCCGACGAACCCCTCACCGAGGAGTTCGCGGACCGGCTGGTGGCCAACCTGCTGCACGGGGTCGGCACCGGCTGAGCCGTCGGCTAGGGCAGCGTCTTCTCGTACGACGCGTCCTGGTCGGAGTCGTAGACGAGCTTGCCCGCCGCGTCGTAGCCCTTCAGGTGCGGGGCCGCGGTGACCTGCTTGGCCAGGGTGCCGGTGGCGACGAACCAGCCGTGGTCGAGGACCACCTCGCCCGCGCTGTCGCCGTAGGAGACCGTCATCGCGGCCACCGAGGCGCGGTAGCCGCCGATGATCCCCCAGCGGAACGGCAGCTTCCAGTTGCCCTTGTCGATGACCGACTGCTGGTAGAGCTTGCCGCTGTTGATGTCCGGGACCACGGGTGTCCCCGCGTCGCCGAAGGGGTCCCCGATGCTGGTGTTCAGGCCGGAGGCCGCGCCGTCCTTGACGCTGCAGATGAGCCGGGCCGCCACCGGCTTCTCCCGCACCGCGACCACGAAGTAGCCGTCGCCGGGGGCGTTGGAGTCCCCGGTGCTCCGCATCGCCAGGATGATCCGGTAGTCGGCCGGCTTGCCGAGGTCGGTGTAGGCCGGGTCCTGGCGCTGCGCCTTGTTGTAGTCGAGGCACTTGCCGAGTCCGGCGGCGGCCTGGTCGAAGGTGATCCCGTCCAGCAGCTGGTGCGCCGCGGACGCCGGGCGCGCCGGCGCCGTGGCGGTGGCCGACGGTGTGGAGGCCGAAGGGGCCGAGGGGGACGTAGGGGCCGCGGGGCCCGTCGGGGACCCGGACGGTGCCGGGGCTGTCGCGGTGGGCGACAGGGTCGGGGCCGGGCTCTCGCTGGCCAGCACGGTGGGGCTGGGCCCGGCCGGGCTCGTCGTGGTGCTGCCGCCGCCCAGCGCGTACGCGCCGACCGGCACCGCCGCCAGCGCCGCCAGCGCCGCCCCGCCCACGGCCAGGCGCCGCCGCCGCTCCAGCACGCCCCGGCGCCGGATCTCCGGGTACGGCACCGGTGACGGCCGGACCAGGGACGCGTCCCCCGCCAGCAGCACCCGCACCCGGTCCTCGAACTCCGGCTCGGGCGCCCCGCCCTGCTTCTGACCGCTCACCTGCTGCCTCCCTGCACGGGCGCCGCGTGGCTCATGGCCTGCGCGAGCCCCGGAACCGTACGCAACTTCGCCAGGCCCTTGGACGCCTGGCTCTTGACCGTGCCCTGGGAGCAGCCGAGCACCTCGGCGACCTCCCCCTCGGACAGGTCCTCCCAGTACCGCAGCACCACCACCGCGCGCTGCCTCGGCGGCAGCCCGGCCAGGGCCGCGAGCAGCGTGCCGCGCTCGTCGGCCCGGGACACGGCGTCGTCGTACCCCGCGCGCTCCGGCGGTGCGTCGGTCAGCGACTCGGCGACCCGGCGCTTGCGGAACCGGTCGCTGTTGCAGCTGACCAGCATGCGGCGGACGTACGCCTCCGGATGGTCGGTCCGGGAGACGCGCCGCCAGGACCGGTAGGCCTTCGCCAGCGCGGTCTGCGTCAGGTCCTCCGCGTGGTGCGGGTCACCGGTGAGCAGATAGGCGGTCCGCACCAGATGCGACCACCGTGCTCTGACGAACTCCTGGAACTGGGACTCTAGTTCGGCCTGCATC
The DNA here is from genome assembly GCF_042899865.1 of Streptomyces sp. NPDC013157. Taxonomy (NCBI): domain Bacteria; kingdom Bacillati; phylum Actinomycetota; class Actinomycetes; order Kitasatosporales; family Streptomycetaceae; genus Streptomyces; species Streptomyces sp. NPDC013157. The sequence continues at coordinate 374,235 of NZ_JBIBAK010000006.1, read as the reverse complement.
AGCCACCCCCTCGCCCTCCAGACCACCTAACCCGTGGATTCGGTTGCCCGGCCGGGAGAAGCGGTCCCGCTCAGGGGGCCGCGATGCGGCGGAACTCGATCGTGTCGTACGCCGTCTTCGTGCCCGTCTCGTACAGCACCCCCACCGTGTCCTTGTCCACCTCTACCAGGTCGGAGTAGGCGGCCTTCAGGTCGGACAGGGTGCGGAACCTGGCGAAGGTGACGCCCTGGTCCGTGCTGGTCCACAGGGCCATGGACCTGCGGGCGGTCGGGACCGAGGGGGCGGAGAAGAGCAACGGCCCGTCGCGGCCCGGGAGCTGGAGTACGGAGCCCTCGACCACCGGGACCCTGGACAGCGTCGGCTGGACGCTGTAGGGGGCGTCCAGGGTCTCGCCGCCGTCGCTCGACCAGGCCTCCAGGCGGTTGCCGGGGCTGGAGCCGTTCTGGTCACGGGCGCTGAAGTAGACGCGGCCGTCGGGGAGTTGGGCTGCCGTGGTCTCGTTGGCGTTGTCGTGGCCGGTGTAGGAGTCGTCGACGAAGCCGAGGTGCCAGCTGCGGCCGCCGTCGTCGCTGTAGATCGCGTGGCCGCCGTAGTACCTGGCCTCCCGGCCGGTGTCGGCGGAGCCGGCGCGCGGGGCGGCGGAGTGGTCGGCGGCGACGATCAGGCGCCCGCGGTGCGGTCCCCGGGTGAGGGCGACGGCGTGCCCGGGGCCGGTGGCGTACCAGCGCCAGCCGGAAGGTTTCACCTGGGCGGTGATCTCGCGCGGGCGGGTGAAGCGGCGTCCGTCGTCGCCGCTGCGCTGCACGTACACCCGGCGGCTCTGCGCCTCGGTGACCCGGCCGCGCATGATCTGGTCCTCGCTCACCGAGCCGTCGTTGTACGAGGTCACCAGGACGACCTCGCCGCTCTTCGGGTCCACCACCGGCGCCGGGTTGCCGCGGGTGTTCCCGCCGCCGCGGGCCACCACCCGGAGCGGGTCCCAGGTGCAGCCGCCGTCGCCGGAACGTCTCAGTACGACGTCGATGTCACCGCTGTCCCCGGTGGTGGTGTGCCGGCCCTCGGCGAACGCGAGCAGGGTGCCGTGCGTGGAGCGGACGACGGCCGGGATGCGGAACTGGGCGTAGCCGCCCTCGCCGGAGACGTACGGCACGGAGGACCCGCAGCCGGCCGCCCAGGCCCGGGGCTCGGCCGTGAACGCCCCGACCAGCAGGGCGGCGGCGAGGGAGATCCGGCTCGCCCGGGTCACAGGAGACACATGACTCACTCTTCCCATGGTGCTCCCGGCCGCCTTCACCGCATCTCCACAACGGCCGAACGGGTCGGCCGGTCTGGCGTGCCGTCAGACCGCGGAGCGGGTCATGTCGAGCTCCCGCGAACCGCGCTGACGTCGTGAATCGCGAGGGCGACCGGTACCGGGAGCGCCAACGGTGGGCGGAGGCGGGGTCGGTGACGATCCGCCAGGCCCCGTACGGCCACCCGGGTGAACGGTTCAGGACGGCATGCGCGCCGCCGCCAGCAGCCGGCTCACGTCGTCGGCGCAGATGGTCAGGGCCGCGCCGACGGTGCCGAGTACCTCGCGTTCGGCGTTGGTGTAGGGGCCGTCGGCGAGCGCGATCCGGGCGCCCTGCAGGAGCACCGCCTCCCGTCCGGCGGGGGCGAGATGCGGGGCCAGCGGGTCGAGGGCCTCGTGCAGCTCTATCGCCAGGCTGGCGCGGTACGGCTGCTCGAAGACCCGCCCGGTGTCGGCGACGAGGGCCTCGACCAGCGCGCTCAGCTGGTCCTCCGTGGCCTCCTCGAAACCGGCGGCGCGGACCGCGCCCGCCGCCGCCTCCAGGGCCGTACGGGCACAGGTGCCGCCGGCCGCCAGGACGGCCAGGGCGACGGTGTGCACCGCGTCGCGGAGCATCGCCGAGAAGCGGGAGGTGGTGGGGTGGTCGAGGACGTCGGTGCCGTAGTGGTGGCGGCAGGCGGCGCACTCCACGACCGGCCCGGTGGTGCCGCGCGGCAGCACAGGCACGCCGAGCAGGGTGAAGCGGCGACGGCCGGTCAGCCGCTGGTAGTTGCGGTCACCGCCGCAGCCGGGGCAGAAGAACTCCCCGTCGCCGACGGGTGTCCAGGCGGTGCGGGTGCCCAGAATGCGGGCAGGCCTGGCGGTTCGGCAGTCTCGTCCCCGTACTGGCAGCACGTCGCACCTCCGTAACGCCGTGGCAACATCGCCACCGCTGGCGTGATGTTAGCCACATGGAGGAGCCTGAGTCAGTACCCCGTACGAGACCAGTCCGTGACCTGCCCGGCGGGATGGCCGGGAAACGACGGGGCCCTGATCGCCACGAGAGCTGATCAGGGCCTCGAAACCGCCGGTCAGAGAGGTTATCGCGTCGCGCGGTTGACGGCGGAGACGACCGCCTTCAGCGACGCACGCGTCGTGTTCGCGTCGACGCCGATACCCCACAGGATCTTGCCGTCGATCGCGCATTCGATGTAGGAGGCGGCCTGCGCGGAGGCACCCTCGCTCATCGTGTGCTCCTGGTAGTCCAGGAGGCGTACGTCGATGCCCAGGCCCTGCAGCGCGTCGAAGAACGCGGAGATCGGTCCGTTGCCGGAGCCGGTCAGCACGGTGTCCACGCCGTCGACGGTGGCCTCGACGGTGAGGGTGTCCACGCCGTCCGTGTCCGTCGTCGACTGGCCCGTCCGCACCTGGATGCGGCCCCAGGGGTTCTCCGGGTTCGGCAGGTACTCGTCCTGGAAGACCGCCCAGATGTCGGCGCCGGTGACCTCGCCGCCCTCGGCGTCCGTCTTGGCCTGGATGAGCTTGGAGAACTCGATCTGCATCCGGCGCGGCAGGTCCAGCTTGTGGTCGTTCTTCAGGACGTAGGCGATACCGCCCTTGCCGGACTGCGAGTTGACCCGGATGACGGCCTCGTAGGAGCGGCCGACGTCCTTCGGGTCGATCGGCAGGTACGGCACCGCCCACTCGATGTCGTCGACGGTGACGCCCTTGGCGGCCGCGTCGGCCTCCATGGCGTCGAAGCCCTTCTTGATGGCGTCCTGGTGGGAGCCGGAGAAGGACGTGTAGACCAGGTCGCCCACGTACGGGTGGCGCGGGTGGACCTCCATCTGGTTGCAGTACTCCCACACGCGACGGATCTCGTCGATGTCGGAGAAGTCGATCTGCGGGTCGACGCCCTGCGAGAACAGGTTCATGCCCAGGGTGACCAGGTCGACGTTGCCGGTGCGCTCGCCCTGCCCGAACAGGCAGCCCTCGACGCGGTCGGCGCCGGCCATCAGCGCCAGCTCGGCGGCGGCGACGGCCGTACCGCGGTCGTTGTGCGGGTGGACGGAGAGCACGACGTGCTCGCGGCGCGACAGGTTGCGGTGCATCCACTCGAAGCGGTCCGCGTGCGTGGACGGCGTCGAACGCTCCACCGTGGCGGGCAGGTTGAGGATGATCTCGCGGCCCGGGCCGGGCTGGTATACGTCCATCACCGCCTCGCAGACCTCCAGCGCGAAGTCCAGCTCGGTGTCGGTGAAGATCTCCGGCGAGTACTGGTAGCCGAACTCGGTCTCGGGGCCCAGCAGCTTCTCGGCGTACTCCATGACCAGGCGGGTGCCGTCGACGGCGATCTGCTTGATGTCGTCCTTGGAGCCGCGGAAGACGACCCGGCGGAAGACCGGGGCGGTGGCGTTGTACAGGTGGACGGTGGCCCGCCTGGCGCCCTTCAGCGACTCGACGGTCCGCTCGATCAGGTCCTCGCGGGCCTGGGTCAGTACGGAGATCGTCACGTCGTCGGGGATCGCGCCCTCTTCCTCGATGATCGAGCGCACGAAGTCGAAGTCGGTCTGGCCGGAGGCGGGGAAGCCGACCTCGATCTCCTTGTAGCCCATCTTGACCAGCTGGTCGAACATCCGGCGCTTGCGCTCGGGCGACATCGGGTCGATCAGGGCCTGGTTGCCGTCGCGCAGGTCGGTGGAGAGCCAGCGGGGGGCTTCGGTGATCCGCTTCCCGGGCCAGGTGCGGTCCGGGATGTCCACCTGCTCGTAGCGACCGTACTTGTGGATCGGCATGGTGCTGGGCTGCTGGCGGTTGGCCATGATTGCGGGGCTCCTAGTGGGTGTCCGGAAGGACGGCCGACGACGCAACGCGAAGCTCCGCGGGGAGGGAGTCGACCTGGACTACAGGCCCTCGCCGCGGCAGCTAAGAAGAAGCAGCCCGAAACGCATGATGCTCCGCATGCTAGCCGAGCCCCTTCGGACGCGGGGCGCCGTATCAGTATGCGGGACCGTGAGGAGAAACAGGACAAAACGTGCGCCATACCACCCTCCCTCACGGAGAGTGGCCAATTGTCACGGTATTTCACCAATCACGGTTGCAGGTAGTGACAGCCGAGTGACTCAATGCGAAGGTGCGGTGCATGACGACCAACGGGGGCTCTGAGCCCGTCATCCGCCGCACGCCCGTCTTCTGCGGGATCGTGCCGCCGCATATCCTCGACCACCTCGCCCAGCACGAGGACCAGGCACTCTCCGACGCGGCGCTGCGCACCCTGCAGCACGACTCCGCGGCCCGGGTCCGCCGCCGGGTCACCGCGGTCCGCACCCTCGCCGCCGTCGCCGCCCCGGCGGCGCCCGACACCGCTCCGCACCGCACGATCTACGACGCCGAGCACCGCACCGACCTCCCCGGCACCGAGGTCCGCGCGGAGGGGACCGAGCCCGGTCAGGACGCCACCGTCAACCGCGCCTACGCCGGCCTCGGCGCCACCTTCGAGCTGTACCTGAAGGCGTACGAGCGGAACTCCATCGACGGCAACGGGCTGCCGCTGAACGCGAGCGTCCACTACGACGTCAACTACGACAACGCCTTCTGGAACGGCGACCAGATGGTGTTCGGCGACGGTGACGGCGAGATCTTCGTCGACTTCACCACCTCCGTCGACGTCATCGGCCACGAGCTCACGCACGGCGTCACCCAGTACACCGCGAACCTGGAGTACTACGGCCAGTCCGGCGCCCTGAACGAGTCGGTCTCCGACGTCTTCGGGTCCCTCATCAAGCAGTACTCCCTCGGCCAGAGCGCCGACCAGGCCGACTGGCTGATCGGCGAGGGCCTGCTCGCCCCGGGCGTGCACGGCGTGGCGCTGCGCTCGATGAAGGCCCCGGGCACGGCGTACGACGACCCGCGCCTCGGCAAGGACCCGCAGCCGGCGACCATGCAGCACTACGTGAAGACCAGCCGGGACAACGGCGGTGTACACATCAACTCCGGCATCCCCAACCACGCCTTCTACCTGCTCGCCACCGCCCTCGGCGGCAACGCCTGGGAGCGGGCCGGACAGATCTGGTACGACGTCCTCACCGGCGGCGAACTGCGGTCGGACGCCACGTTCACGGACTTCGCGAAGCTCACGGTCGCCGCGGCCAAGGCGCGCTACCAGGCGGGCGAGGAGAGCGAGGCGGCCCTCAAGGCCTGGTCCCAGGTGGGGGTGCAGGCCTCCTGACCGTGCGGGGGCGGGGGTGCACACCGCCCGGATCCGTACTACACAGGGACCCATGCGTATTCAGGTGAGGCGCACGGGCGGGTTCGCGGGCATCGAGCGCCGGGCCGAGGTGGACACCTCGGCCCGGCCCGACGCCCCTGAGTGGCAGGCCCTGGCCGAGCGCGCGCTCGCGGCCGGCCGGGGCACGCCACCGCCCGGCGTGCCGGACGGGTTCGCGTACGAGATCACCGTGGACGGACGGACGGTGTACGCGGCCGACCCGCGGCTGTCCGAGGACCAACGCGAACTGATCTCACGGGTCTTGAAGGAAGGGGCGTGACCGGGCCCGGTAACGGGTAGTTCACGCGCGGGCGTTGACTTACGTTACCGGGGGTAAGGATGATCCCGGCCATGGCGACAGACGCGGTCCATCCGCTGCACCCCTTCCCTCGGTTCCCCGACGGCTTCCTCTGGGGCGTCTCGACCTCGGCGCATCAGATCGAGGGCGCGGCCGACCTGCGGGAGCCGTCCGTGTGGGACGTGTTCGAGGCGGAGCCGGGCCGGATCAAGGACGGCTCCACGGCGGCGGTGGCCTGCGACCACTACCACCGCCACCGCGAGGACGTGGCGCTCCTGGCCGGCCTCGGCGTGGACGCGTACCGCTTCTCGATCTCCTGGCCGCGGGTCCGCTCGGCGGGCGGCCTGGACTTCTACGACCGCCTGGTGGACGAGCTGTGCGCGGCCGGCATCCGCCCGGTCCCGACCCTCTTCCACTGGGACCTGCCGGTGGCCCTGCAGGCTGTGCCCAACAGCGGCTCCGCCGCGGGGGGCGGCTGGCTGGACCGGGACACGGCTTCACACTTCGCCGACTACGTCTCCGCCGTCGCCGACCGGCTCGGCGACCGGGTCAAGAAGTGGATCACCCTCAACGAGCCCGCCGAGCAGACCCTGTTCGGGTACGCCCTGGGCGCCCACGCCCCCGGCAAGCAGCTGATGTTCGACGCGCTCCCGGTCGCCCACCACCAGCTGCTCGCCCACGGCCTGGCCGTACGGGCGCTGCGCGCGGCCGGTGCTGCCGACATCGGCATCGCCAACTCCCACGGCCCGACCTGGCCGGCCTCCCAGGAGCAGCCGGACCTGGAGGCGGCCGCCTTCTACGACCTCCTCCTCAACCGCCTGTTCGCCGAGCCGGTCCTGCTCGGCGAGTACCCGGACGGCATGGGCGACCTGATGCCCGGCGACGTCGCCGCCGACCTGAAGGTGATCGCCGAGCCGCTCGACTGGTACGGCGTCAACTACTACGCCCCGACCAGGGTGGGCGCCCCGCAGGGCACCGAGATCGAGTTCGGCGGGCTCACCCTCCCCGCCGAACTCCCCTTCTCCGTCCAGGACATCGAGGACGTCCCGGTGACCGACTTCGGCTGGCCGGTCGTCCCGGAGGGCCTCACCGAACTCCTCACCGGCTTCCGCGAGCGCTACGGAGACCGCCTCCCGCCCGTCGTCATCACCGAGAACGGCTGCTCCTACGAGGGCGTCGACGACCAGGACCGCATCGCCTACCTGGACGGCCACGTCCGGGCGCTGCACAGGGCGGTCGAGGCCGGCGTCGACGTGCGGGGCTACTTCGTCTGGTCGCTCCTCGACAACTTCGAGTGGGCCGAGGGGTACGCGCGCCGCTTCGGCCTGGTCCACGTCGACTACGCGACCCAGGCGCGGACCCCGAAGTCGTCGTACGCCTGGTACCGGGACCTGCTGCGGGCGCAGAGATGACGACGCTCCGGGAACCCGCCGCCGCGCTGGCGGAGCCGGTCGAGCGGGTCGGCCGCGGCTGGACGTCGGCGCTCTCGCTGGCCAACGGGGCGATCTGGGTGGGCTGGTACGGCCCGCTGCAGATCCTGCTCGCCTCCCAGGCCAAGGACTTCGCACCCGGCTCCGGCATGTCGAAGGAGACCATGCTGGCGTGGGTGACCGGCGTCGGCGCGGTGGTGTCGCTGGCCGCGAACCCGGTCTTCGGCGCGCTGTCGGACCGTACGACGTCCCGCTGGGGCCGCCGTACGCCGTGGATCGTCGCCGGCACGGCGGGTGGGGCGCTGTCCCTGCTGCTGCTCGCGGGCGCCGGCGGCATGGGGACGATGATGCTGGGCTGGGGCCTGGTCCAGCTCACCCTGAACGCGGCCTTCGCGGCGGTCACGGCGGCGGTCCCGGACCGGGTGCCGCGGCTCCAGCGGGGCTCCGTGGGCGGCTGGCTGGGGGCCGCGCAGATCCTCGGCGTGGTCGGCGGCACCGGGCTCGCGACGGCCGCCGGAGGCGTCGGGGCCGGCTACGTGGCGTGCGCGGTGTTCACGACGCTGGGCGTCCTGCCGTACGTGCTGCGCCATCCGGACCTGCGGCTGGCGCCGGAGGACCGCCCGGGGTGGTCCTGGCGGGGCTTCCTGGCGGGCTTCTGGCTGAGCCCGCGCCGGTATCCGGACCTGGGCTGGGCGTGGCTGACCCGCTTCCTGATCAACCTCAGCAACGCGCTGGTGCTGCTGTACCTCCTCTACTACCTCCGCGACCGCCTCCACTACTCCGACCCCGACCAGGGCGTGCTGATCCTGACCGCCGTCAACGGGCTGACGCTGATGGCGACGGTCGTGGTCGGCGGGGTCTGGTCGGACCGGGTGGGCCGCCGCAAGCCGTTCGTGATCTGGTCGGGGATGCTGATGGCGGTGGCGACGGCGTTGCTGTCGGTGTGGCAGACCTGGCCCGGGGCGCTCGTGGCCGCGTCGGTGCTGGGCATCGGCTTCGGGGTGTTCACCTCCGTGGACTTCGCGCTGATGACCGACGTCCTGCCGAAGGCCCTCGACCGCGGCAAGGACCTCGGCGTCATCAACGTCGCCAACGCCCTGCCCCAGGTCGCGGCCCCCGCCCTCGCCGCACCGATCGTCACCTACCTCGGCGGCTACCGCGTCCTGTACCTGGTGGCGGCGGTGATCGGGCTGGCGGGAGCGTGGCTGGTGGGGCGGATCAGAGGGGTCGACTAGCCCTCTCCTACAGGGCGCCGGCGTCCCGTGCGGTCCAGACGCTGGGGTAGATGGGCCGGAAGCCGAGGTCGCGGCGGATCTTCTGGTTGGAGACGATCCCGTGCCACGGGTCGCGGTCGCTGTGGGTGTGCATGTCCTCGGGCACCTCGATGCCGTTGAGCCGGTACAGCTCGACGGTCGTGACGGGGGCGTCGTCGGCGATGTTGTAGACCGGGCCGTTCACCGCCGGGGCGTACAGGAGGCGCAGCAGGCCCTGGGCGACGTCCGCGTGGTGGGCCATCTGGAGACGCTGGGCGGGTGCCCAGTTCGCGGCCCAGGCCATGACGTTGACGAGGTGCGGGTCACCTTCGCCGTAGACGAAGGGCAGCCGCCCGATGCGCACCTCCATGTCTGCGCCGAGTGCGAGCAGCTCCCGCTCGGCGGCGATCTTGGACTCGGGGTAGGCGCCCCACATCTCGCCGCCGGGCCGGCTCTCGTCGTCCTCGGTGAGCGGGCGGCCGCGTCCGGTGCCGTACACGTTGTTGGTGCTGACCTGCACGAACCGCCGTACCCCGGCGGTCGCGGCGGCTCGCCCGAGCGCGACGGCCGCGTCCCGGTTGACGGCCCAGGCCTCCTCGTCCGGCACCCCGCGGAAGGCGGCGGCGACGTTCACGACGGCGTCGGCCCCGGCGGCGGCCTTGTCGAGCGCCTCCTCGTCCCGCAGGTCGCCGACGACGACCTCGGCGCCCAGCGCGGCGAACGGCTCCGCACGGGCCGCGTCCCGCACCAGCACCCGTATCCGCTCGTCCCCCTGGGCCTGCGTGATCAGCCGCGGCACGAACCGCCGCCCGACCTGCCCGGTCGTACCGGTGACGAGAGTGATCATGACCTTCTCCTTCGCTCTGGTCCCACCACCCTCGCCCCGGCCCTCGGCGACCGGGAGAGACCTCCCGATCAGGGGACCGGCAGTCCCTGGATAACCCGGACGCCCCCGGCGACCCTGGAGGCATGAACCGCTCCGAGCTCGCCGACTTCCTGCGCCACGCCCGCGCCCGTCTGGACCCCGCCGACGTGGGCCTGCCCCCCGGCGCCCGGCGGCGCACCCCGGGGCTGCGGCGCGAGGAGGTGGCGTCGCTGGCCGGCATGTCCGCCGACTACTACACGCGCCTCGAACAGTCCCGGGGCCCGCGCCCGTCCCGCCAGATGCTGACGGCGCTGGCCCGCGCGCTGCGCCTGACGACGGACGAACGGGACCACCTGTTCCACCTGGCCGGCGAGGAACCCCCGCGCCGGGAGGCGACCGGCACCCACGTCGGCCCGGGGCTGCTGCTGGTCCTGGACCGGCTGCACGACACCCCGGCGCTGGTGACGACCGACTGCGGCGAGGTCCTGGCCCAGAACGCCCTGTCGCGGGCGCTGAGCGGCGACCTGCTGGACCGGCCGGCCGGGGACCGCAACCTGATCCGCCGCTTCTTCCTGGACCCTGCGGCCCGCCTGCTCTGCCCGCCCGAGGACCGCCCGCTGCGGGCCCGCGAACACGTGGCGAACCTCCGCGCGGTGGCCGCGGCCCGCCCCGCCGACCCGGTCCCCACCGCCCTCGTCGCCGAACTCATGGCCGGCAGCGAGGAATTCGCCCGGCTCTGGGCCGAACACGAGGTGGCGGTACGCCGCGCGACCACCAAGCGCTTCCTGCACCCCACGGTCGGTCTGCTGGAACTGGACTGCGAGATCCTCGTCAACACCGGCACCCACCAGCAGCTCGTCATCCACACGGCCCGCCCGGGCACGGAGTCGTACGAACGCCTGCACCTGCTGCGCGTGGTGGGGCTGCAGGACATGACCCCGAGCCGCACTTGACCCACCGGGTACGCGAGCCAGGCCGGCGACCTCCCGCTGATCGCGGACAAGATCGCGGCGCACGGCGACATCAAGAAGCGGGGCATCCCGGGCGTGGACGACCTGGACGTGCCGGAGCACCTGGAGGACAGGATGACCGGCTCCCCGGGGCTGCGGATGCGCGGCACCCCGTCGGGCGTCCCCCGCTTCGCCTGGTGGGACGGTGCCACCGGGACGATGCTGGTCCGCGAGGGCGACAAGGGCACGTTCATGCAGCCGGACGACGGCTACGAGTACTTCCTGAAGGAGTAAGGGAGCAAGTGGACCGTGGGTGACGTGTTCTGGGGCGCTCCGGAGAGCAGGGCCGTGTGGGAGGTGCTTCCACGGCCGGTGCTGGAGGCGGTCGCGGGTGTCGACGCGCGGCGGCTGGAGGTGGAGCGGGCACGGGTCGCGCCGCATCTGCGGGAGCGGATCACGCGGCCCGTGTACTCGGTCGCGGACCGCTTCGCGTCCTGGGAGCGCCTGGTGGGAAGGATGGCGACCGGACGGCCGGGCGGCGACGACTTCTATCCGATCAGCGCCTACGGCAACGACCTCGACTCCCGGGACAGCCTGGACGAGGTGATGGACGCCCTGCCCGCGGCGGCGCGTGAAGGGGCCCTCGGCACGCTGCTGGCCGCGCTGGACTCCCGCTTCGACGCGGCGAGCGTCCCCGACCCGGAGGGGTCCCTGCGCCCCCGGGTCCGGCCGACGAAGGACCACACACAGCTCCCCGACCGCTGGCGCCGCAAGCCGCTGCGCACCCCTTGGGACGACCGAGCGACGATCCGGGATGCGGCGCACGTGAGCGGCGAGGACATGTGGGAAGCGGCGAAGCGGCGAAGCGGCGGTACCCCCTGGGGAGCGCCGCTCGGGGAGACGTGAGCGCCCCTAGAACCCCAGCCGCCGCAGCTGCTTCGGGTCCCGCTGCCAGTCCTTCGCCACCTTCACGTGCAGGTCGAGGAAGACGGGCGTGCCGAGGAGGGCCTCGATCTGCTTGCGGCTCTTGATGCCGACCTCCTTCAGGCGCTTGCCCTTGGGGCCGATGATGATGCCCTTCTGGCTGGGGCGCTCGATGAAAAGGTTGGCGTGGATGTCCAGGAGGGGCTTGTCGGCGGGACGGTCCTCGCGCGGGAGCATCTCCTCGACGACGACGGCGATGGAGTGCGGCAGCTCGTCGCGGACGCCCTCCAGGGCCGCCTCGCGGATCAGCTCGGCGATCATGACCTGCTCGGGCTCGTCGGTGAGGTCGCCCTCGGGGTAGAGCGCCGGGCCCTCGGGGAGGAGCGGGACGAGAAGGTCGGCCAGCAGCTTCACCTGCTTGTCGCCGACCGCCGACACCGGGACGATCTGGGCCCACTCGAAGCCCAGCTCCTTGCCGAGCTGGTCGATCGCGATCAGCTGCTCGGCGAGCCTCTTGGAGTCGACGAGGTCGGTCTTGGTGACGACCGCGACCTTCGGGGTCTTGCGGATCCCGGCGAGCTCCTTGGCGATGAAACGGTCACCGGGGCCGATCTTCTCGTTCGCCGGGAGACAGAAGCCGATCACGTCGACCTCGGCCCAGGTGGTGCGGACCACGTCGTTGAGCCGCTCGCCGAGCAGGGTGCGCGGCTTGTGCAGTCCCGGGGTGTCGACCAGGATCAGCTGGGCGTCCTCCCGGTGCACGATGCCGCGTACCGTGTGCCGCGTCGTCTGCGGCTGGTTCGCGGTGATCGCCACCTTCTGCCCGACCAGAGCGTTCGTGAGGGTGGACTTGCCCGCGTTGGGGCGGCCCACGAAACAGGCGAAGCCCGCCCGGTGGACGGCCTCCGACGATTCCGACGGCTCGGTTGACTGGCTGCGAACGCTCATGGCCCCCATTCTCCCTGATCCACGAGGCCCCGCCGCACCGTGAGATTTCGGTAACCCCGACGCAACGAAACGTCACGGAAACACAGCCGTACGCAACCGGAAACCGGGACCGGTGACCCTCTGACGAGCCCCGACCCACGTTGGAGACGCCCGTGTTCCTCTCCGCCGCGCACGCCGACACCGGTGACACCGCCTGGCTGCTCGCCGCCACCGCCCTGGTCCTGCTGATGACCCCGGGCCTGGCCCTGTTCTACGGCGGCATGGTCCGCACGAAGAGCGTCCTCAACATGCTGATGATGAGCTTCGTGTCGATCGCCCTGGTGACGGTGGTGTGGCTGGCGGGCGGCTACTCGCTCGCCTTCGGGGACGACCTCGGGGCCGGGCTCCTCGGCGACCTCGCCCACGCGGGCATGAGCGGCCTCGGACCGGACAGTGTCCAGGGCACCGTCCCCACCCTCCTCTTCGCCACCTTCCAGCTCACCTTCGCGATCGTCACGGCCGCGCTGATCAGCGGGGCGATCGCGGACCGGGCGAAATTCGGCGCGTGGCTGGTGTTCGTCCCCGTCTGGGCGCTGCTCGTATACGTTCCGGTCGCGCACTGGGTGTGGGGCCCCGGCGGCTGGGTCGCGCACCGCCTCGGCGCCCTCGACTTCGCCGGCGGCCTGCCCGTCGAGATCACCTCCGGCGCCTCCGGCCTCGCCCTCTGCCTGGTCCTCGGCCCCCGGCTCGGCTTCAAGAAGGACGCCATGCGGCCGCACAACCTCCCGATGGTGATCCTCGGCGCGGGTCTGCTCTGGTTCGGCTGGTTCGGCTTCAACGCGGGCTCGGCGATGGGCGCGAACGGCCTGGCCGCCGCCGTCTTCCTGAACACCCTCGCCGCCGGCTGCACCGGCCTGCTCGGCTGGCTCTTCGTCGAGCAGAAGCGGGACGGCCACCCCACCACCCTGGGCGCGGCCTCCGGCGCCGTCGCCGGCCTGGTCGCCATCACCCCGTCCTGCGGCTCGGTCTCGCTGCTCGGCTCGCTGGTCGTCGGCCTCGCCGCGGGCGTGGTCTGCTCGTACGCCGTGAGCTGGAAGTTCAGGCTCGACTACGACGACTCCCTCGACGTCGTCGGCGTTCACCTGGTCGGCGGAATCATCGGCACCCTCCTGATCGGCCTGTTCGCCGAGAAGGCCATGACCGGCTCCGCCGAGGGCCTCTTCTACGGCGGCGGGCTCGCCCAGCTCGGCAAGCAGGCGGTGGCCGTCGTGGCCGTCGCCGCCTACGCGTTCGCCGTGACGTACGGCATCGGCAAGCTGCTCGACAAGACGATGGGCTTCCGGGCGGCCGAGGACCAGGAGCACACCGGCCTGGACCTTACGGTGCACGCCGAGACCGCTTACGATCACGGGGTCCTGGGCCACGGCGCCCCGGTCGCCCACTCCGTCGTCCTCACCGCCCAGAAGGTCAAGAGCCAGCCATGAAGCTCATCACCGCGATCGTGAAGCCCTACCGCCTCGACGCGGTGAAGACCGCGCTCCAGGAGGTCGGCGTGCACGGCCTGACCGTGACCGAGGCCAGCGGGTACGGCAGGCAGCACGGCCACACCGAGGTCTACCGGGGCGCCGAGTACCGCGTCGACCTGGTCCCCAAGGTCCGCATCGAGGTCGTCGTCGAGGACGCCGACGCCGAGCCGGCGATCGAGGCGATCGTCAAGGCCGCGCAGACGGGGAAGATCGGGGACGGGAAGGTGTGGGCACTGCCGGTGGAGACGGTCGTACGGGTGCGGACGGGCGAGCGCGGCCCCGACGCCCTCTGAACAACCCGGCGAACGGGTTCCCGCGGCCCCGGCGGGTGCGGGCGAACAGCGCGCCGCCCGCCACGCCGGCGGCGAACACCACCGCCAGGACCAGCCACGGCAGGGCGAGGAACGACGCGCTCGCCGACTCCCTGGTGCCGGTCGCGCTGGCCGTCAGCGTCACCTTCCCCCAGTCGAGCTGGGGTGCGCCCCGCCAGCGCGCGGTGAGCGCGACCCGCTCCCCCGGCAGCAGTTCGGAGGGCACCCCGGTGAGGTCGCGGCTGAGCAGCGTGCGGCCGAACAGGCCCTCGGCACGGAGCCGCACCTTCGGGTCCAGGGTCACGTTCCCGGTGTTGTGCAGGGTGTAGGAGATCGTCGCCGTGCTGGCACCGAGGCCGGGCACGAGCGGCTGGTGATGGGCGATGTGCACGTTCTCGACGGCGAGGGCCGGGAGCGTCGGCCCGCTCACCCGCAGGTAGACCCGGGCGCCGACCGCCCGCTGCACGCCGAGCGCCAGGGACCCGGACCCCGGATCGACCTTCTCGTCCAGCGCGACGATCGCCCCGGGATGGTCACCGGGCTCGGCGCCCTTCGGTACGTGCAGGGTGAACGGAACGGTGACCGTCCTGTGCGGGGGCACGGTGACCCGCGCCTTTCCGAGCTTCGCCCAGGCCCCCACCCCCCGCATCCGCTCCTTCACCGTCCGGACGGCGAAGCCGCCGTCCCGCGCGGTGTTGTAGGCGTCGGCCGCGTACAGCCGGAAGGTCAGCGGCTTGCCGGTCTTGTTGGCGACGGCCACCTTGTCGGCGATCGTCTGACCGGGGTCGAGGGAGAGGTAGAAGTACGGCCGCGCCGCGATCTTCGAGGCGACCGGATAGACGGACCAGCTTCCGTTGTCGGCGGCGCGCGCGGGACCCGCCGTGCAGAGGACGCCGAGGATCAGGCTCAGGAGGAGGACATACGGCTTGGCGCGACGCATGGGTGCGGACCCCCGGTCGGAAGCGGGTCGGGTGGCGACCGGGCCTTCGTCACTGGAAAGCCCGGTCGCCACAGGGGAGTTGGCTCAGGTGAGCGTCAGGGTCAGGACTCCGGAGTACGACCCCGGCGGCGTGAACGCCGGGACGTCCAGGGAGAGTCCGGCGTCGACCGTGAACTCACCGCCCGTGAGCGTGCCGTCCGGCGTCGAGGCGAGGGTCGCCCCGGTACTGCCGACAGTGCCCGCCGAACCGGCCGCACAGGTGCTGGGGCTGCCCGCCTTGGTCGCGCAGGCCGGCGTCCAGCTCAGCTTCCCGGCGTCGATCTTGGCGCCGGGACCGGTGAAGTCGGTGACCTTGCCGGTGAGCGACCAGCCGGCCGGCCCGCCACGGAAGTCCTTGACGGTGACGGTCTGCAGGCTGCCCGTGGACGCCCCGCCCTGCCCGAAGTCGACCGCCGACAGCGCGACGGAGTCCCCGGCCTGGGACATGGACAGCGTCCCCGCCTTGACGGTGGTGGTCAGCTTCTGGCTGCCGGGCGGCACGGGCGTGGTGTCGTTGACGGTGTAGGCGGCCGGTCCGGCCCCCAGGTCGTCGCTCCACGCGCTCCCCTCGTACGCCACGATCCCGGTCGTCGTCTTGTCGTTGACGACGATGGGGGCGCTGAAGGAACCGTCGGAGCCTGCGGTCGCCGTGGCGGTGTCGGCGGTCTGGCTGCTGCCGGACCGCCCGGCCAGCGTCACGGTGGCCCCCGGCGTGAAGTTCTTCCCGCTGACGGTCACGCTGTCACCGGGGTTCCCGGAGGCCTTGTCCAGGCTGATGGCACGGGTGTTGACCGGGGTGGTCGAGGTCGCCGTGACGGTCTCCGACACCGGGGCGGGCGGGTTGGTGACCGTGCACGGGGTGTCCAGCTCCAGGATGTAGCTGGTGTGGATGTTGTAGTCGCCGGGCGAGAGGGTGATGGCGCCCGGCGAGGTCACGGTGAACGTCCCCGTCATGGAGAACGACGGGAAGGTCCCGTACCCCGGCACCGGATCGTTCTTCTTCGGCCCGGTCACCGTCACGTCCCCGGTCTGCGCGCCGCCCAGCGTCACCTTCCCCGTCGGCGTCATGATGTCGGCCGGCAGGGCGAGCGCGGTGGGGTTGTTGGCGGCGGGCGTGACCACGGTGTAGGTCACGGTGACCGTGTCGCCGACCTTCGGGGCGGTGTTGTCCACCGAGATGTTGGCGGTGGTGGTGCCGTCGATCGGCGGGAGGCCCGCGACGGCGGGCGGGATGCAGTGCGTGGCGAAGTCGACGTTCGTCCCGGCGGCACCGGCCGGACAGGCCAGCGCACCGCCCGCCGTGACCGCGAGCGCGGTCGCCCCGAACAGTGAGATCCAGCGCCACCGTCGGGATCTTCGTGATCTTGGGGGTGAACCCATGGAAGCCCCCTCCTGAGGGTTGCGGGCGCAGCGGCTCCTCTGCGCCGACAGGGGGCCATTGATGTGGAGGCCGCGTGAGAAGTCAATGGAGATGCCGCAGAAACCTGACGGTTCATCAGCTTCTGCGGCATCCGGAACGAACCCGTCACTCGGCTCAGAAGACGAACGGGCCGGGGGACTGGGCTGCGCTGGACGTACACGTGACGGTGACACCGAAGATGACCATCTTCAGCGAGCCCTTGTAGAAGTCGAGGCTGTCACCGGAGGCCACGGTGCCCGGGAGCGGGCCGACGGTGACCGGGGAGCCGGCGGCCATGGCCGGGTTCACGGTGCCGCTGAAGACCCGGTTGGCGCCGGTCGAGTTGGCCATGGTCAGCGTGGAGGCGATGGAGTTCGCCGACAGGGCGAGCGGGGTGGTGATCGCGCTGGAGGTGAGCGTGAGGGTGGCGCTCGTGCCGCTCTGGGTCGCGGTGAGGGTGGCCGTGCCGCCGCCGAAGATGCCGCAGCTGGCGGTGACGGTGGCGGTGGTCGGGGTGACGGCGGCGGCCGAGGGCGCGAAGGCCAGCGCCGTGACGGCGAGGCCCCCCGCCGCGAGTGCCGCACCGGTGGCTATGCGTTTCATGGGGATCGGTTCCCTTCCCGTTACGTGGGAATGCCATGTGGGACGGTGACCCCGGTCCGGGTGGGTGCGGACACACCGCGGGGCCGAATCTGACGGTCCGTCGGAACTTACGGTCCCATTGATACGCGAGCGACACACACCGACAAGGTTGAAATTTGGCCGACTGCGCGGAGGGGGGTGGCGGCCGGTGCGTTGGCGACTGCGGGCGCGTGGGGGGCTGGCCGCGCAGTTCCTTCCCCAGCCTTCGGCCGGGGGTACCCCCAGCGCCCCTTCAGGTGGGACCAGCACAGCGCCCCTCAGGGGGCGCGGGGAACTGCGCGAGCAACCACGACGGCGCCGCACCCGCCCGCACACCCCAGCCACCCCCGGTCAACCAACCCCGCCCCTCCCCCGACGGAGTCAGACAAGTCCTCGCTTCTCAGCGGAGCGAGTCGGGTGGGGGTAAAGGACTAGGCAGGGACAGTGAGCCGAACCTCCCCGTCCGCCCCCGCCAGCAGCACCGGCGTCCCCGGCCCCCCAAGATCCCGCACCGCGGCCAGGTCCTCCGCCGAAACCCCCTCCGCCCCCGAAACCACCGCCGCCGCCTCCAGCGACTCCGCCCCCGACGCCACCGCCATCGCCACCGCCGTCCGCAGCGCACTCAGCTTCAGCGAGGCCAGCTCCACGGTCCCCGCCACATACGTACGGCCCGTCGAGTCCCGTACGGCCGCCCCCTCGGGCACCCCGTTGCGGGCCCGGGCCGAGCGGGCCAGGGTGACGATCTTGCGGTCCTCGGCGCCAAGCGCGTTGCTGTCGGTCATGCCCCGAGCATACGAACAACCCTGACCGGCACCCGCTCCTCCCCCGCCGCCGGACGGAGTCAGCCGAGGTGCCGGACGATCTGACTCCGTACGGGCACGGCCGCCGGCGACCGTGGCTACGACCGGTCCAGCCGCAGCCGCTCCGCCCTCGGCAGGCCGGCGACGACGAGGTCGTACGAGTCCTCGATCAGCTCTTTCACGAGCCGGTCGGGGAGGCCGCCGTCGAGGGTCACGGTGTTCCAGTGCCGCTTGTTCATGTGGTACCCGGGCGTGATCAGCCCCTCGTGCTCGTCGCGGAGCCGTACCGCGTCCTCGGGGTCGCACTTGAGGTTGACCTTGAGCGGCTTCGCGTCGATCCAGCTCAGCGCGAACATCTTGCCGAGCACCTTGAAGACCGAGATGTCCGGGTTGAAGGGGAAGTCCTCCTCGGCCGCGTTGAAGGAGAGGCAGAAGGCGCGGAGCTGGTCCGGGGTCACTCGGGGTCGTCCTCCGAGGCGTCGGGCACCGGTACCGGCTCCACCAGCACCGTCACGATCTTGTTGCGGCGGCCGGCGGCCGACTCCGCGGTGAGGGCCAGCCTGCGGCCGTCGGGGAGTTCGACCTGGGCGGAGGCACCGGCGATCGGCACCCTGCCGAGGGCCTTCGCGAGCAGCCCGCCGACCGTCTCCACGTCCTCGTCGTCGTACTCCTCCAACCCGTACAGCTCGCCGAGGTCGGTGATGTCGAGGCGGGCGGTGACCCGGTGGCGGTCGTCGCCGAGGTCGACGACCGGCGGGATCTCCCGGTCGTACTCGTCGGTGATCTCGCCGACGATCTCCTCCAGGATGTCCTCGATGGTGACGATCCCGGCCGTGCCGCCGTACTCGTCGATGACGACGGCGACGTGGTTGCGTTCCTTCTGCATCTCGCGCAGCAGGTCACCGGCGTTCTTGGTGTCGGGCACGAAGAACGCGGGCCGCATCGCGGTGGAGACCAGGTCGGACTCGGCGTCGCGGCTGATGTGCGTCTTGCGGACCAGGTCCTTCAGATACACGATCCCGACGATGTCGTCCTCGCTCTCCCCGGTGACCGGTATCCGGGAGAAGCCCGAGCGGAGCGCGAGGGTGAGGGCCTGGCGGATCGTCTTGTACCGCTCGATGACGACGAGGTCGGTGCGCGGGACCATGACCTCCCGGACGAGCGTGTCACCCAGTTCGAAGACCGAGTGCACCATGCGGCGCTCCTCGTCCTCGATCAGCGAGTCCTTCTCGGCGAGGTCGACCAGCGCCCGCAGTTCGGCCTCGGAGGCGAACGGGCCGCGCCGGAAGCCCTTGCCGGGGGTGAGGGCGTTGCCGATGAGGATGAGGAGATACGGGATCGGGCCCATGATGCGGGCCAGCGGCAGCAGCACGTACGCGGCGGCCGTCGCCGTGTTCAGCGGGTGCTGGCGGCCGATGGTGCGCGGGGAGACGCCGACGGCGACGTACGACACGAGCACCATCACGCCGATCGCGGCGAGCAGCGCCTGCCAGGTGGCCGGGATCTCCCGGAGGCACTCGTAGGTGACCAGGGCCGCGGCGGCCATCTCGCAGGCGACGCGGACCAGCAGCGCGACGTTGAGGTAGCGGGTGGGGTCGGCGGCGAGTTCGGCGAGCCTGGCGCTGCCGCGCCGCCCGGACTTCACCGCCTCCTCGGCCCGGAAACTGGAGACGCGGGCGATACCGGCCTCGGCGCAGGCGGCCAGCCAGGCGACGACGACCAGCGCGACCGCACCGAGGACGATCTGCGGACTCATACGACGACGACCCGCCCGCCTACGAGACCGTCGGCGCCGGCGAGGGCCCGGTCAGGCCCTGCTCCGCACGCCAGCCGTCCACGATGGCCGCCTGCAGGCCGAACATCTCGGCCTTCTCGTCGGGCTCCTCGTGGTCGTAGCCGAGCAGGTGCAGCACGCCATGGACGGTGAGCAGCTGGAGCTCCTCGTCCATGGAGTGCTGGGTCTCGGCCTCGGCCCCCTGCTTGGCGGCGACCTCCGGGCAGAGCACGATGTCGCCGAGCAGCCCCTGCGGCGGCTCGTCCTCGTCCTTCGACGGCGGCCGCAGCTCGTCCATCGGGAACGACATGACATCCGTCGGACCCGGCAGGTCCATCCACTGGATGTGCAGCTGCTCCATGGCGTCGGCGTCCACGACGATCACCGAGAGCTCGGAGAGCGGGTGGATGCGCATCCGTGCGAGCGCGTAGCGGGCGATGTCGAGGATCGCCTGCTCGTCGACCTCGGTTCCGGACTCGTTGTTGACGTCGATCGACATGGCGCTGTGCTTGTCTACTTCCCCTTGTGCGCGGACTTCGAGCGGCCGCCCTTGTGCGTGCCGTTCTCCGTGCCGTGCGTGCTGTCGTACTTCTCGTACGCGTCGACGATACGGCCCACCAGCTTGTGCCGTACGACATCGTGGGACGTCAGCCGGGAGAAGTGCACGTCGTCCACGCCGTCCAGGATGTCCTGCACCTGGCGCAGACCGGACTTGGTGCCGTTGGGCAGGTCGACCTGCGTCACGTCACCGGTGATCACGATCTTCGACTCGAAGCCGAGCCGGGTGAGGAACATCTTCATCTGCTCGGGCGAGGTGTTCTGGGCCTCGTCGAGGATGATGAAGGCGTCGTTCAGGGTGTTGTGCGTCAGCAGGTAGTCCGTGGTGACGTACAGAGAGTCCTCGGCGGCCACCTGGATGCAGACGGTCTCCTCCCGGCCCGCCGGCTCGATCGAGTCGATGAACCGCATCGGGCGTCCGCCGCCTCCGGCCGCGTGGTACTTGTCGCGTTTGCGGGCGAGACGGAAGGGCTCTATGCCTTCGGGCAGACGGATGTCGATGATGTGGGCGTCGCGGCGGTAGGCGACTTCACGCCCGTTCGCCAGGCCCGGCTTGCGGCCGTCGGCGACCCGTCGGCGGGTGTACGCGACCCCGCCCAGCGACTGCACGAGTGCGATCACGTCATCGCGGAGCATGATCGATGTCGTCGTGTACTGGACACGGCAGGTCCGGTCCTTCTGCGTGACGGGACCGCCGTCCGAATCGAGAAGGCCCTGCAGGACGGCCAGACGCACTTCGGCCGAATTGTGCAGATAGGCGTCCGGAACGAACTTTGTGTGCGAGCGCGTGCGCAGCAGATCGAGTTCGCGCAGGACCCCGGTGACCGGGTTCTCCAGCGTGACAACGTCGCCGGGTGACTTGATCCGGTGCAGGACGTAATCCGGTCCGCTCTTGTGCCGTACCTGGATTCCGGGCAGCACCGACTCCAGGGCCACCGCCAGTTCGGGGTCTTCCGTGGCGAAGGCGGGCGTGGTGGTGCCGGTCAGGCAGCCGTCACCCAACAGGAGCCCCAGCGCGTACGGGTCCATGGGGACCTCTTGCTCCGGGAGGCACACCGGTGCGGTGAGCATCGGAAGCTCGTACCGGCGGGCGTGCGCCGCACGGAGGTTGCCGATCATCTCCTGGGTCTCCAGGACTCGCCACGGCTTGTTGCGACGCCTGTCCGAAGCCGTCCGGACCGTCCACAGGTGCTCGCCGCAGCACAGCGTCCAGGAGCCGTCCTGAGCCGTGACCCGGTAGATGTCCCTCTCGCCCTGCGGGTACACGCCCAGAACCGGTGTCGGCTCACCGTTGGAGCCGATGACGAGGTCACCGACCTGAAGGTCACCGATGGGGCGCCAACCGTCCGGCGTCAGAACGTTCGTGAACACTGGCTGGCTACGGCCCCGCATGTATGCCAGCGGCGCCACCTCGATAGTCCCCGAAGCCATCAGTTTCGGGATCGAGTCGGGGTCGAGCATGTCGTGCAGCGCGTCGTACAGCGGGCGCAGGTACGGGTCGATCTTCTCGTAGAGGGTGCCCGGCAGGAAGCCGAGCCGCTCGCCCGCCTCGACCGCCGGCCGGGTCAGGATGATGCGGTTGACCTGCTTGGACTGCAGGGCCTGCACCGCCTTGGCCATGGCCAGGTAGGTCTTGCCGGTGCCCGCGGGCCCGATGCCGAAGACGATCGTGTGCTTGTCGATCGCGTCGACGTACCGCTTCTGGTTGAGGGTCTTGGGGCGGATGGTGCGGCCGCGCGAGGACAGGATGTTCTGCGTCAGAACCTGGGCCGGGGTCTCCTCCGGGCCCTCCCCGTTCTCGCTCGCCCGCAGCATGGCGATCGAGCGTTCCACTGCGTCCTCCGTCATCGGCTGCCCGGTGCGGAGCACCAGCATCATCTCGTCGAACAGGCGCTGTATGAGGGCGACTTCACGGGCATCGCCGACCGCGCTGATCTCGTTGCCCCGGACGTGGATGTCGGCCGCCGGGAAGGCCTTCTCGATCACGCGCAGCAGGGAGTCGCCGGATCCCAGCACGGTGACCATGGGGTGCTGGGCGGGAACCTCGAACTGAGCTCGGGCCTGCTGCTGCGCGGGAGTGTGAGCTGTGGGTGTCTGAGTCATGGGCCGGCGCTTAAGGCCTGCGGTTCCTCCTCGTCACGGCCGCGTAGCTGAGGGCGGCCTCGCGGTATCAAGCGTACGACGCGGGGCTGACATCGCCGTAGGCCTTTTCACAGGGGAAGGCGCCCCCGGTGCGGCCGTGAGCCCTGGATGCGCTCCCGCACGCCGGGGCAGGATCGGGCCGTCACTGCCCTCACGTGGCCGGGGGCCGCGTTCGCTCCACGCCACGTGTCCGCACAGAGAGCAGGTAGCCGTGCTGCTGCGTCTGCCCACGTCGGTGTCCGAGGCCCGCGACTGCCTGGCCGAGGGGGCGATACCCGTCGGCGGGGCGACCCTGATATGGGCCGCGTGGCAGCGGGACGGCTTCCCGGAACAGGCGGTGTCCCTGCGGAAGGTACCGGAGGCGACGGCCATGGGGAACGGAGTGCTGGGCGGCGCGGTGCTGCTGGGTCAGGTGGACGACCGGGTTCCGGAGATGCTGCGGCAGGCGGCGAAGGGCGTCGGCACGGGGGCGGTGCGCCGGGCGGCGACGGTGGGCGGGAACGTCGCCGGGTCCACCCTGCGGGACCTGCTGCCGGCGGCGCTGGCGCTGGACGCGCGGGCCGAGGTGCTCACGGCGGACGGAGTGTACGAAACGGACCTCGCCGAGGTGCAGGCAAAGTCCCCGGTGCTGCTTTCGCTGCGCTGGCGGGAGCCGGTGGCCGGGGCGTACGCGAAGGTGGCCGACCCGGCGGGCGGGGAGGTGCCGACGATCGCCGCGGCCGCGGTGGACACGGAGGGTGTGCTGCGGGTGGCGGTGCGGGAGCGGTACGTGGTGAGCAGCGGGTGTGCGGGGGCCGACGGGGGCGGGGTGGAGGAGCTGTTCGCCGGGGCGTTGTCCGGGGTGTCGGAGGCGGGGCGGTCGCTGGTGCGCCGGCAGGTTGCCAGGGTGCGGGGAGAGTAGGCCGAGGCCGCACCGGTTTCGTCGTCGGCCGCGGGCCGGTGGGGGCTGATCGCGCAGTTCCTCCCCGGCCTTCGGCAGGGTGCCTCCCCCCGGCCGAAGGCCGGGGGGAGGCACCCTGCCGGCGCCGGTAAGCGAAACCCCCCGCCCCCCAGCCCCCACACACCCGCACCCGCACCCGCACCCGCACCCGCACCCGCACCCGCACCCGCGAACGTCACCCCGCCCGCCCGAACCCGATCGTCGGCACAGCCCTCCGCAGGGGCCACGGCCGCACCTGGTCCTCCTCCGGCACCAGGCCCTCCAGGAACGCGTACCGTCGCAGCGCGGCCGGGTCCTGCCCCGCCACCGACTGGACCTTGCGCCACCACGCCCCGATCTCCGACCACCCGGGAGCGGACAGGGAGCCGCCGAACTCCTGGACGGACAGCGCCGCCGTGAGGCCCGCGAAGGCGAGACGGTCGGCCAGCGGCCAGTCCGCGAGCGTTCCGGTGACGAACCCGGCGACGAAGACGTCGCCCGCGCCGGTCGGGTCGAGGGCCTCCACGGCGATCGCCGGCACCTCCGCGGACTCGCCGGTACGCCCGTCGACGGCATAGGCGCCCTCCGACCCGAGGGTCACGACGGCGAGCGGCACGTACGCGGTGAGGGCGTGCGCGGCGGCCCGCGGGCAGTCCTCGCCGGTGTACCGCCGCGCCTCCTCCGCGTTGGGCAGGAACGCCTCGCAGTGCTCCAGGTCGGCGAGGCCCGCGAGGTTCCACGCGCCCGTGTCGTCCCAGCCGACGTCGGCGAAGATCCGGGTCCCCTCGGCGGCCGCCCTGGCGATCCAGGGATTGCGTTTGCCGGGCGTGAGGGAGGCGACGGCGGCGCGTGCGTGGGCCGGGTGGCCGGGTGCGTTCTGCTGGCGGAACAGCAGGTCCGCGGGCGGCTCGTGCCCGTGCGAGACCATGGTCCGCTCCCCCTCGTACGCCATGGAGACGGTGACCGGCGAGTGCCAGCCGCGCACGGTCCGGGACGGGGAGAGGTCGATGCCCTCGCCCTGGGCGAGCGTGTCCCAGCAGTACTCGCCGTAGTGGTCGTCGCCGAAGGCGGCCGCCAGGGAGGTCTTCAGGCCGAGGCGGGCGAGGGCGGTGGCCATGTTGGCGACGCCGCCGGGACTGGAGCCCATGCCCCGGGCCCAGGACTCGGTGCCGCGCACCGGGGCGGTGTCGAGGCCGGTGAAGACGATGTCGAGGAAGACGGTGCCGGTGAGGTAGACGTCCCAGGGCGGATCGTCCGGCGTGCGCAGAGCGGCCAGCGGGTCGACCTGCGCGGCGCAGTGCGGTGTTGTTGCTCCTCCGTCGTCGTCGAGGTACTCCGGTTCCTCTCCGGCGAACGCGTTGGACGCGGTCACGGTGCGCTCCCTGACGTGGTGCGGGTCCGGCCAGTGTGCACCATGTCACGGCAGCGGCGGCCGTTCCCGCCGTACGACCGCCCGATCGGGCGGCGCCTACCAGCGGGGCACGGCCGGTGCCGTCCAGCCCGGCTCGGCCGCCCGCATCGCCGCCGCGTCGTCACGGTCGCGGAGCGTCCCGTCGTCGTCGAGCCACCGCCGGTGCAGCCGTCGTACCTGCTCCCGGTCCAGCTCGACGCCCAGTCCCGGGGCGTCGGAGACGGTGATCCGGCCGCCGTCGAAGGCCAGGCGTTCGGTGAGGACGTCCTCGGACTGCCAGGGGTAGTGGGTGTCGCAGGCGTGGTGGAGGTCCGGGACGGTCGCGGCCACGTGGGTCATCGCGGCGAGGCTGATCCCGAGGTGGGTGTTGGAGTGCATGGAGACGCCGACGCCGAAGGTCCGGCAGACGGCGGCCAGTTCCCGGGTGCTGCGCAGCCCGCCCCAGTAGTGGTGGTCGGAGAGGACGACCTGCACGGCCCCGCGCGTGAACGCCTCCGCGATCTCGCCGAAGGTCGTCACGCACATGTTGGTCGCGAGCGGGACGTCCGTGCCCGCCGCCACGTCCGCCATCGCCGGGGTGCCGAGGGCCGGGTCCTCCAGGTACTCGAGGACGTCGCCCAGTTCCCTCGCCACCTTCAGCGAGGTCTCCACCGACCAGGCGCCGTTGGGGTCCAGCCGCAGCGGGTGCCCGGGGAATGCCTCGGCCAGCGCGCGGACGGCCGCGATCTCCTGCTCGGGCGGGAAGACCCCGCCCTTGAGCTTGAAGGAGGTGAACCCGTACCGCTCGGTGAAGCGGCGGGCCTGCGCCACGACCCCGGCCGGGTCGAGTGCGGCTCCCCAGTCGTCGGGTTCCGCGGGCACGCCCGCCGGGTGCGCGGCCCACTTGTAGAAGAGGTACGCGCTGTACTCGACCGAGTCGCGCACCTTCCCGCCGAGCAGTGCGTGCACCGGCAGTCCGAGCGCCTTGCCGAGGGCGTCCAGGCAGGCGACCTCGAACCCGGAGACGACGGACAGCCGCAGCTTCTCGGCGGTCTGGACGCCCCGCAGCCCGCCGACGTCGGCCTGGCCGGCCACCCGGCCCGCGTCCACGGCGACCTCGTCGGCGACACCGGACAGCCCGTTCAGGTCACCGGCCTGCCGCCCGCGCAGTCTCTCCGCCAACGGCCGGGCCAGCTCCAGGTACTTGGTGTCCCCGTAGGTCTCCCCGACCCCGACCACCCCGTCCGCGGTCTCCACCTCCACGATCAGCCGGGGCGTGTACGGCTGGTGCACGCCCTGCGTGTTCAGCAGCGGCGGGTCGGCGACGAGGACCGGCGTGAGGCGGACGTCGGTGATCGTGAGGTTCACCGGGACGCTCCCACGAGGTCGAGGCCGGTGCCGAGCAGGGCCTCGAGGTCGGCGAGGTCGCAGGCCGAGGGGTCGGTGAGCGGGGCGCGCACGGGGCCCACCGGCCGGCCGCGCAGCCGGGCCGCCGCCTTCACCAGTGACACCGCGTAGCCGGGCACCCGGTCGCGCAGTTCGACGAACGGCACGTAGAAGTCGCGCAGCAGCTTGTCGACGGTGCCCTGCTCACCGTCGCGGAGGGCGGCGAAGAAGGCGTCGGCGATCTCCGGGGCGAAGGCGTGCACGGCGGAGGAGTAGGCGGGGACGCCGACCGTCGCGTAGGCGCGGGCCTGGATCTCGGCGGTGGCGGCGCCGTTGAAGAAGAGGAAGCCGTCGGGGGCGGCGAGGGTGAGCCGCTGGAGCCGGTCGAGGTCGCTGTGCCCGTCCTTGAGGCCGATGACGCCGGGGAGTGCGGCGATCCGCGCCAACGACTCGGCGGTGTACGTGACCTGGCCGCGCTGGTAGACGACGAGCGGCAGCCCGGTCCGGCCCGCGATCGCCTCGACCTGGGCGACGAGTCCGTCCTGCGGTGCGGCGACGAGGTAGTGCGGCAGCACGAGCAGGGCGTCGGCCCCGGCCTCCTCCGCGATACGCGCGAACCGGACGGCCTGCGCCCAGCCGTACCCCACCCCGGCGACCACGGGCACCCGCCCACCGGCCTCCTCGACGGTCACGCGCACGACCTGCCGGTACTCCTCCTCGTCCAGCGAGAAGAACTCCCCGGTCCCGCAGGCCGGGAAGAGGGCGCCGGGGCCGGCGGCCAGCTGCCCCGCCACGTACGCCCGGAACCCGTCCACGTCGAGGGAGCCGTCGGCGCGGAACGAGGTGAGCGGGAACGACAGCACCCCGCCCGCCATCCCCTCCCGCAGCCTCCGCGCCACATGCTCGGGCCGTCCGGCCACCGCACTCATCTCTCGATCTCCCCATGCAGACGACATCTACGTATGAAGACAGAGACTAGATATGCGAACGCATCCCGTCAACGGCGCACACCACCCCCGCCCCCCTACGATCTGCACATGTCCGAGACAGCAGGGGTCCGCGAGGTGAAGTCCGCGGCGCGCACCGTGGAGCTGCTGGAGCTCCTCGCCGCCCGCGGCGACCGACCGGCC
Organism: Streptomyces sp. NPDC013157; assembly: GCF_042899865.1. Classification (NCBI taxonomy): domain Bacteria; kingdom Bacillati; phylum Actinomycetota; class Actinomycetes; order Kitasatosporales; family Streptomycetaceae; genus Streptomyces; species Streptomyces sp. NPDC013157. The sequence continues at coordinate 347,116 of NZ_JBIBAK010000006.1, read as the reverse complement.
CGCCTCCAGGAACTGGCGGACGGCCTCGGCGTCCCGCGCAGCTCGATGTACGCCCTGCTCCAGACGCTGATCGCCCGGGGCTGGGTGCGCACCGACACCACCGGCTCCCTCTACGGCATCGGCATCCGCACCCTGCTGACCGGCACCAGCTACCTCGACTCCGACCCGCGCGTCCGCCTCGTACGCCCCTACCTCGACGAGGCCTCGGAGGCGCTCGGCGAGACGATCCACCTGGCCCGCCTGGACGGCCCGGACGTGGCGTACCTGGCGACCCGGGAGTCCCACGAGTACCTGCGCACGATCAGCAGGGTGGGCCGCCGCCTCCCGGCCCACGCGGGCGCACTCGGCAAGGCGCTGCTGGCGGAACGCCCGGACGCCGAGCTCCCCGCGGGCCCTTACCGGCCCCTCACCCCCCACACCCACACCACCCCGGACGCGCTCTCCGCCGACCTGGCCGGGGTCCGCGCCCGCGGCTACTCGATCGACCGCGAGGAAGGCGTCCTGGGCATCGCCGGCTACGGCTTCGCCCTGCGCTACGACATCCCGGCCCAGGACGCCATCAGCTGCTCGGTACCGGTGGCCCGCCTCACGCCGGAGCACGAGGACCGGATCGTGGCCGTGATGCAGGAAATCCGCACGCGGATCGAATCAGCGACGACAGGCGGCACGGTCAACTGGCGCTGAGCGGCCCGGGGGGCCGCACCCGCCACTCCACCGAACCCCCCACGGCGCGCGGCGCTCCTACCCTCCTCCCCACATCCAAAACCACACCGTGCCCCACATCACACCCCCCACCCTTCTGCTCCTTCCCCCCACTTGATACAAATTCCCCGCGCGTTCCTGTCCCTCGACGGCCTGCGCCCAACCCCCTTCTTGAGCCGCTCCTTTCGCATGCCCTGGGAACGCCCGTGTCCGCCCCCCGCACCACCCCCTGGCCCCTCGTCGCCCTTTTCACGGCCGGGTACCTCGCCCCGTACCTCCTCCCGACCACCGTCGGCCGGCTCGAATCGGGGCTCCCCCTCTCCGCAACCCAGGCAGGCGCCGTCGGCAGTGCCCTGCTGCTGAGTTCGGCGGCGGCCGGCTTCCTCCTCGCGTCCCGGGTCGACCGCATCGGCCCCCGCACGCTCGCCCGCCTCGGCCTCCTGCTCGCGGTTCTCGGCTACGGCGGCGCCGCCCTGACCGCCGCCGTCCCCGCGGTCGTCGCCGGCGCCGTCGTCGGCGGCTTCGGTTCCGGCACGGTCACCGCCGTCGCCGCCACCGGCATCGCCGCACAGCGCGACCCCCACCGCACCACCACCCTCGGCCTCCTCGGCGTCTCCGCCCTCGCGGGTGCCGTCTACCTGACGGTCCCGCACCTCGGCCCCGGCCACGCGCAGCCCCTCGCCGCGATCGCGCTCACCGCGCTCGCGGTCTGGCCGCTCACCGCCCGGCTTTCCCCCCGCACCGCCCCGGCCGTCCCCCGCACCGCCACCGGCTCCCGGCTCCCCCACCTCCGTTCGGGCCTGCTGCTGGCCGCCGCGATGCCGTGCTGGTCGGCCGCGCAGAACTCGCTGTGGGGCGTCAGCGGCCGGATCGGCCTGACGCAGGCGCACCTCGGCGAGGCGACCGTCGGCGCGGTGTTCGCGGTGGCGCTCGGCACCGGCCTGCTCGGCGTGGTCGGCGCGGGCGCCCTCGGCCCGCGGCTCGGGCAGGCCCTGCCCATCGGGCTGGGCACCGTGCTGATCGCGGGCTGCATCGCGCTCAGCGCGTCCGCCACCGACCTGACGACGTTCGCGTCCGGCGAGATCGCCTGGAACCTGCTCTACCCGGTCGTCCTGTCGTACGTCATCGGGCTCGCCGCCGCCCTCGACCCGCGGGGCCGCTGGGCGGTGCTGGTCGGGTCGGCGTCGTCGCTGGGGACGGCCGTCGGCCCGATGACCGGCAGCCTGCTGGCGGCGCGGGCCGGATTCCCGGCGATGGGAACGGTCCTCGCGGTGGGCCTGCTGGCGGTCGCGGTACCGCTGACGGCGGTGGCACTGCGACGCAGGACCACCACCGTCACGACCGGCCCGGCACTCACCGACGGCACGACCGTACGACTGGACGTCGCGGCCTGAGCAGCAGCGCCCCCGAAGGGGCGCTGGGGGTACCCCCAGGCCGAAGGCTGGGGGAGGAACTGCGCGACCGGCCACGACGGCGCCGCGGACGGCAGACGGCACATCGCGGCGCTTCCGGCGAAGCGAACCGCTCAGCCGTGGGCCTGCCCGAACTCGTAGGCGTCGACCTCGGCGAGGTAGCGGGCCCGCAGCTCCTCGTCGTCCTCGAGGAAGGACGCGAGGAAGGAGTTGCGGGCCAGTCCCCGCATCTGCTCCCTGGACAGGCCCAGGGTGTCGCGCACGGCGTGGTAGTTGTCGGCGACGTAACCGCCGAAGTAGGCGGGGTCGTCGGAGTTGACCGTGCACAGCAGCCCGGCGTCGATCATGGCCGGAAGCGGGTGTTCGGCGAGCACGTCGACCGCGCGCAGCCGGACGTTCGACAGCGGGCACAGCGTCAGCGGGATCCGCTCCCGCACCAGACGCGCCACCAGCTCCGGGTCCTCCATGCAGCGCAGCCCGTGGTCGACGCGCTCGACGCCGAGCACGTCCAGCGCCTCGGTGATGTATTCCGGCGGCCCCTCCTCACCCGCGTGGGCCACCCGCCGCAGCCCCAGCCCGGCCGCCGCCTCGTACACCTCGCGGAACTTGGCCGGCGGATGCCCGACCTCCGCGGAGTCGAGCCCGATACCGGTGATCCGGTCGAGGTACGGCTTCGCCGCCTCCAGCGTCGCCATCGCCGACTCCGCGGACTCGTCCCGCAGGAAGCACATGATCAGGCGGGTGGAGATCCGGTGGCTCTCGGCGCTCCGGCCGAGCGCCCGCCACAGGCCCTCGACGACCGTCCCCATGTCCACGCCCCGCGCGAGGTGCGCCTGCGGGTCGAAGAAGATCTCGGCGTGCCGCACGCCCTGCGCGGCGGCCCGCGAGAGGTACGCGTCGGCGAGGTCGTCGAAGTCCTGCTCGGTGCGCAGGACGGCCATGAGCTCGTAGTAGAGGTTCAGGAAGGACTGCAGGTCCTCGAACTGGTAGGCCTTGCGCAGCGCGTCGGTGTCCGCGTAGGGCAGCTCGACGCCGTTGCGCGCGGCCAGCAGGAACGCCAGCTCGGGCTCCAGGGTGCCTTCGATGTGGAGGTGCAGTTCTGCTTTGGGGAGGGGCATCAGAGCATGGTACGGCCGCTTCACCTGCGCTTCGGGACCGGCACTCGGAGCAGGTCGTGGGCGACGGTCAGTTCGCCCTCGTAGCCGACGGCCCGCGCCTGCCGTTCGAAGTCTCCCCCGGACTCCGTCCGGGAGGTGCCCCCGGGTTCGGAGTAGCGCTGGCTGAAGTGGGTCAGCACGAGGTGCCGTACCCCCGCGTCGCGGGCGACGGCCGCCGCCTGACCGGCGGTCAGGTGGCCGTGGTCCGCAGCCAGCCGGGCGTCCTCGTCGAGGAACGTCGACTCGATGACGAGCATGTCGCAGTCCTCGGCCAGCGCGTGCACGCCGTCGCAGAGCCTGGTGTCCATCACGAACGCGAACCGCTGACCGCGGCGCACCTCGCTGACCTCGTCGATCGTGACGTCCCCGAGGACGCCCTCGCGCTGGATCCGGCCGACGTCGGGGCCGGTGATGCCGTACGCGGCCAGCCGTTCGGGCAGCATGCGGCGGCCGTCGGGCTCGGTGAGCCGGTAGCCGTACGACTCGACGGGGTGGGAGAGCCTGCGGGCCTGAAGCCGGTACGACCGCGTGACGGCGAGGTCGCCGCCCTCTCCGTCGACCGGGGCCTCGGTGATGCCGACGGTCTCGCGGTAGGCGGTGGCGTACCGGAGCCGGTCGAAGAAGCGCTGCCCGGACTTCGGGTAGTGCGCGGTGACCGGGTGCGGGACCTGGTCGAGGTTGATGCGCTGGATGACGCCGGAGAGGCCGAGGGAGTGGTCGCCGTGGAAGTGGGTGACGCAGATCCGGTTCAGGTCGTGGGCCGCGACCCCGGCCCGCAGCATCTGCCGCTGGGTGCCCTCGCCGGGGTCGAAGAGGATGCCCTCGCCGTCCCAGCGCAGCAGGTAGCCGTTGTGGTTGCGGTGCCGGGTGGGGACCTGGCTGGCGGTGCCGAGGACCACCAGTTCACGTACGGACACGGCTGGCTATCCGGGCGGCCACTGCAGGCCGCGGCCGCCGATGACGTGGGCGTGGGCGTGCCAGACGGTCTGGCCGGCGCCGCTGCCGGTGTTGAAGACGAGCCGGTAGCTCTCCAGCTTGTCCTCGTCGGCGACGGCCTGAGCCTCGCGCAGTATGTCGGCGGCCACGGCGGGTTCGCCTGCGGCGAGCTCGGCCGCGGTCCTGTAGTGGACCTTGGGGATCACCAGGACGTGGGTGGGTGCCTGGGGGTTGATGTCCCGGAAGGCGACGGTGGTGTCCGTCTCCCGGACGATCGTCGCGGGGACGTGGCCTGCGACGATCTTGCAGAACAGGCAGTCGTCCTGGGGTTCCCCTGCCACGTTTTCTCCTCGACCGGTGATCAGTTCCGGGGGCATCGTATCGTCGTCGGGTGCGGGTCCGGTGGGGACTTGTCGCGCAGTTCCTCCCCCAGCCTTCGGCCGGGGGTCCCCCCGGCGCCCCTCAGCTCGGCAAGGCCGGCGGGGTTTTCGCGGGACTGTCCTCCAGTGCCTCCAGCGCGAGTCGGACGGCCTCGTCCAGCTGGGGGTCCCTCGCCGCCCCCCAGTCCTGTGGGGTCTGGACGACCTCCACGTCCGGGTCGACGCCGTGGTTCTCCACGCCCCAGCCGTAACCCTCCAGCCAGAACGCGTACTTCGGCTGGGTGACCAGTGTGCCGTCGACCAGGCGGTAGCGGCTGTCGATACCGATCACGCCGCCCCAGGTGCGGGTGCCGACCACCGGGCCGATGCCCAGCGCCTTGATCGCCGCGTTGACGATGTCGCCGTCCGAGCCGGAGAACTCGTTCGCGACGACCACGACCGGTCCGCGGGGCGCGTCCCGCGGGTAGCTCTGCGGCCGCATGCCGCGCGGCAGGTCCCAGCCGACGATCCGCCGGGCCAGCTTCTCCACGACCAGTTGGGAGGTGTGCCCGCCGCGGTTCTCGCGGACGTCCACGACGATGCCCTCGCGGGCCATCTCCACGTTCAGGTCGCGGTGGATCTGGGCCCAGCCGGGCGCCTGCATGTCGGGGACGTGGAGGTAGCCGAGGCGGCCGCCGGACAGCTCGTGGACGTGGGCCCGGCGGTCGGCCACCCACGCGTGGTAGCGGAGCGGTTCCTCGTCGGAGACCGGGACGACGACCGGGTGCCGCAGGTCGCCGCCGCCCGCCGGGGACACGGTCAGTTCGACCGCCTTGCCGGCCGTGCCGACGAGGAGCGGGCCGGGGCCGGTCACCGGGTCGACGGGGCGGCCGGCGACGGCCACGATCGCGTCGCCGGGGCGTACCGCGGCGCCGGGTGCGGCGAGCGGGGAGCGGGCGCCGGGGTCGGAGGTCTCGGCGGGCAGGATCCGGTCGATGCGCCAGCTGCCGTCGGCGTGCCGGGAGATGTCGGCGCCGAGCAGGCCCTGCCGGGCGCCGCCGCCGTGGCCGCCGCGCGGGGTGACGTAGGCGTGCGAGGTGCCGAGTTCGCCCTGGACCTCCCAGAGCAGGTCGACGAGGTCGTCGTGGGTGGCGCAGCGGTCGACGAGCGGGCGGTAGCGGTCGAGGACGCCGTCCCAGTCGACGCCGCCGAGGTCGGGCCGCCAGAACTGGTCGCGCATGATGCGGCCGGTCTCGTCGAACATCTGCCGCCACTCGGCGGCCGGGTCGACGGTCTGCCGGACCCGGGACAGGTCGACGGTGATGTTGGTGTCGCTGTCGTCGTCGTTCGAGGCGCGGCGGTCGCTGGGTACGACCTTGAGCTTGCCGTCGGCCCAGAGCAGGACGCGTTTGCCGTCGCCGCTGACCTCGAAGTGGTCGGCGTCGGAGGCGAGGTACTCGATGCGCTGCTGGGCGAGGTCGTAGCGCTCCAGCTCGGTCTTGGGCGCCGGGTCCTCGGGGTGGGCGCGGGAGGCGCCGAGGACGCCGCGGACCGGGTGGCGCAGCCAGAGGACGCCGTCCTTGGCGGCGCGCAGCGTGGAGTAGCGGCCGGCCTCGACGGGGAAGGGCACGATCCGGTCGGCGAGGCCCTCCAGGTCGATGCGGGTGGCGGGAGTGCCCTCGGCGTCCGGGGTCTCGTCCTTGTCGGGGGTCTCGAAGGGACGGCCGTGCCGCTGCGGGCCGAACGGCGAGGGGGTGGTGGCCGCCAGGGTGATCAGGTGCGGGCGGTCGCCGACCACGAAGGCCAGGTCGAAGACGTGCTCGTCGTAGACCGGGTCGAAGGAGCGGGTGGAGAGGAACGCGAGGTGTTTGCCGTCGCGGGTGAAGGCGGGGTCGTAGTCCCGGAACCGCAGCGGGGTCGCCTCGGTGACGGTGAGGTCGGTGGTGTGGGCTATGCGGAGCTGGCAGAGGCCGCCGGCGCCGGGGTGGGACCAGGCGAGCCAGCCGGAGTCGGGTGAGAAGGCGAGTCCGGAGACGTCGCCGTCCTCGCTGCGGTCGACCTCGCGGACCTCGCCCGTCTCGCGTTCGACGAGGAGCAGGCGTCCGTCGTGGGCGGCGACGGCGACCCGGCCGCCGTCGGGGGCGACGGCGAGGTCCAGGACCCGGCCGAGCTGTCCGGCGGCGATCCGGCGCGGGGTGGCGCCGGGCACGAGTCCGGTGGCGGGGGCGAACTCCAGGGCGTCGTCGCCCTCGGCGTCCGTCACCCACACCACCCATTCCTCGGCGTCCGCGCGGAAGGTGACGGGCAGCCGGGCCCGCACCCCGGGCTGGGCCGCGAGGGCCCGCGCCGGGCCGGACCGGTGGGTCACCCAGTGCACGCCGCCGCGCACCAGGACGGCGCTGCCGCGCGCGGTGTGGTCGGGCGAGGCCGAGCCGAACCAGCGGGCCGCGTTGACCGGGTACGGCTGCCGGTCCACCCGCTGTCCGCCGAGCCTGATGTCCAGGCAGCGCGGCTCGGCGCCCTCCAGGTCGTCGAGGAGCCAGAGTTCACCGGCCGAGGCGTAGACGACGCGGGTGCCGTCGCCGGACGCGTGCCGGGCGTAGAAACCGTCGAGGGGGGTGTGCCGGCGCAGGTCGGAGCCGTCGGCGAGGGAGGAGTACAGCGCGCCCGTGCCCTCGTGGTCGGAGAGGAACGCGATCCGGTCGCCGGCCCACACGGGGTACTCCAGGTTCCCGTCCAGCTCCGCGTGCAGCCGTACGAACTCGCCGGCACCCTCCCGGTCGATCCACAGCTTGCCCGCCGTACCGCCCCGGTACCGCTTCCACCAGGCCGCCTCCCGCCCCATCGGCGCGGACAGCAGCACGGTGTGCGGGCCGGGGGCGACATGGCCGACCGGGCCGTACGGCAGGACGGTGGACGGGCCGCCGTCGAGCGGGACGGTGTGGGCCCAGCTGCGCCGGAGGCTGGCCTGGCCGTGGGTGGAGATGGCGAGGACCTGCCCGTCGGCGGTCCAGCCGCGTACCTGGGTGCGGGAACTCCCCCAGTGCGTCAGGCGGGTGGACGGACCGCCGTCGACGGGGGCGAGGTGGATCTCGGGGGCGCCGTCGCGGGTGGAGGTCCAGGCGACCGTGGTCCCGTCGGGCGAGATGCGCGGCAGCGTCACGGGGACGTTGTCGGCGCTGACCCGCCAGGCCCGGCCGCCGTCCAGGGGCGCGAGCCACACGTCGTCCTCGGCGGTGAAGGCGACCAGATCGCCGTGGACATGGGGAAATCGGAGGTAGGACCGCGGTCCTGTCGCTGCACCCTGAGTCACCCGCTCAGCCTATGCACCGGGGCGTGCTCCCGGTGGCCGATTTCGATCACTTGCCCTGCACCGGCCAGCACGTGGGGTCGCCCTGGCACCAGATGGTCTTCGTGACGGTCACGGTGGGGCCCGGCTGCTGTCCGTAGGTGGGCGGGCGGTAGGTGCTGTACGTCGGCCCGGGCGTGGCGTCGCAATTGCCCAGCCCGTTCACCCGGAACCACTCCTTGCCGCCGACCTTGGCGACGAGGCTCCCGCGCACGCAGGCGCCGCTGACGGCCTTGGTGACCCGGCCGGTGACGGTGATGTTCCGGCCGTCCGTGGTCCGGCCCTGGCAGTCGACGGAGACGACGGTGGTCGAGGTGGCCGACGGCGTCTTCGTGCTCTTCGTGGCCCCCGCCGACGACCCGTAGTTGCCGGTGCAGGTGAGCCAGTCGACGTCGACGTGCTGGCGTTTCAGCTCGGCGGTTGCGGTCCGGTCGGTGGTGTAGGCGACCGTCGCGGTGTTCAGGTCGCTCGGCTGACACGCCACCGCACCGCCCACGGCGAGCACCGCGAGCCCTGCCACGGCCGCCACCCTGGTCCCGCGCGGCCGGCCCCAAATCCGCCTCAATACCCCCATGGAGGGCAGCCTGCCACCGTCGTGCCGGTGGCGGTAGGGGACATACGGCCACTCACGTGTTCGGAGAGGTCACCCGTGCCGGTGCACCGTCCCTCAGGTGCGCAGCAGCAGCCACTCCTGCAGTTCCACCAGGTTGCCCTCGGGGTCCTTGAGATGGGCGACCCGCATGCGTTCCGTCATCTCCGCCGGCCCGTGCAGGAGGACCGCCCCCCGTCCGACGATCTGCTCGCAGTAGGTGTCGAGGTCGTCGACGCGCAGCACCACCAGCGAGCGGTGCCCGGTCGCCGCGTCCCCCAGCTCGTCCAGTATCGCGGCCATCATCGCCCGGTCCTGCAGGGCGATCCCCGCCGATCCGGCGTGCGGGCTGAACTTCTCGTACGGCCCCTCGCTCGCCCCGGACTGCGGCTTCAGTCCGAGCACTTCGGCGTAGAAGCGGTAGCAGGCGGCGAAGTCGGTGACCAGGAGCCGGACTTGGGCGAGTTCCACGGCGTGTTCCCCAGGGTGTGGTGCGGTCGGTTCAGGACCACCGGCCGGTGCGGCCCAGCAGCAGGGCCGTGGCCGCCGTCCCGGCGGTCGACGTGCGCATCACGGTAGGCCCCAGGGTGTACGTCTTCGCACCCGCCTCCTCGAACAGCGCCACCTCGTCCCGCGCGACGCCCCCCTCGGGCCCGACGACCAGCACGATCTCGCCGTCGGCGGGCAGTTCGGCCGCGGCGAGCGGCTCGCTGCCGTGCCCGAAGTCGGAATGCAGCACGGCGGCGAGGTCGGCCTTGGCCAGAAGTGCCGCGACCTGCCTGGTCGTCGCCGCGTCCGCGACCTCCGGGAACCGCACCCGGCGGGACTGCTTGCCGGCCTCGCGGGCGGTGGCCCGCCACTTCGCCAGCGACTTGAGACCCCGTTCGCCCTTCCACTGGGTGATGCAGCGGGCGGCCTGCCAGGGCACGATCGCGTCGACGCCTACCTCGGTCATGGTCTCCACGGCGACCTCGCCGCGGTCGCCCTTGGGGAGAGCCTGGACGACGGTGATGCGCGGAGCCGGCTCCGGCTCCTCCGAGACCGACGCCAGGTGGACGACCAGCCGGTCCTTGCCCTCGGCGGCCACCACGTCGCAGACCGCGTAGCGGCCGGCGCCGTCGGTGAGGACGACCTCCTCGCCGGGCTGGAGCCGCTTCACGGAGACCGCGTGCCGTCCCTCGGGCCCGTCGAGGACGTACTGTCCGCCGGCGTCCGTACGGAAGTGCTCGACGACGAAGACGGGGGCGGTCATCGCTTCTCCCCCTCCTTGGTGGACAACGCTGTCGACGCGGCGGCGAGTTCGGCCGCGAGGGTCTCCACCAGCTGTCCGGCGGGCAGCTCGCGGGCCATCCGGTGCCCCTGCCCGGCCCACAGGGCCATGCCCTGCGCGTCCCCGGACCGGGCGGCGGCCTTGCGCAGCGGGGAGGTGAGGTGGTGGACCTCCGGGTAGGCGGCGGGCGCGTACGGGCCGTGCTCGCGCATGAACCGGTTGACCAGGCCGCGGGCGGGCCGCCCGGAGAACGCCCGGGTCAGCGCGGTCCGCGTGAAGAGCGGGTCGGTGAGCGCCTGCTTGTGCAGGCCGGCGGCGCCGGACTCCGGGGTGGCGAGGAAGGCCGTCCCCAGCTGGGCGGCGCTCGCCCCCGCCGCCAGTACGGCCGCGATCTGGCCGCCGCGCATGATCCCGCCCGCGGCGACGACCGGGATGCCCACGGTCTCGCGCACCTGGGCGACCAGCGACAGCAGCCCGATGCCGGACCCGTCGTTCTCCGGCAGGTCCCGGTGGGTGCCCTGGTGTCCGCCGGCCTCCACGCCCTGGGCGATCACCGCGTCCGCCCCGGCCCGCTCCACGGCGAGGGCCTCCTCGGCGGTGGTGGCGGTGACCAGCGTGACCGTCCCGGCCCGCCGCAGCGAGTCCAGCACCTCCCGCGTCGGCACGCCGAAGTGGAAGGAGACGGCGGCGACCGGGTTGTCCAGCAGCACGGCCAGCTTGGCCTCGTACCCGTCGTCCCGGCCGCTGTCCGGGTCGCCGAGCTCGGTCTCGTACCAGGCGGCCTCACCGGCCAGCTGATGCGCGTAGACCTCCACGGCACCGGACTCGCCGTACTCGGGCTGCGGCATGAAGACGTTCACACCGAAGGGACGGCCGGTCAGCCCCCGCAGCTGCTTGATCTCCTGATACATCCCGTCGGCGGTCTTGTACCCGGCGGCGAGGAACCCCAGCCCGCCCGCCTCGGACACGGCGGCGGCAAGCTGCGGGACGGAGACCCCGCCTGCCATGGGGGCCTGCACGATCGGAAGAGGGAAGAGATCGGTCAGTGCGGAGGACATGACGGCATGTTGTCACGTCCTCCGAACAAGACCGAATCGGGCCGCCCCTTTGGCACATGCCACAAATCTCCCCCCACCGACCCGACCGGTCCAGGGCGAGCAACCCCACCCCTCGACCACCCGAACCTGGCGAGCAACCCCACCCCTCGACCGACCGAGCCGGGCGAGCAACCCCACCCCTCGACCGACCGAGCCGAGGGGCGACCGCACCTGTTGACGGACCGAGTCGGGTGGTGGGTGGGCATAGGTCCCGGGGGTCCAGGGGGCGGAGCCCCCTGGCGGGGTCGAAGGGGCGGAGCCCCTTCACGGCACCCCGTCAACGCCCGTTGAACGCGTCCTTCAGCCGGCTGAACAGCCCTTGCTGACCGGGCTGGAACTGCCCCTGCGGCCGCTCCTCCCCGCGCAGCTTCGCCAGCTCCCGCAGCAACCGCTCCTGCTCGGGATCGAGCTTGGTCGGCGTCGTCACCTCGACGTGGACGATGAGATCACCGCGCCCCCCGCCCCGCAGATGCGTGACCCCACGCCCGTGCAGCGGAATCGACTGCCCGGACTGCGTGCCCGGCCGGATGTCGACCTCCTCCAGCCCGTCCAGCGTCTCCAACGGCACCTTCGTACCGAGCGACGCCGCCGTCATCGGAATCGTCACCGTGCAGTGCAGGTCGTCCCCGCGCCGCTGGAACGTGGAGTGCGGCAGCTCGTGGATCTCGACGTACAGGTCACCGGCGGGACCGCCACCCGGCCCGACCTCACCCTCACCGGCCAGCTGGATCCGCGTGCCGTTGTCGACACCGGCCGGGATCTTCACGGTCAGCGTCCGCCGCGACCGCACCCGCCCGTCACCCGCGCACTCCGGGCACGGCGTCGGCACGACCGTCCCGAAGCCCTGGCACTGCGGGCAGGGCCGCGAGGTCATGACCTGGCCCAGGAACGACCGCGTCACCTGCGAGACCTCACCACGGCCCCGGCACATGTCACACGTCTGGGCGGAGGTGCCCGGCGCCGCGCCCTCACCGTTGCAGGTGTTGCAGACGATCGCCGTGTCGACCTGGATGTCCTTGGTCGTGCCGAAGGCCGCCTCGTCGAGCTCGACCTCGATCCGGATCATCGCGTCCTGGCCGCGCCGCGTACGCGACCGCGGCCCGCGCTGGGACGCCGTACCGAAGAACGCGTCCATGATGTCCGAGAAGTTCCCGAACCCGCCGGCCCCGAAGCCGCCCGCGCTCGCGCCGCCGCTCTGCGAGAGCGGATCCCCGCCGAGGTCGTAGACCTGCTTCTTCTGCGGGTCGGAGAGCACCTCGTAAGCGGCGTTGATCTCCTTGAACCGCTCCTGGGTCTTCGGATCCGGGTTGACGTCCGGGTGCAGCTCGCGCGCGAGCCGACGGAAGGCCTTCTTGATCTCTTCCTGCGACGCGTCGCGGCGCACGCCGAGAACGGCGTAGTAGTCCGTGGCCACTTACGACTCCGCCAGGATCTGTCCGACGTACCGTGCCACCGCTCGTACCGCTCCCATCGTTCCCGGGTAATCCATGCGGGTCGGTCCGACCACGCCGAGTTTGGCGACTGCCTCGCCGCCCGAACCGTAGCCGACCGACACCACGGACGTGGAGTTGAGTCCCTCGTAGGCGTTCTCGTGACCGATGCGTACGGTCATGCCCGAATCCCCTGCCTCGCCCATGAGCTTGAGGAGCACGACATGCTCCTCCAGCGCCTCCAGGACGGGCCGGATCATGAGGGGAAAGTCATGTCCGAAGCGGGTGAGATTGGCGGTGCCGCCGATCACCAGCCGCTCCTCGTTCTCCTCGACGAGCGTCTCCAGCAGGGTGGAGAGCACCGCCGAGACCGTGCCGCGGTCCTCGGCCTCGAACGCTTCCGGCAGGTCCTCCACCAGCCGGGGCACGTCCGAGAACCGGCGCCCCGCGACCCGGCTGTTCAGCCGCGCCCGCAGGTCCGCCACAGACGTTTCCCCGAAGGGCGCCGGGCAGTCGACCATCCGCTGCTCGACCCGCCCGGTGTCGGTGATCAGCACCAGCATCAGCCGGGCCGGCGCGAGGGAGAGCAGTTCCACGTGCCGCACGGTCGACCGCGTCAGCGACGGATACTGCACGACCGCCACCTGCCGGGTCAGCTGGGCCAGCAGCCGAACGGTCCGCGCCACCACGTCGTCGAGGTCTACGGCGCCGTCGAGGAAGTTCTGGATGGCCCGCCGCTCGGGCGCGCTCATCGGCTTGACGCCGGCCAGCTTGTCCACGAACAGCCGGTACCCCTTGTCGGTGGGGATCCGCCCCGCGCTGGTGTGCGGCTGGGCGATGAACCCCTCGTCCTCCAGGGCGGCCATGTCGTTGCGCACGGTTGCCGGGGAGACCCCGAGGTTGTGCCGTTCGGTCAGCGCCTTCGATCCGACCGGTTCCTCGGTGCCGACATAGTCCTGGACGATGGCGCGCAACACCTGAAGCCTGCGTTCACTCAGCATCCGGCGCCACACCTCCAGAAAGTCGTCACCGCGGCCTTTCGGTCCCTTCGGGCCTTTCGTCTGGCACTCTGCGAACGCGAGTGCCAGCATCCCCGGCCCAGTGTACGGCCGTGGGGTACTGACTGGGCAAGGTCGGTCAGGACCCACGGCCTTCTACGGCTAGCGTCGCGGCATGACGGTGACTTGGGAAGAGCTGGGCTGGGAGCGGGTGGCCGAAGGGGTCGGCCGGTGCCGGCTGCCGGGCTGGGACTGCACGGCGGGTCTGGTCCTGGGCGCGGGCACGGCCCTGATGGTGGACGCCGGGTCGAGCCTGGCGGAGGGCGCGCGGTTGCGTACGGAGGCGCAGGCGCTGGCCGACCGCCGTGTGACCCATCTCGCGCTCACCCATCCCCACTTCGACCACGTCTTCGGCGCGGCCGCCTTCGCGGGTGCGGACCTGTACGCGGCGGTGGGCACGGAGGCCGTCCTCGCGTACCACCGCGAGGAACTCCGCCTGGACGCGATCCGCAACGGCCTGCCGGCCGCGGAGGCCGAGGAGGCGGCCGACGCCCTCCCGCTCCCGCGCCATCTGGTCTCCGGCGAGTGGACCCTCGACCTGGGCGACGGCCGCCAGGCCCTGCTGGCCAACGTGGGCCCCGGCCACACCCCCCACGACCTCGCCGTCCTGGTCCCCGGCGACCCGGAGGTGGTGTTCTGCGGCGACCTGGTGGAGGAGTCCGGCGATCCGCAGGCCGGCCCCGACGCCGTACCGTCCCGCTGGCCCGCGGCCCTGGACCGCCTCCTCTCGCTCGGTGGTGATCGCGCCCTGTACGTCCCCGGTCACGGAGCGGTCGTCGACGCGGCGTTCGTACGGGCCCAGCGCGACGCCCTGGCCGCCCGTTTCGGCGTGTCGTAGGCGCACCCGTTCGGCTTCTCCTATCGTCATCCGAATGCGCCAGTACTCCGCCGACCTGACCCCGCCCTGGAAGAAGCCGAAGCCGGTGCCCGAGGTGGCCGCCGAACCCGGTCTGGTGGTCGAGGAGCCGGGTACCGGTTTCTGCGGCGCGGTGATCCGCTGCGAGGCGGGCACGGTCACCCTGGAGGACCGCTTCGGCAAGCACCGCGTCTTCCCGCTGGAGCCGCGCGGCTTCCTCCTGGAGGGCCGGGTCGTCACCCTCGTACGCCCCACGTCAGGGGGGCCGGTACGTCCCTCCCGTACCGCATCCGGCTCGGTCGCCGTCCCCGGCGCACGCGCGCGTGTCGCCCGTGCGGGCCGCATCTACGTGGAGGGCCGCCACGACGCGGAACTGGTCGAGAAGGTCTGGGGCGACGACCTGCGCATCGAGGGCGTGGTCGTGGAGTACCTGGAGGGCGTCGACGACCTTCCCGCCATCGTCGCCGAGTTCGCCCCCGGTCCCGACGCCCGCCTCGGCGTCCTCGTCGACCACCTGCTCCCCGGCACCAAGGAGTGGCGCATCGCGCAGTCGGTCACCAGCGACCACGCCCTGGTCGTCGGCCACCCGTACATCGACATCTGGGAGGCGGTGAAGCCGTCGTCCCTGGGCATCGGCTCCTGGCCCCGCGTCCCGCACGGCCAGGACTGGAAGACGGGCGTCTGCCGGGCGCTGGGCTGGCCCACGGACAGCACGGGCGCGGTGTGGCAGGCGATCCTCGCGCGCGTGGGCTCCTACAAGGACCTGGAGCCGGAGCTGCTGGGCCGGGTGGAGGAACTGATCGACTTCGTCACGGGCAGCGGTGGGGCCTGACCGTGATCAGTCCACCAGATCACGCACCACCGCATCCGCCAGCAACCGCCCCCGCAGCGTCAGCACGGCCCGCCCCCCGTCATACGGACCCTCCTCCAGCAAGCCCTCCCCCAGCGCCCGCCGCGCGGCCTTCAGCCCCTCCTCCTTCAGCAGCGCCAACGGCAACCCTTCCCGCAGCCGCAGCTCCAGCAGGATCCGCTCCACCCGCCGGTCCTCGTCCGACAGGACCTCCCGCCCGGCGCCCGGCGACCGCCCCGACGCCAGCGCCGCCGCGTACGCCCCCGGGTGCTTGACGTTCCACCACCGCACGCCCCCCACGTGCGAGTGCGCCCCCGGTCCGGCGCCCCACCAGTCGGCGCCCCGCCAGTACAGCTCGTTGTGCAGGCAGCGGCCCGCCTCCGAGGTGGCCCAGTTGGACACCTCGTACCAGTCGAAGCCCGCCTCCGACAGCACCGAGTCGGCGATCAGGTACCGGTCGGCGTGGACGTCGTCGTCGGTCATCGGCACCTCGCCCCGGCGGATCCGGCGGGCCAGCTGGGTGCCCTCCTCGACGATCAGCGCGTACGCCGAGACGTGGTCGGGCCCGGCGCCGATCGCCGCGTCCAGCGAGGCCCGCCAGTCGTCGTCGGACTCGCCCGGGGTGCCGTAGATCAGGTCGAGGTTGACGTGCTCGAAGCCGGCCGCGCGGGCCTCCGCGACGCACGCCTCGGGCCGCCCGGGGGTGTGGGTGCGGTCGAGGACCCGCAGGACGTGCTGCCGTGCGCTCTGCATGCCGAAGGAGATCCGGTTGAAACCGCCCTCGCGCAGGGCCGACAGGTAGGCGGGGCCGACGGACTCCGGGTTCGCCTCCGTCGTGACCTCCGCGTCCGCCGCGAGCCCGAACTCGTCCCGGATCGCGCCCAGCATCCGTACGAGATCGGCGGCGGCCAGCAGGGTCGGCGTACCACCGCCGACGAACACGGTCCGCACCTCGCGCGGATCGTCGCCGAGGACCTTCCTGGCCAGCCTGACTTCGTCGATCAGGGTGTCCGCGTAGTTGTCGCGGGAGGCGAGGACACCGCCCGTGCCGCGCAGCTCGGTCGCCGTGTACGTGTTGAAGTCGCAGTAGCCGCAGCGGGTCGCGCAGTAGGGGACGTGCAGGTAGAACCCGAGGGGGCGGGCGGCGGCACCGGCGAGCGCGGAAGCGGGGAGCGCGCCGTCGTCGGGGACGGGCTCGCCGTCGGGGAGTGCGGAAGGCATGTCCTCCATTGTCCCGTACGGATGTCCCGTACGGCTGTCCCGTGCGACAGTCCCGTACGGCTGTCCCGTGCGACAGTCCCGTACGGCTGTCCCGTGCGACAGTCCCGTACGGCTGTCCCGTGCGACGCGGGTCACTCCGCCTGGAGGACGAGCAGCGCCAGGTCGTCCTCCGGCTGTCCACCGCCGAACTCGTGGACGAGCCGTCTGATGCGTTCGGCGATCAGGTCGGCGTTCAGCCCCGCGCAGCCGGCCAGCGCCCGCGCGAGCCCGTCGCCGTCGTCGAACTGGCGGCTGCCGGAGCGCCGCTCGGTGACCCCGTCGGTCACGCACAGCAGGCTGTCGCCGGGCGCGAGCTCGATGGTCTCGCTGGTGTAGGTCTCGTCCTCGACGACCCCGAGCAGGGTCTGCGGGCGGGCGGCGGTGCGGACCTCGCCGTCGGGGCCGAGGAGCAGCGGCAGCGGGTGCCCGGCGGAGGCGAGGGTGCAGCGGATGCCGCCGCCGTCGAGGGGGGTGAGTTCGCCGTAGAGGAGAGAGAGGAAACGGGTCTGCGGGCCGTCGCCGGGCGGCAGGGCGCGGCCGCCGGCGGCGACCAGGGCGCGGGCGGCGGCGTCGGCGGCCTCGGTGGCGTCGTCGAGGAGGAGCTGGTTGAGGCGGTCGAGGACGTCGGCGACCCGGTAGCCCTCGCGGGCGAGGAGCCGCAGCCAGGGCCGGGCGAGGCCGATGACGACGGCGGCCTCGGGGCCCTTGCCCTGGACGTCGCCGACGGCGAAGCACCAGCGGCCGTCGCCGGCCGGGAAGAGGTCGTAGAAGTCGCCGCTGGGACCGCCCTTGTCGCAGGGTTCGTAGACGAGCGCGCTGCGCACGCCCGGGATCTCGGCGACCGCGCCGGGCAGCAGACCGCGCTGCAGGACGGCGCTGATGGTGGCCTGGCGGGCGTACTGGCGGGCCGCGCCGATGGCGAGGGCGACCCGGCGGCCGAAGTCCTCCACGAGGCCGGTGATCTCGTCGGGGATGCCGTCCGGGCCGGACCGCCCGATGACGAGCGTACCGAGCGGGCGGCCACCCGCGATCAGCCGGTAGGCGAGCGCCGAGCCGTGCACGCCCTGCGGGCCGAGCGCCGCGCCGGGCCAGGGATACGGCTCCGGCCCGGACCGTAAGCCGCTGCTCGGGCACGGCGGGTCCTTCTCCAGGGCGTGGCGCAGCTCCTCGATGCGGTTCTCGCTGCCGTGCCAGACCCGGGCCAGCCGCGGGCCGCCCGCACCGCCCGCACCGCCGGGGTCGCCCCAGCCCCCGCCGCGTACGGTCGCCTCGTCCTCCAGCCACACCGCGCACCAGTCGGCGAGCCTGGGCACGATCAGCTGGCCGGTGAGCGCGGCCACCAGATTCTCGTCGAGCTGGCCGGCCAGCAGGTCGGAGGCCTCGGCGAGGAAGGACAGCGCGCCCCGGTTGAGCCAGTCCCGGTCGCGCTCGGGGCGGTGGGAGCATCCTCCTTCGCGCTCCGCCGCGACCGCGACCGCGGCCGCGTGCGCGTGCGCGTGCGGGGGCGGAGGCGGTTCGGGGGCGAGGATCTCGGCGACCTTCAGCTGCTGCTCGTCGGGGAGCGTGCCGCCGCGGCCGGTCAGCCGCGCCCACACCGACTTGGCGCCGGTGCGGTACGTCACCCCCCAGGACTCGGCGAGCGAGGCGACCAGGCGCAGCCCGCGCCCGAACTCCGGTGTCTCGTACGGCGTCTCGCCCGGGTGGTCGCGGGGCGCGCGGGAGGGATGGTGGTCGGTGACCTCGACGACGAACGCCGTCTCCTCCCGCTCCTCCAGCCACCAGTCGACCTCGAGGTCCGTACCGGCGTGCACGACGGCGTTGGTGACGAGTTCGCTGACGACGACCATGGCGTCCTCGGCGACCCGCTGCTGCTCCGGGCGGAGGAGCCCGCACTCGGTCCATTCGTCGAAGGAGGCGCGCACCAGGGCGCGGGCGGAACCGGGCGCGAGGGGGCCTCCGGGCAGGCTCGCGCGCCCCTGCGCACGCGGGCCCGCGGTGTCGTGCGCGGGCGCCGCGTCGTGCGCAGGCGCCTCACGGACCCGGGAGACGGTCTCCCGTTGCGTGGGTATGGCCCCCATGTCCAGCTCCCCGAGCAGTTCGGACGAATACATCCCGATCGATGCGGACAGAGTGACAGACTGACTGCGCCCATAAGCACCGAGTTACCGAAGTGGGCCGCCATGAGTGAGAACAGTGCTACGCGTGTGCTCGAAGACGGACAGAAACCGGAACAACTCCGAGCATCCGCACTGCGCCCTCTGCTCGCCGCGATGACCGCCGCCCGCGACGGCGACTTCACGAAAGTCCCGGAGACCGGGACCGACGGGGCCACCGGGGAGGGGATCGTCGCCGAACTCACCGCGGTCTTCAACCAGATCATGGACCGCGGCATCCACTTCAACACCGAAGTACGACGCGTGAAACGGGAGCTGGTGCGCCACGGCCGGCTGGACGAGCGGCTGTCGGCGAGTCCCGGCCAGGGCGCCTGGACGACACGCGTCAACGACGTCAACCAGGTCCTCGACGCCCTGGTCGCGCCCGCGGCGAACGCCACGCGCGTGCTCGACGCGGTGGCCGGCGGCGACCTGACCCAGCGGGTCGACCTGCACGACGGCAGCCGGCAGCTCCGCGGTGATCTGCGCAGACTCGCCCGCGCGGTGAACACGATGGTCGACCAGCTGTCCCTGTTCACCGGCGAGGTGACCCGGGTCGCGCGCGAGGTCGGCACCGAGGGGCGGCTCGGCGGCCGGGCCAAGGTGCAGGGTCTGTCGGGCAGCTGGCGGGACGTCACCGAGGCCGTCAACACCATGGCGTCCCGGCTGACCGCGCAGGTCCGTGACATCGCCCTGGTGACGACGGCGGTGGCACGCGGCGACCTGACCCGCACGGTGACCGTCGAGGCGACGGGTGAGCTGCTGGAGCTGAAGCTCACCGTGAACACCATGGTCGACCAGCTGTCCGCGTTCGCCGGCGAAGTCACCCGCGTGGCCCGCGAAGTCGGCACGGAGGGCCGGCTGGGCGGCCGCGCCCAGGTACGGGGCGTGTCGGGCGTCTGGAAGGACCTGACCGACAACGTCAACTTCATGGCGTCGAACCTGACCTCCCAGGTCCGCAACATCGCCCAGGTGACGACGGCCGTCGCCAACGGCGACCTCTCGCAGAAGATCATGGTCGACGCGCAGGGCGAGATCCTCGAACTGAAGTCGACGATCAACACGATGGTCGACCAGCTCTCCGCGTTCGCCGACGAAGTCACCCGCGTCGCCCGCGAAGTCGGCACCGAAGGAAACCTCGGCGGCCGGGCGCAGGTCAGAGGCGTGTCCGGCGTCTGGAAAGACCTGACCGACAACGTCAACTTCATGGCCGACAACCTGACGTCCCAGGTCCGCAACATCGCCCTCGTCTCCACGGCCGTCGCCCAGGGCGATCTCGGCAAGAAGATCACCGTGGAGGCGAAAGGCGAGATCCTCGAACTGAAGTCGACGATCAACACGATGGTCGACCAGCTCTCCGCGTTCGCCGACGAAGTCACCCGCGTCGCCCGCGAAGTCGGCAC
>NZ_JBIBAK010000006.1:281401-327139 GCF_042899865.1 Streptomyces sp. NPDC013157 | reverse complement strand
GCACCGAAGGAAACCTCGGCGGTCAGGCGCAGGTCAGAGGCGTCTCAGGGGTCTGGAAAGAACTCACCGACAACGTGAACTTCATGGCCCTGAACCTGACCTCACAGGTCCGCAACATCGCCCAGGTGACGACAGCCGTCGCCAACGGCGACCTTTCCAAGAAGATCACCGTCGACGCGCGCGGCGAAATCCTGGAACTGAAGGACACCGTCAACACGATGGTGGAACAACTGCGGGCCTTCGCCGACGAGGTGACCCGCGTCGCCCGCGAGGTCGGCACCGACGGCCGGCTGGGCGGCCGCGCCCAGGTGCTCGGCGTCTCCGGGGTCTGGCGGGACCTGACGGACAACGTCAACTACATGGCCGACAACCTGACCTCCCAGGTCCGCAACATCGCCCAGGTGGCGACGGCCGTCGCCCAGGGCGACCTGTCCCGGAAGATCGACGTGGACGCGCGCGGCGAGATCCTCGAACTGAAGACCACCATCAACACGATGGTCGACACCCTGTCCTCGTTCTCCTCCGAGGTGACACGGGTGGCCCGCGAGGTGGGCTCCGACGGCCGGCTGGGCGGCCAGGCCCGGGTGGAGGGCGTGTACGGCACCTGGAAGCGCCTGACGACCAACGTGAACGAGCTCGCGCTCAACCTCACCACCCAGGTCCGCGCGATCGCCGAGGTCGCCTCGGCCGTGGCACAGGGCGACATGTCCCGCTCGATCACCGTCGAGACCCGCGGCGAGGTCGCCGAACTCAAGGACAACATCAACCTGATGGTCGCCAACCTGCGCGAGACGACCCGCGCGAAGGACTGGCTGGAATCCAACCTGGCCCGCCTCGCCGCCCTCATGCAGGGCCACCGGGACCTGATGGAGGTCGCCGACCTCATCCTGCGCGAGCTGACCCCACTGGTGAACGCCCAGTACGGCGCGTTCTTCCTGGCCGACCCGGACGAGGACGGCGCCGCCGTGCGCACGGCCGTACCGCCCAAAGGCCTCGCGTTCATCGCCGGCTACGGCTCCGCACAGGGCGCGACGGTCGAGACCGGCGGCCTCCCGGTGCACGGCCTGGTCCGCCAGGCGGCCCGCGAGAAGAAGCGGATCCTCGTCGAGGAGACCCCGCCGGACTACATCAAGATCAACAGCGGTCTCGGCGAAGCCGCGCCCACCACGATCGTCATCATCCCGATCCTCTTCGAGGACAAACTCCTCGGCATCATCGAACTGGCCTCCTTCTCCCGCTTCTCCGACGTCCACCTCGCGTTCTTCGACCAGTTCGTCAACACCATCGGCGTGGCGATCAACACGATCATCGCCAACTCCCGCACCGAGTCCCTGCTCGGCGAGTCACAACGGCTGGCGATGCAACTCCAGGAACGTTCGGACGAACTTCAGAAACAACAGGCGGAACTACAGCGCTCCAACGCGGAACTGGAGGAGAAGGCCGCCCTTCTGGCGACCTCTTCCCAGTACAAGTCGGAGTTCCTGGCGAACATGTCCCACGAACTGCGCACCCCGCTGAACTCCCTGCTGATCCTGGCCCGGCTGCTGTCCGACAACCCGGACGGCCGGCTCTCCGACCAGGAGGTCCAGTTCGCGACGACGATCCACCGCTCCGGCTCGGACCTGCTCCAGCTGATCAACGACATCCTGGACCTCTCGAAGATCGAGGCGGGCCGGATGGACGTACGCCCCAAACGCCTCCCCCTGATCAAACTCCTCGACTACGTCCACGCGACCTTCCGCCCGCTGACCCTGGACCGAGGCCTGGCCTTCGAGGTGACCGTCGGCGACGACGTACCGCGCGAGATGTACTCCGACGAACAACGCCTCCAGCAGATCCTGCGCAACCTGCTCTCCAACGCGATCAAGTTCACCGCCAAGGGCCGCGTGGAACTGCGGGTACACCGGGTGAAGGACCCCGAGCGCCACTACGTCCACGACAGCGACGAGGTGATCGCCTTCCAGGTGTCGGACACCGGCATCGGCATCGCCGCCGAGAAACTCCCGGTCATCTTCGAGGCGTTCCAGCAGGCCGACGGCACCACGAACCGCAAGTACGGCGGCACCGGCCTCGGCCTCTCCATCAGCCGGGAGATCGCCGGCCTGCTGGGCGGCCGGATCGTCGCCGCGAGCGAACCGGGCAAGGGCTCGACGTTCACGTTGTACGTCCCGGTCGTCAGCCCCGGCCACACGGCACCCGGGCCGACCCCGCACCACCACACCGCGCCGGCGCTCGGCCCGACACCGGCCGCCGCCCCCGACCCCGACGACTCCTGGCCGGCCCCGACCCGGCTGGAGGCGTGGCAGACGGGCCACGCGGGCCGCGTGCTCCCCGGCCGCCGCGTCCTGATCATCGACGACGACATCCGCAACGTCTTCGCCCTCACCCACGTCCTCGGCCGCGTCGGCATGCCGGTGCTGTACGCGGAGAACGGCCGGGAGGGCATCGAGACCCTCGAACGCAACCCTGACGTCGAACTCGTCCTGATGGACATCATGATGCCGGAGATGGACGGCCACGAGACCATCGCCGCCATCCGCCGCGCCCCCCGCTGGACCGGCCTGCCGATCGTCGCCCTGACCGCGAAGGCGATGCCGGGCGACCGGGAGAAGTCCATCGCACGCGGCGCCAACGACTACGTACCCAAACCGGTGGACGTCGACCGGCTGCTCACCGTCGTCTGCGCACTCCTGGACCCCGACAGCACGCAGGACGGCGAGACCGCCGACGACGAACGGACGGAGCAATGACCGCTGACGACCGTGCCGGAATCCTCCTGGTCGACGACATGGAGGACAACCTGATCGCGCTGGAAGCCGTTCTGGGGTCGCTGAACGAGCCGATCGTACGGGCCCGCTCCGGCGAGGAGGCGATGAAGGCCCTACTCCGCCGCCGCTTCGCCGTCGTCCTCCTCGACATCCGCATGCCGGGCATGGACGGTTTCGAAACGGCCGCGAACATCAAACGCCTCGACCAGACGAAGGACGTCCCGATCATCTTCCTGACCGGAGCGGACGAGGACGCGGGGTACACCTTCCGCGGCTACGCCACGGGCGCGGCGGACTACCTGACGAAACCGTTCGATCCGTGGGTGCTGCGGGCGAAGGTCAACGTGTTCCTGGAACTGCACCGGAAGAACCAGCAGCTTCAGGTGCTGCTGGCACGGGAACAGGCTGACTTCGGCGAGATGGGCAAGCGGTTGGCTGTGCTGGAAGACCGGCTGTCCGAGGACCCGCTCGACGTAGCGACGCTACGAAAAGAAGCCAGGGAGCTGCGGCAACTGCTGAGCAGAGCTGAGCGGTCCCGCTGAAGGGGCGCGGGGACTGCGCGACCAGCCCCCACGCTCCCGCACCCGACGACGAACCCCTAGGCCTCCCGTGTCCCGGCGTACATCTCGTCGATGAGGTGCTTGTACTCCCGCTCCACGACCGGCCTCTTCAGCTTCAGGCTCGGCGTGATCTCCCCGTGCTCCACATCGAGGTCCCGGGGCAGCAGCCGGAACTTCTTGATGGTCTGCCACCGCTGCAGCCCCTCATTGAGCTGCTTGACGTACCCGTCGACCATCTCGACGGTCACCGGCGCGGCTACGACCTCGGCGTAGGACTTGCCGTCCAGGCCGTTCTCCTTGGCCCATTCGAGGATCGCGGCCTCGTCGAGGGCGATCAGGGCGGTGCAGAAGTTCCGGTCGGCACCGTGCACGAGGATGTTGGAGACGTAGGGGCAGACCGCCTTGAACTGTCCCTCGACCTCGGCGGGCGCGATGTACTTGCCGCCGGACGTTTTGATGAGGTCCTTCTTGCGGTCGGTGATCCGCAGATAGCCGTCGGGAGACAGCTCGCCGATGTCACCGGTGTGGAACCAGCCGTCGGCCTCCAGCACCTCAGCCGTCTTCTCGGGCAGCCCGTGGTAGCCCTGCATGATGCCGGGGCCGCGGAGCAGGATCTCGCCGTCGTCGGCGATCCGCACCTCACAGCCGGGCAGCGGCTTGCCGACCGTACCGGTGCGGTAGGCCTCGCCGGGGTTCACGAAGGACGCGGCGGAGGACTCGGTGAGGCCGTAGCCCTCCAGGATGTGCACGCCGGCGCCGGCGAAGAAGTAGCCGATCTCGGGAGCCAGCGCCGCCGACCCGGAGACGCAGGCGCGCAGCCGCCCGCCGAAGGCCTCCCGCAGCTTGGAGTAGACGAGGCCGTCGGCGACCTTGTGCTTCGCGGCGAGCCCGAAGGGCGCGGTCGCGGCTCCGGTGCGCCGGAAGTTGTCCTGCGTGACCTTGGCGTACTCGCGGGCGACGTCGGCCGCCCACTGGAAGATCTTGTACTTGGCGGCGCCGCCGGCGCGGGCCTTCGCGGCGACGCCGTTGTAGACCTTCTCGAAGATGCGCGGCACGGCGGCCATGTACGTCGGCTGGACGACCGGCAGATTCTCGATGATCTTGTCGACGCGGCCGTCGACGGCGGTGACGTGCCCCACCTCGATCTGCCCGGAGGTGAGCACCTTGCCGAAGACGTGCGCGAGGGGCAGCCACAGGTACTGCACGTCCTCGGCACTGATCAGCCCGGTCGCGGCGATCGCCTTCGCCATGTACGACCAGTTGTCCTGGGGCAGCCGTACGCCCTTGGGGCGGCCGGTGGTGCCGGAGGTGTAGATGAGGGTGGCGAGCTGGTCCTTGGTGATCGCGCCGACCCGCTCCTTGATGAGCTCGGGGTGCTTCTCCAGGTACCTGGCGCCGCGCTGTTCCAGTTCGGCGAGGGTGATGACCCAGTCGCCGGTCTCGACGCCGGCCGGGTCGATGACGACGACCTGGGTGAGCTCGGGCAGTTCGGCACGCTTCTCGACGGCCTTGGCGACCTGGGCCGCGTCCTCCGCGATCAGCACCCGGCTCTCGGAGTCGGAGAGGATGAACGCCGACTCCTCGGCGTTGGTCTGCGGGTAGACGGTCGTGGTGGCCGCGCCGGCGCACAGGATGCCGAGGTCGGTGAGGATCCACTCGACACGCGTGGAGGCGGCGAGGGCGACCCGCTGCTCGGGCTCGATGCCGAGTTCGATGAGACCGGCCGCGATCGCGTGGACCCGCTCGGCCGCCTGCGCCCAGCTGAGCGACTTCCAGTCGTCCGGGCCCTGACCGGAGGCTGCGGGCACCGGGTAGCGGTAGGCCTCGGCGTCCGGTGTGGCCGCCACGCGATCCAGGAAGAGGGCCGCCACGGACGGCGGTCGGTTCTCGATCAGTGTCTGTGTGTCGGTCACGACATCCTCCGGGGCCCGCGACGGTGCGGCTGGCTCAGTGCGGCTGGGGTTTACTCACGGTGGGGTTCGCGCTGGTTGTTTAACTCGCGAGTAACTATCGAGCAGGGATCAGACTAAGCCGCGACCGGCCTGTGCGTAAGGGGCTTCGGCCTGTCTGTTTCGCCGCATGTTCCACGCAGAGCGACGCTACGCACGCGTAGGGGTCCGCCGCACTTTCGTACGGCGAACCCCCGTTGTACCCGATTTGCGACCGCGACCGACTATTACCCGCGGTTACTTCTTGCTCTTGGCCGATCCCGCGCTGTCATCGCTGGAGAGCACCGCGATGAAGGCCTCCTGCGGAACCTCCACGGAACCCACCATCTTCATCCGCTTCTTGCCTTCCTTCTGCTTCTCCAGCAGCTTGCGCTTCCGGGAGATGTCACCGCCGTAGCACTTGGCGAGGACGTCCTTGCGGATGGCGCGGATGGTCTCGCGGGCGATGACCCGGGAGCCGATGGCCGCCTGGATGGGCACCTCGAAGGCCTGCCGCGGAATGAGCTCGCGCAGCTTGGCCACCAGCCGCACGCCGTACGCGTACGCCGCGTCCTTGTGGGTGATCGCCGAGAACGCGTCGACCTTGTCGCCGTGCAGCAGGATGTCGACCTTGACCAGGCTGGAGGTCTGCTCGCCGGTGGGCTCGTAGTCCAGCGAGGCGTAACCGCGGGTCTTCGACTTCAGCTGGTCGAAGAAGTCGAAGACGATCTCCGCGAGGGGCAGCGTGTACCGGATCTCGACCCGGTCCTCGGACAGGTAGTCCATCCCGAGCAGGGTGCCGCGCCGGGTCTGGCACAGCTCCATGATCGAGCCGATGAACTCGGTCGGCGCGAGGATCGTGGCCCGTACGACGGGCTCGTACACCTCGTTGATCTTCCCCTCGGGGAATTCGCTCGGGTTGGTGACCGTGAACTCCGTCCGGTCCTCCATGACCACCCGGTAGACCACGTTCGGCGCGGTGGCGATCAGGTCGAGCCCGAACTCGCGCTCCAGCCGCTCCCGGATCACGTCCAGGTGCAGCAGGCCGAGGAAGCCGACACGGAAACCGAAGCCGAGGGCGGCGGAGGTCTCCGGCTCGTAGACGAGCGCGGCGTCGTTGAGCTGGAGCTTGTCGAGGGCCTCGCGCAGCTCGGGGTAGTCGGATCCGTCCAGCGGATACAGACCGGAGAAGACCATCGGCTTCGGGTCCTTGTAGCCGCCGAGGGCCTCGGTGGCGCCCTTGGTCTGGCTGGTGACGGTGTCACCGACCTTGGACTGCCGGACGTCCTTCACACCCGTGATCAGATAACCCACCTCGCCGACGCCGAGTCCGTCGGCGGACAGCATCTCCGGCGAGTTGGTGCCGATCTCCAGCAGTTCGTGGGTGGCGCCCGTCGACATCATCTTGATCCGCTCACGCTTGTTGAGCTGGCCGTCGATGACACGGACGTACGTCACGACACCGCGGTAGGAGTCGTAGACCGAGTCGAAGATCATGGCGCGGGCGGGCGCGTCGGCGACGCCGACGGGTGCCGGGATCTCCTTGACGACCTTGTTCAGCAGCGCGTCGACGCCGACACCGGTCTTGGCGGAGACCCGCAGCACGTCGTCCGGCTCGCAGCCGACCAGGTTCGCCAGTTCCTCGGCGAACTTCTCCGGCTGCGCGGCCGGCAGGTCGATCTTGTTGAGCACGGGGATGATCGTGAGGTCGTTCTCCATCGCCAGGTAGAGGTTGGCGAGGGTCTGTGCCTCGATGCCCTGGGCGGCGTCGACGAGGAGGATGGTCCCCTCGCAGGCCGCCAGCGACCGCGAGACCTCGTAGGTGAAGTCGACGTGCCCCGGAGTGTCGATCATGTTGAGGATGTGCGTACTGCCCTGGTCCGGGCCCTCGGTCGGGGCCCAGGGCAGACGCACCGCCTGGGACTTGATCGTGATGCCGCGCTCGCGCTCGATGTCCATCCGGTCGAGGTACTGAGCACGCATCTGCCGCTGCTCGACCACACCGGTCAGCTGGAGCATCCGGTCGGCGAGAGTGGACTTGCCGTGGTCGATGTGCGCGATGATGCAGAAATTGCGGATCAGAGCCGGGGCGGTACGGCTCGGCTCGGGCACATTGTTAGGGGTCGCGGGCACGCAGGGTCCTGTCTCTTGAGGCGCCTTATGCCTCGGGTCGGATCGATACGTAGTCTCCATGGTCCCATGACGGGGGACCGGGGACCGGTTTGGGCCATTGTCCGCCTCGCTGGTAACGTGGGCAGCTGTGTCTCATGCCCTCTCAGCGCGAGGCACATCTTCAAGAAATCATCGGTACGGGACCTTCGCGGCCCCGTACCAGAACCTGAAAAGGCTCATTCGTGGCGAACATCAAGTCCCAGATCAAGCGGATCAAGACCAACGAGAAGGCTCGGCTGCGCAACAAGGCCGTCAAGTCCTCCCTGAAGACCGCGGTCCGCAAGGCCCGTGAGGCCGCTGCCGCGGGTGACGTCGAGAAGGCCACCGAGCTGCAGCGCGCTGCCGCGCGTGCGCTCGACAAGGCCGTCTCGAAGGGCGTCATCCACAAGAACCAGGCCGCCAACAAGAAGTCGGCGCTTGCTTCCAAGGTTGCTTCCCTCAAGGGCTGACCCTTGATTTGACGCCGGAAGGACCCGGGCGGGCCCTCTCTCATCCGCCCCCGACCGGCACCCGAGGATCGACGCGCGGCCTGCGTTCGCCACGCGGGCGTCGATCGACAGCTCGAACCGAAGGCCCCGGCGCCTCGCCCTTCCCCAGGGCGGACGCCGGGGCCTTCGGCATGCCCGGGCGCCTTCCGCGCCCCCTGCGGCTTGCTACCCCCGGCCGCGTGACCGCGCCGCCCGCGCGATCGTCACCACGGCCTTCTCCAGGGCGTACTCGGGATCGTCCCCGCCGCCCTTCACGCCCGCGTCCGCCTCGGCGACGGCCCGCAGGGCCACCGCGACCCCGTCCGGCGTCCATCCCCGCATCTGCTGCCGCACCCGGTCGATCTTCCACGGCGGCATTCCGAGCTCCCGCGCGAGATCGGCGGGCCGCTGCCCGCCCCGCGCCCCCGCGAGTTTCCCGATCGCCCGGACGCCCTGCGCGAGCGCGCTCGTGATCATCACCGGGGCGACCCCGGTCGCCAGCGACCAGCGCAGCGCCTCCAGCGCCTCCGCGGTGCGCCCCTCCACGGCCCGGTCGGCCACCGTGAAGCTCGACGCCTCGGCCCGCCCGGTGTAGTACCGCCCGACGACGGCCTCGTCGACGGTGCCCTCGACGTCCGCGGCGAGCTGGGTGACGGCCGACGCCAGCTCCCGCAGATCACTGCCGATGGCGTCGACGAGCGCCTGGCAGGCCTCGGGCGTGGCGGACCGCCCGAGCGCCCGGAACTCGCTCCGTACGAACGCGAGCCGGTCCGCCGGCTTGGTCATCTTCGGGCAGGCGACCTCCCGGGCGCCCGCCTTGCGCGCCGCGTCGAGCAGTGCCTTGCCCTTGACCCCGCCCGCGTGCAGCAGCACGAGCGTGATCTCCTCGGCGGGCGACCCGAGGTACGCCTTCACGTCCTTGACCGTGTCGGCGGACAGGTCCTGCGCGTTGCGTACGACCACGACCTTGCGCTCCGCGAAGAGCGACGGGCTGGTCAGCTCGGCGAGCGTGCCGGGCTGCAACTGGTCGGGGTTCAGGTCCCGTACGTCCGTGTCGGCGTCGGCGGCCCGGGCAGCGGCCACCACCTGCTGCACGGCACGGTCGAGCAGCAGGTCCTCCTGCCCCACGGCCAGGGTCACCGGGGCGAGCGGATCGTCATCAGCAGTCTTCTTGGCCATCGCGCCAAGCATCCCACGGCCCACTGACAACGGGGCCGGCCACGCCCGCCCCGCCCCGGGCCGCCCCGCGCTCCTACGGCTCCTCCCGCCAGCCGTCCCACTCGCCCGCGAACTCGTCCAGCTCCGCCGGGTCCAGCCGCCCCTGCTCGTCCCGCAGCAGGACCAGCCACTGCGCGTCCTCGGCGTCGTCCTCCCCGGCCAGCGCGTCCCGCACCAGCCGCGGCTCCTCGTCGACCCCGAACCGCCGCCCGAG
The DNA here is from genome assembly GCF_042899865.1 of Streptomyces sp. NPDC013157. Classification (NCBI taxonomy): domain Bacteria; kingdom Bacillati; phylum Actinomycetota; class Actinomycetes; order Kitasatosporales; family Streptomycetaceae; genus Streptomyces; species Streptomyces sp. NPDC013157. The sequence continues at coordinate 317,812 of NZ_JBIBAK010000006.1, read as the reverse complement.
GGCCTCGGAGGCTTCCTCCGCCGCGTCCCGGTCGGGCAGCACCAGCACATGTCTCACATCGCTCACGGCCCCATTCTCGGGCACCGAAGGCCACCGCAACGAGCCGCGGGGAACGGGAGCGGACCGCGGCGGCGGGCTCAGCCCTTCGGGACGATCTGCACGTCCAGGTCGATGCGGATGCTCGGCCCGACCACCGCGATCCCGCGGGCCAGCATCGTCTGCCAGCTCACGGTGAAGTCGTCGCGGTGGAGTTCGGTGCTGGCCCGGCAGGCGGCCCGTACCTCGCCCTCCATGCCGTTGCCGAGCCCTAGGTACTCGGTGTCGAGGGTGACCGTGCGGGTCACGCCGTGCAGGGACAGCGCCCCGGTGACGCCCCACCTGGTGCCGCCCCTGTGCACGAAACGGTCGCTGTAGAACTCCAGTGTCGGAAAACGCTGCACGTCCAGGAAGTCCGCGGAGCGCAGATGGTCGTCGCGCATCCGGACGCCCGTGTCGATGGTCGCGGCGTCGATCACGACGTGCATGGCGGAGCGCTCCATCTGCTCGGCGATCCGCACCGCGCCCGCGAACGAGTTGAACCGCCCGTGGATCCGGGCCAGTCCGATGTGCCGGGCGGTGAAGCCGATCGAGGAATGCGTCGGCTCGATCTCCCAGTCCCCCGGCGTCGGCAGTTTCGGCGGCTGGGCGACCTGGAGGGTCACGTCGCCGAGCGAGGCGAGGCAGTTCTCGCCGACCTGCGCGGTGGCCCGGTACGGCGTGAACCCCTCCGCGGACACCGCCAGCCGGTACTCCCCGGCCGGCACGGCCGTCACGAACGAACCGTAGGGATCCGCGCCCCCGCTGACCACCGTGCGTCCCATGGTGTCACTGACCGCGAACTCGGCGTTCGTCACCGGTTCGTTGACCGGGTCGAGCACCCGGCAGCTCAGCACCCCGGCGTCGGGCGGGGTCTGCACCGCCGCGAGGGGGCTCGTCCGCTGCACCCGGTTCGTTCGGTTTCCCATCAAGCGGCCGAACATCCTCGCCACCCCTGTACGCCTCGCCGTCATCCCCTGCCGAAGAAACATTCGATCACTGATGCGGCTTTCGGGGCAACACGGGCCCACATCACGGGAATCCAGCACATGCGCCGGAACTACGCACGAGTAGCACGCTACGCGGCAGTAGAAACACGTTCTCCCGCGAGACCCGAATTAGCCATTCCGGTTGACTTTCCCCGGATTTCGCACAGTCGGCACACAGTCCAGCCCGATCCCGAACCGCTCCCGGTAGACCCCGAGCACCTCCTCGTCGTGCTCCAACTCCCGTACCTCACGCGTCCCGTCGGCAGCCGTCTCCGTCAGCGTGCGCCCGCTGAGCGTGATCCGCCCGCCGTCGTCGGTGGCCCGGGAACAGACCAGCGACTGCGTGAAGTGCGACGACGGCGACGTGCTGTGCCACCACGCCCCGGCCGTGAAGTCCCCGAGCACCCGCGGCCGCACCTCCAGCCGGTACTGCGGCTGCCCGTCACGCAGCACGTCAAGGTCCCCGCCCACAACGCCGCCCTCGCCCCCCGCCCCCGCCGCGTCCGGCCCGGCCTCCGCGATCCGGAACGTCCCGCCGGGATCGGCCTGGTCGCCCCGCTCCGCAAACGCCAGCGGGTAGTGGCTGTGCGTCCCGAAACCCACGTCCGCGAGCCACTCGCAACCGTCCGCCGTCCGCACCCGCAGCGCGAGATGGTCGTACGGGATCCCGAGCCGCCCCTCCGCCCCGTACACCCGCCCCGCCAGCGGGGTCACCCCGAACCCGAGCGCGGTCAGCAACACCGAGAAGGCGCCGTTGAGTTCGTAGCAGAACCCGCCCCGGCCCGCGCCCACCACCTTCTCCAGCAGCCGCTCCCCGGTCAGTGCGATCTCCTCGCCGAGGTGGATCGACAGGTTCTCGAAGGGCACGGTCCGCAGGTGCCTCAGATGCAGTTCGCGCAGGGCGTCCGCGGTGGGCCGGGCCGGGCGGGCGGCGCCGAGCCGGCTGAGGTAGGCGTCTATCTGCGCGGGGTTCACGGGGTTCATGCCCTCAGTCTCGCGCCACGCGCAGCTCCCCCGCCTCCCCGCCCGTGCCGCCGCCGGTCACGGCGAGCGCCCCGTCCCTGTCGGTCCGCAGCACCACCGCCCCCACGGCCCGGAGTTCGGCCACCGTGCCGGGTGCCGGATGACCGTACGGGTTGTCCGCCCCGCAGGAGATGAGCGCGACCCGCGGCGCGACCAGCCGCAACAGCTGCGGATCCTGGTACGCGGACCCGTGGTGGGCCACCTTCAGCACGTCCACCCGGCCCAGTGTGGCCGCGGCCGGTGATCTCAGCAGCTCCTGCTGGGCCGGGGGTTCGAGGTCCCCGAGCAGCAGCATCCGCAGCCCGGCCGAGCGGACCAGCAGGGCGACACTTGCGTCGTTCGGTCCGTCCGGCAGCGGTGCCGGGGCCGGAGGCGGCCACAGCACCCGCCAGTCCAGCGGCCCGGTCGTGCGCCGCTCCCCGGCGACCGCCCGCGTGACCGGGATCCGGTGCTCGGCGGCCTCCCTTCTGACGAACTCGGCCTGGTCCGCGGGTTCCTCGAACCCGGTCGTCTCGATCTGCGCCACCTCACGGCCACGCAGCACCCCAGGCAGCCCCGCGACGTGGTCCGCGTGAAAGTGGGTGAGGACGACGAGCGGGATCCGGGTGATGCCGAGTTCCCGCAGGCAGTGGTCGACCAGCGCCGGATCGGGTCCTGCGTCCACGACCACTCCCGTGCCCGCGCCCGCCGCGAGCACGGTCGCGTCCCCCTGCCCCACGTCGCACATCGCCAGCCGCCAGCCGGGCGGCGGCCAGCCCGTGACCACCCGGGTGAGCGGCGCCGGACGTACCACCAGCAGCACGAGCAGCACCCCCAGCACCCCGCACCACCACGGATGCCGCAGCAACCGCCGTCCCAGCAGTACGGCGACCACCGTCACCCCGGCCAGCAGCAGCGCCCCCGTCCAGCTCCCCGGCCAGTCCACGCCCGCACCGGGCAGCCCGGCCCCGGTCCGGGCGATTCGGGCGATCCATCCGGCCGGCCAACTCGCGCACCACGCCAGCACCTTGGCCACCGGCATCGCCACCGGAGCCGCCGCGAGCGCCCCGAACCCCAGGACCGTGGCCGGCGCGACCGCGATCTCCGCCAGCAGGTTGCAGGGCACCGCCACGAGACTCACCCGGGCCGACAGCACCGCGACCACCGGCCCGCACACCGCCTGCGCGGCCGCGGCCGCCGCCAGCCCATCGGCCAGCCGCTCCGGCACCCCGCGCCGCCGCAGCGCCTCGCACCACCCGGGCGCCAGCAACAGCAGCGAACCGGTGGCCAGTACCGACAGCAGGAAGCCGTAACTGCGGGCCAGCCACGGGTCGTACAGCACCAGCAGCAGAACCGCCGTGGCCAGTGCCGGGACCAGGGACCTGCGGCGGCCGGTCGCCAGGGCGAGCAGGGCGACCGCACCGCAGGCCGCAGCCCGCAGCACGCTGGGATCCGGCCGGCACACGACGACGAAGGCGAGGGTGAGCGTCGACGCGAACAGTGCGGTCCCCCTCAGCGACAGCCCCAGGCGCGGAGCGAGACCCCGGCGCTCGGTCTGCTGAGCCAGTCCCGGCGGTCCGATGAGCAGGGCGAGCAGGATGGTGAGGTTGCTGCCCGACACCGCGAGGATGTGCGCGAGGTCGGTCGCCTCGAACGCCTCGTCCAGCTCCGGGCCGATACGTGAGGTGTCCCCGACGACCAGCCCGGGCAGCAGCGCCCGGGCGTCCTCGGGCAGGCCGTCGGTCGCCTCCCGCAAACCGGCCCGCAACCGTCCGGCCAGCCGCTGCGGCCCGCTCGGCTCCCCCACCACCGCCGGTGCGGGACGCTCCCGTACCCGCAGCAGCGCCGCGACCCGGTCCCCGCCGGCCGTGGCCGGCGCCAGCCGCCCGCTCACCCTCAGCCGTGTCGAGGGCAGCAGTCCGAGCCACCGCGCCCGGCCGCCGCCACCGGGTGCCGGCACCCCCGTGTCCACGGCCACCAGTACCGGGGAGCGCGTCGCCACCGCGGTCCCGTCGCTCTTCTCCACCCGGCGCACCTCGCCGCGCACGAGTACGGCGGCCGGGGTGGCGTGGTCCCCCCGCACGCGCGGCCTGGCGACCCAGGGGTCGCCGGTGAGCTCCACCTCGGCGGTCACGGTGGCGTACGCGCGGGCCAGGCCGGGAACCGGTCCGCGGCGTACATCCGCCCCGTGCAGCCCCGCGGAGGCGGCCGCCCCGGCGACGCAGAGGAGCAGCGCGCCGGCCGAGGCCCGCCGCCAGGCCGGCCGGGCGGATCCGGCACCGACGGTCGCCGTCCCCGGCCGGGGACGCGTCCGGCCGAGCCGCAGCAGCATCACCCCGGCGACCAGGCAGACGACGGCGGTCGCGGCCGTCCACCCCACAGGTGCGTCCAGTGCCAGGGCCGCCGTGGCCCACACGGCCAGCGCGGGCGGCACCAGCCTCAGGTCGGCCCGCGTGTCCTGCCGGGCGTGCGCGGTGCCGCCCCGCCGCCCCGGGCCGTCGCGCACCGACCGGCCCACGGCCACGGGCCCAGGTGCCGCTCCGCCGGTCACGGGGCTCATGGCCGTACCAGATCCCGCAGGTCGGAGTAGCGGCGTTCGCCGATGCCCTTGACCTGGCGGAGTTCGTCGACCGAACGGAACCCGGCGTGCTGGGTGCACCAGTCGAGGATGTGCTGGGCCAGTACCGGGCCGACTCCGGGCAGGGCGTCGAGTTGCTCGACGGTCGCGGTGTTCAGCGAGACCGGGGCGGACGGGCCCGCTCCCGTCGCGGGACCGCCCACGGCCTGGCCCGGTGCGGCCGGCGGAGCGGGACCCCCGACGACGATCTGTTCCCCGTCCGTCAGGAAGCGGGCGCGGTTGAGTCCGCCGGTGTCCGTACCGGGCCGCACCCCGCCCGCCGCCCGCAGCGCGTCGGTCACCCGGGAGCCGGCGGGCAGCGTGTGGACCCCCGGATCCCGGACCTTCCCGGTGACATCCACCACAATCTCCCCGCCGGAACTGCCGGTTCCGGCGGCTCCGGCGGTCGCGCCGGAAGCGTCGAGCGCACCGGGCGCCGCGGCGGTACCGGCCCCGGCGGCGGCCGCTCCGGCGGCCGGGGCCCGCTCCTCGCTCTTCCCGTACGGTGCCTCCGCACGCACCACCTCCGGCGCGCTCACGGACTCCGTCCGACCCGTCCAGAAGTGCTGCACGGCCAGCGCCGCGGCCACGACCAGGACCGCCCCCAGGGCAACCGCGCCCCGGCGCTCCAGCCCGCACCGCGTCTGGAGCCACACCGGCATCCGCTCCCGCACCGCGAGCCCGACCCGGGACCGCAGCCCGGGCAGCGCGGGCTCGCGCCGCGCCGCGGCTTCGCCGGCCAGCACGCGGGCCGACGACATCACGGCCGCCGCCGTGGACAGCACCGCCGCGGCGGTGCGCACTCCGGCGGAGGCTGTGCGCACCGCGGTCGCGGCCGCGGTCAGTCCGGTCGCCGCACCGGTGCCGGTCACCGTTTCCGCGCTGGGCGGCCCCTGCCCCGGCCTGGCGACGGCCCGTTCACCGAAGAGCACTTCCGCCCGGCGGCGCAGTTCGTCCGCCGGGGCGGGGCGATGACGGATACGGGCGCGGACCGGGGACCGCCGGTGCCGGGTGCGGCCGTCGGAGCTGGGGCCCCGACCCGGACCGCTGGTCGCATGTGTCTCGTGTGAGCGTGATCGAAGTGCCATGCGACGAGGATCGGGCTTCCCGCCGATCCGCGATGATCTTGCTCAGTTACCGTGGACCACGCCCGAGTTGTGGACAACTCCGCCACTCGCACGAGTGATGGTGCCGAGGCTCGCGCCCTCGGGTCCCCAGCTCACCGCAGCGAGACGACCGCCCCGAGCAGCCCGGGGCCGGTGTGCGCCCCGATGACCGCGCCGACCTCGCTCACATGCAGGTCGGCCAGCCCGGGCACCCGCGCCCGCAGCCGGTCGGCGAGGGCCGAGGCCCGGTCGGGGGCGGCGAGATGGTGGACGGCGATGTCCACATCGGCGCCGCCCGCACGCTCGGCGGTGAGCTCCTCGAGGCGGGCGATGGCCCGGGACGCCGTCCGTACCTTCTCCAGGAGCTCGATCCGGCCGCCGTCCAGCTGGAGCAGGGGCTTCACGGCGAGCGCGGAGCCGAACAGGGCCTGGGCGGTGCCGATGCGGCCGCCCCGGCGCAGATAGTCGAGGGTGTCGACGTAGAAGTACGCGGAGGTACCGGCGGCCCGCTTCTCCGCCGCCGTGACGGCCTCGTCGACGGTGCCGCCGGCCTCGGCGGCCTCGGCCGCCGCAAGCGCGCAGAAACCAAGGGCCATCGCGACCATCCCGGTGTCCACCACCCGCACCGGGACGGGTGCCTCCCGGGCGGCGACGACGGCCGCGTCGTAGGTGCCCGACAGTTCGGCGGACAGGTGGAGCGAGACGATTCCGGTGGCCCCGGCCCCGGCTACCCTGCGGTAGGTTTCGGCGAACACCTCCGGGCTGGGCCGGGACGTGGTGACGGGCCGCCGCTTCTGCAAAGCCTGGGCCAGCGAACGGGTCGAGATCTCGGTGCCCTCTTCGAGCGCCCGGTCGCCGAGGACCACGGTCAGGGGTACCGCGGTGATGCCGTGGCGCTCCACCGTCCGCGGCGGCAGGTAGGCCGTTGAATCGGTGACGATCGCGACATGGCAGGACATGAGCTGGAGGTTACCTGGCGTAGCCCAGGCGCGGCAGCCCGCCCCCGGACGCCCGGACCGGGACCGGCCCTGTCAAGTGGTGCTCTCGGGCCGGGGCTTCTTCTGCCAGGGGTACGCCCGGGGCCGGACGGGCGGGGTGATCGCGGGCTGCACCGGGTCCTCGGCCGCGGCCGACCGGGGTCGTTCGGGCCAGGTCTGACGGTCGTCGGGGCCGTCGGCGGCCTCGGGCCACGGCGGGGTCTGCGCGGCCGGCTCCGGCCGGGTCCAGTGCCGCAGGGCGTCCGCCTCGACGCCGATCTGGGTGCTCAAGGTGTCCAGGTCGTCGTCGGCGAAGCGGCGGGCCCGGTCGCGGGCCGCCCAGCGCAGCGCGTCCGCGGACTCGGTGATGCGCTCGGTGCGGCGGCGCAGCTCGGGCAGGCGGGTGGCGAGCGTGGCCCGGTCCGGTTCCCCCTCCAGGCGCCTGAGTTCACCGTCCAGTTCGTGCCCGTGCGCGCTGAGGCGCTGGAAGAGGCCGAGGGACTCCTTCAGCGACTCGTCCTCCGCGACGCCCGCATGCAACGCGTCCTGGGTGGCCCGCATCGAGGTGCGCAGGGCGAGCCGGAGCTGGGCGATCTCGCCCGCCGGGCCGATCTGGACCATGGACTTGGCGCGCAGCGTGTGCTCCTCGACGGTGCGCCGGGCCTGGGTGATCGTGCGGTCCACACCACGCTTCGCAGCGCCGACCGCCTTGAAGGTGACGTACGCCCCACCGGCGACGAAGAGCAGGAAGAGCACGGCGAATGCGGCGATCACTGTTTCCACGGTGCTCCTCCTCGCTGCCCACCACCCCGGCCGTGTCCGGGCACGGCGTGGGTGGCCGTGCTCCTCAACCGTAAACGCAAAGGGCAGGCCCCGAGTTCCGCAAGAACCCCGAACCTGCCCCTAGGGGACCACCCGGAGGTGGCCGGCGGTGTCACGCCGTGACGATGTTCACCAGCTTCGGCGCGCGGACGATCACCTTGCGGATCCCGGCACCGCCCAGCGCCTTCACGACCAGCTCGTCGGCCAGCGCCACCTTCTCCAGTTCCTCGTCGGAGATGGCCGGCGGCACCTCCAGGCGGGCCTTGACCTTGCCCTTGATCTGCACGACGCAGGTCACGGTCTCGTCGACGACGTAGTTCGGGTCGGCGACGGGGAAGTCCCGGTGGACGACCGAGTCGGTGTGGCCCAGCTTGCGCCACAGCTCCTCGGCGATGTGCGGGGCCAGCGGCGCGATCATCAGCACCAGCGGCTCGGCGACCGGACGCGGCACCGCGCCGCCCGCCTTCGTCAGGTGGTTGTTCAGCTCGGTGACCTTGGCGATGGCCGTGTTGAAGCGCAGCCCCTCCAGGTCCTGACGGACGCCGTCGATCGCCTTGTGCAGGGCGCGCAGCGTCTCCTCGTCCGCCTCGGCCTCGGTCACGGTGACCTCACCGGTGGCCTCGTCGACGATATTGCGCCACAGCCGCTGCAGCAGCCGGAACTGGCCGACCACCGCGCGCGTGTCCCACGGCCGGGACACGTCCAGCGGGCCCATCGCCATCTCGTACAGGCGCAGGGTGTCGGCGCCGTACTCGGCGCAGATCTCGTCCGGAGTCACCGCGTTCTTGAGGGACTTGCCCATCTTGCCCAGCAGGCGGGTGACCTTCTCGCCCTCGTAGTAGTAGTCGCCACCCCGTTCCTCGACCTCGGCGGCGGGCACCGGGAAGCCGCGGCCGTCGCGGTAGACGTAGGCCTGGATCATGCCCTGGTTGAACAGCTTGTGGAACGGCTCGGCGGACGAGACGTGCCCCAGGTCGTACAGGACCTTCGACCAGAATCGGGCGTACAGCAGGTGCAGCACGGCGTGCTCGGCGCCGCCGACGTACAGGTCGACACCGCCGTGCGGCATGCCCTCGCGCGGGCCCATCCAGTACTGCTCGATCTGCGGGTCGACCAGCTGCTCGCTGTTGTGCGGGTCCAGGTAGCGCAGTTCGTACCAGCAGGAACCGGCCCAGTTGGGCATGGTGTTGGTCTCGCGGCGGTACTTCTTCGGTCCGTCGCCCAGGTCCAGGGTGACGTTGACCCAGTCCTCGTTGCGTGACAGCGGCGTCTCGGGCTGGGTGTCGGCGTCCTCGGGGTCGAAGGTGCGCGGCGAGTAGTCGTCGACCTCCGGCAGTTCCAGCGGCAGCATCGACTCGGGCAGCGCGTGGGCGACGCCGTCCTCGTCGTAGACGATCGGGAAGGGCTCGCCCCAGTAGCGCTGACGGCTGAACAGCCAGTCGCGCAGCCGGAAGTTGACGGTGCCCTCGCCGATGCCCTTGCGGGCCAGCCACTCGGTGATGCGGGCCTTGGCCTCGGCGACCGGCAGGCCGTCCAGCTTGATGTCGTCGTTGGAGGAGTTGACGATCTTCGCGTCGTACGAGCCGAAGGCGTTCTCCCACGTCGACGTGTCGGTGCCGCGGCCGTCGGTCGGCTCGACGATGCAGGTGATCGGCAGTTCGAAGGCGCGCGCGAACTCGAAGTCGCGCTGGTCGCCCGCCGGTACGGCCATGATCGCGCCGGTGCCGTAGCCCATCAGGACGTAGTCGGCGATGAACACCGGGATCTGTTCGCCGTTGACCGGGTTGGTCGCGTACGCGCCGGTGAACACACCTGTCTTGTCCTTGGCCTCGGCCTGCCGCTCCACGTCGGACTTGGCGCCGGCCTGCGCGCGGTACGCGGCGACGGCGTCGGCGGGGGTGGCGTGGCCGCCGGTCCACACGTCGTGGGTGGCCTCGGGCCAGGCGTCCGGGACGAACCGGTCGACCAGCGGGTGCTCGGGTGCCAGCACCATGTAGGTCGCGCCGAACAGGGTGTCCGGGCGCGTGGTGAAGACGGTGATCTTCTCGCCGTCGATCGGGAAGTCGACGCGGGCGCCCTCGCTGCGGCCGATCCAGTTGCGCTGCTGCAGCTTGATGGCCTCGGGCCAGTCCAGCTCGTTCAGGTCGTCCAGCAGCCGGTCGGCGTAGGCGGTGATGCGCATGTTCCACTGGCGCAGCTTGGCCTTGAAGACGGGGAAGTTGCCGCGCTCGGAGCGGCCGTCGGCGGTGACTTCCTCGTTGGCCAGCACGGTGCCCAGGCCGGGGCACCAGTTGACCGGCGCGTCGGAGGCGTAGGCCAGGCGGAACTCGCCCAGGACGTCGCCGCGCTCGGTCGCGGTCAGTTCGTTCCACGCGCGCGTGTGGCCCGGCACGCCACGCTCACCGGACTCGAACTGGGCGATCAGCTCGGAGATCGGGCGGGCCTTGTCCGCCTCGTCGTCGTACCAGGAGTTGAAGATCTGCAGGAAGATCCACTGGGTCCACTTGTAGTAGTCCGGGTCGATCGTGGCGAACGAACGGCGCTTGTCGTGGCCCAGGCCCAGCCGGCGCAGCTGGACCTTCATGTTCTCGATGTTGGCCTCGGTGGACACGCGCGGGTGCGTGCCGGTCTGCACGGCGTACTGCTCGGCGGGCAGGCCGAAGGCGTCGAAGCCCAGGGTGTGCAGGACGTTGTGGCCGTTCATCCGCTGGAAGCGGGCGAAGACGTCGGTGGCGATGTAGCCCAGGGGGTGACCGACGTGCAGGCCCGCACCGGACGGATACGGGAACATGTCCATGATGAACTTCTTGGGCCGGGCGACGACCTCGGGGTCGCCGGCCAGGTCACCCGTGGGGTTCGGCGCGGCGTAGGTGCCGTCGGCGTCCCAGAAGTCCTGCCAGCGTGCCTCGATCTCGGCCGCCAGGGCGGCCGTGTAGCGGTGCGGCGCGGCCTCCGCCGACGTGGCGGCGGCAGCGGGGTTCGTCTCGCTCATGATCCTCAAAGCTCCATCGGTCGTCTCTGCCAGCGGCTGCGAACTTTCTAGAAACGAAAAATCCCCTCACACAGGAGGGGACGCCGCGCCGATGCCGACCAGCCGTTTCGTCCGGCGGTCGGGACTGATCAGCGCGGCCCGCTAAGCAGAAGGCGTACGGCACGCATGGCGTCAGGGTACCGCAGCGCTTGAGCAAGCTGCGACGCGCTTGCGTATCAATGGTTGACACGTGCGTCTGAGGCGACCATCGGGACGAGAGTTGAACCAGGTTCAAAATTTACTTCGCGTAACGTCCGCTAAGGGACATCACAAGGACTGCGTCGCTCTTTGGTAACAACGCAATAACTCAAACCTCGTACTGATCGGTATGGCGCCACTTAGGCTGCGGCACCGGGACCGCTTTCCCGAACTGCTCGGAGTTGCCCCCATGAACCCTCGTCGTAGTAACAGCTCGCTTCCCAAGCCAGGCCGTTCGGCCTGGGGGGTGGCGTCCGCTGTCGTCCTGTTGCTCATACCCGTGGTTGTGCTGACCGGAGGCAGCCAGTTCCAATCGTTCCTGAACTTCGGCGCGGGCGTGCTCTCGCTCGTGTCGCTGAGCTGCTCGGTGATCTGGGGTCTGATCGCACAGGACCGCATCTTCCTCAACACCCGCCAGCGGATCGTCGGCCAGGCGGTGCACCGGACGACCGCGGTCGCCTCGATCGCGTTCCTGCTGGTGCACATCGTCACGAAGATCGCGCTGGATCACACCGTGGTGATCGCCGCGATCATTCCGTTCTCGCTCGGCATCACCGGAAGCGCCGGCCTGATCGGACTCGGTTCGCTGGCCGGACTCCTGATGATCTTCGTGGGTGTCACCGGCGCCCTGCGCAGCAATTTCGCCGCCCCGGCCGTCGTTGCGGCCCGCTGGCGGGCCATGCACATGCTGGCCTATCCGGCCTGGTGCGCAGCGCTGATCCACGGCCTGTACGCGGGCCGCGCGGCGAAGCCGTTCTTCATGATCTCGTACGACCTGTGCCTGATCGGCGTGATGGCGGCGCTGGCACTGCGCGCCGCCCCGCGTCCGTTCAAGCGGAGGGTGGCCGACCGTCTCGTCTCCGTCCTCGGCAGTTCGGAGCGGCCGGAGCTGGACGATCTGGACGCCAGCCGCGCCCGGGTGAGCGAGTCCGGGCTGCCGGGCTACGAGTCCATGCGGGAGCGCGAGCCGAGGCCGTCGCGCGCGGACACGGCGACCTCGCAGTCGAACCCGCTGTTCCCGTCCGCGGCGGCCGCCGCGCCCGGCCCCGAGCCGGCGTCCGGCTTCGCCGCCGCCTACCGGGCGACGTCCACGCCCGGCCAGCCCCAGTCGCCGTTCGCGGCCGGCCAGACCGCGCGCATGGAACGCCTGGACATGCAGGCCACGCAGTCCGCCCCGCGCGTGGACGGTCCGTCCAGCACCTCGGGCAGCTGGCCGATCCCGTCGCCGCCGCCGGTCGGCGAGGCACCCCGGTCGGCGTACGACCCGATGCAGGACACCGGATACAACATCCCGGCCTATGGCAATCCGGGCGCCGGCGGCACGGGCGGACGTGATGTGTACGACACGGGTGAGACGAATGCCCGGTACGGGACGTACAACTCGAATGACACGTACAACAGCGGTCCCGCCAGCGAACCAGCGCCCGGCGCGTCCTTCGACGCCCCGGGTTCGGGCGAACCTTGGAACACGCCTTCCGGAGGCTATAGGTGAACGAGGCCCTGCCCGACGTCCCAGAAGTCCGCGTGGTCGGCCTTCCGCAGCTCACGTCGGGCTTCGACCTTGTCGAAAGACTCGATCTGCCCATGCACCTCAAGGTGCACGGGCCGCTCGAACCCCTGGGCGGGGAGCAGCTCGCGCAGCTCTCCGAACGCATCAACCTGAAGGGCCGCGGCGGCGCGGGCTTCCCCTTCCACAAGAAGCTGCGCTCGGTCGCCGAGGCGGCGATCAAGCGCGGCGTACGGCCGGTCGTCGTCGTCAACGGCAGTGAGGACGAACCGGCCTGCCGCAAGGACACGGTGCTGATCAACCGTGCCCCGCATCTGATCCTTGACGGCGCGTTGCTCTGCGCGGAGGCGCTGGGTGCCCGCACGCTCGTGGTGGGGGTCACCCGGGAGTCCACGCAGCGTTCGATGGAGCAGGCGCTGGCCGAGCGCGGTCTGAGCAACGGCCGGCGTTCGGCGCTGAAGGCGTTCGTCCAGCGCAACCCGGTCCGCATGGTCACCGGTGCCGCCGCGTCGCTGATCCGCTCGATCGACGGCGGCCCGGCGATCCCGCCCGGCCGCAAGACCAGTGCCTCGCAGAACGGCGTCGGCGGCGCGCCCACCCTGCTGTCGAACGCGGAGACGTTCGCTCAGCTGGCGATCGCCGCCCGGATCGGCCCGGAGCGCTACGGCAACACCGGCCTGTACGACGAGCCGGGCACCGTCATGCTGACGGTCTCCGGCGCGGTCGCCCGCCCCATGGTGATCGAGGTCCCCACGGGTGTGCCGCTGCGCTACGTCCTGCAGCTGGCCGGCGCCCCGCCGGTGCCGCAGGGTGTGCTGACCGGCGGCTACCACGGCAAGTGGATCGACGCGGCCACCGTCAACGAGGCGATCGTCTCCCGCAACTCGCTCGACGCGGTGGGCGGTGCGCTGGGTGCCGGCGCCATCCTGCCGATCACGCAGGAGACCTGTCCGCTGGGCGAGTCGCTGCGGGTCGCCCAGTGGCTTGCAGAGGAGAGCGCGGGACAGTGCGGTCCCTGCTACCTGGGTCTGCCGGCGGCCGCGCGCGGTATGGAGGACATCCTGAACGGCGGCGGACCGGCCGCCCTGGAGGCGCTCAAGCAGGTCGCGAAGAACGTGAAGCGGCGCGGGGCGTGCTCGCACCCGGACGGCTCCGCGATGTTCCTCGAGTCGACGATCAAGGCGTTCACCGACGACCTCGCCGCGCACGTTCTCGGGAACGGCTGCGGACGGCCCGTTGAGGGCGTTCTGCCGCTCTTCGAGGACGGCAAGATGCCCACGGGCATCCCGGGCGGCGGAGAGCCCGAGGACAACGGCGGCGGCAGCCGGCAGAAGATCTACGTCGACTGGACGCTGTGCCGGGGCCACGGTCTGTGCGCGGACATCCTCCCGGAGGTCTTCGAGCTGGGCGCGGACGGTTTCCCGACGGTCGCGCAGGCGAAGGTGCCCAGGTTCGCGGAGGCCAAGGCGCTGCGTGCGGTGCGCCGCTGCCCGGCGCTCGCCCTGCGCCTGGAGGAGGACACACGCTCGCAGGCGCCGGCCAAGAACCTGCCGGTTCTCTCGCAGGGCCGCGGCCGCCGGGCGCTGGGGCGCTGATCGCACCTTTGCGCACACGTGGGGCGGGCCACCCTGATCGGGTGGCCCGCCCCACGTGTGCGAGAGGAGTCCGCGGGCGGAGTTCCCGCCGACAAGGTTTCCGCGGGTTTTCGGGACACTGTCGACCGGGACAACGTCGAAGGCGGACCATCCGTTCGGATGGTCCGCCTTCGACTTCTGTGGAGCTAAGGAGAATTGAACTCCTGACCTCCTGCATGCCATGCAGGCGCTCTACCAACTGAGCTATAGCCCCGTGTTTTGGTCCGCCCGGTTTCCCTGGCGGCGACGCCAACATTACACGGTCGAAGGGGTGCACCACCAAATCGTTTCCGTTCTGTATGGATACGGACGCTAGTGTCGGGCTTCGTGACCGTGATCGCGTTCTCCGAGACCCGGCGCCGGGTGCCGGTGGCCCTGGGGTCGTGTCTCCTGTCGTTCACGGCGTTCTGGGTGGCCCAGCGGGCCGCGCACGTCTCGATGATCGACCTGATGGTCTACCGGGCGGAGGGGGCGACCGTCCGCGCGGGCGGCGATCTCTACGCGCTGCGTACGACGGCGGCTCACCTGCCGTCCACCTACCCGCCGTTCGCGGCGCTGCTGTTCGTCCCGCTGACGCTGCTGGACGTCACGGGCATGCGCACACTGGCGACGGCCGGAAACCTGGTCCTGCTGCTGGTGTTCGTCGGGCTGTCGATGCGGCTCGTCGGGCACGCGCGCGTGGAGCACGTCCTGTGGGTCGCGGCGGCGGCGGTGTGGTGCGAGCCGGTATGGACGACCGTGCGCTACGGGCAGGTCAATCTGCTGCTGGCCGTACTGGTGCTGTGGGATCTGTCACGTCGTCCTGCCGAACGCCCGGACCGCTGGGCGGGGGTGGGTGTCGGGCTCGCGGCGGCGGTCAAGCTGACGCCCGCGCTGTTCGCGGTGTTCCTGCTCGCCACCGGCCTGGCCGCGCGCCTCGCCGGACGGGACGGCGGCCCGTGGCTGCGGCACGCGCGCGGGGCGGCCGCCGTCTTCGCGGGGGCGACCCTGCTGGCGGCGGCCGTCCTGCCGTACGACTCGTGGCGGTTCTGGACCGGGATGGTGTTCCGGACGGGACGGGTGGGGCAGGCCGAGGAGACCGCGAATCAGGCCCTGCGCGGCGTTCTGGCGCGTCTGCTGCACACTCCCGCCCCGGGAGCCCTGTGGGCCGCCGCGGCGGCCCTGACGGCCGTCCTGGGGCTCGCGATGGCGGTGACGGCGGAGTTGCACGGCCGGCGGCCCTGGGCAGTGGCCGTCTGCGCGGTGACCGCACTGCTGATCAGCCCGGTGTCCTGGTCGCACCACTGGGTGTGGTGCGTGCCGGTGGTGCTGCTGCTGTGGACCCGCGGGCACCGGACGGTGGCCGCGGGCGCGCTGCTGGTCTTCTGCTCGTACGCCCTGTGGTGGGTGCCGCACGGGCACGGGCGGCCCGAACTGCACCAGAACGCCGTCTCCTTGACGCTGTCGGCGCTCTACACGGTCACCGGGGTGCTGTTCCTCGCGCTCGCCCGGACATCGTTGCCGAGGCCGGGCCCCGGTCAGGCCGTGACGAACGAGTAGAAACGCTTGAGCGTGCAGTGCTCTTCGAGGAGCCGGCCGTAGATCGGCTCGCCCTCCAGCTCACGGTAGGTCTCGATCGGGTCGCCTTTTATGATCAGCGCCCGCGCACATTCCTCGCACCAGTACTGGTAGTCGGGGTTGATCGGCTCCATGTCGCGGACGATGGGCGTGCCGCTCCCGCACCAGTCGCACTTCCGCCTGTGTGCACCCATCGATCAGCTCCAGCTGTGGCCGCAGGCCGTGCACACGTAGGAGATCCCGCCGTTGTCGCCGAGCACTTGGGCGACATGCGCGGAACCGCAGGAAGGGCAGAGCAGCCGGGTGATCGTGTCCCGTATCAACGCCGCACCGAGGAGGTGGCCGCCCTCCTCAAGGATGCTCGCAGGCATCGCTACTCCTCCCGTCGGGCCGCGCCCCCTTCCGGCCGTTTGATTCTGCCACGGCCGGACCAATACGGTCAGCGACGCCTCAGTACCAGTCCGGACACGGCCCCCGCGGCCGCCGTCGCGGCGAGCGCCCATGCACAGGCTGTCAGCGCCTCCGCAGAGGTATACGCCTGCGGGCCCCCAACTGACTCAAGCCGGTTCAAGAACAGTGTGCCGAACGCGGCGACGCCGATGAGCTGACCGAGCTGGGTGACGGTCGCGAGGAGTCCGCTGGCGTCCGCGGCGTCCTCGGGGCGCACGGTTGCGAGCGCGCCGGTGAGCGTCGGGCTGAACGCGAGCGCGAGCCCCGCGCCCACGCCGGCGTACGCCACATAGAGCTGCACGCCCCCGTCGCCGCCCCCGTGGAAGGCGAGCCCGACACCGGCCACGCCCAGCGCCGTGAGCACGAACCCGGTCGGGGTCAGCGCCCGCTGCCACGCGGCCGGCCACCTGCGCCAGGTGAGAGCGACCGTGCCGAAGACGACGGCGGTCGGCGCGAAGGTGAGACCGGCGCGCAGCGCGCTGTAGCCGAGGCCGCGCTGGACGTGCAGGGTGAGGGTGAAGAGGAATCCGGCGTTGACGGCCATGACGGCGAGGATCCGCAGGACGGCCAGGCCCATGCCGGGGTGGCGCAGTACCCGGGGTGCGACGATCGGGGCGCCGCCGCGCCGGGCCAGCCTCGCCTCGTACCCGCAGAACAGCGCGAACAGGAGCACGGCGGCTGCCAGGGACAGCCAGGACCACAGCGGCCAGTCCTCCTCCTGGCCGAGGACCAGCGGGACCGTCAGCAGCGACACGGCGGCCCCCAGCAGGACGAGGCCGGGCAGGTCCAGGCCGCGGGCCCGCTCGGGGCCGGATCCGCCGCCGGGCGGCAGGACACGCCGGCCCAGGACGAGGAGTACGGCGCCGACGGGCACGTTGACGAGGAACACCGGCCGCCAGCCGGTGCCGAACAGGTCGGCGCTGACCAGGACGCCGCCGATGATCTGGCCGGCGGCGGCGCCGACCGCGAGGACCGCGGAGTAGGCGCCGAGCGCCCGTATGCGGGCCTCGCCGGTGAAGGCACGCTGGATGATGCTGAGGACCTGCGGGATCATCACCGCCGATCCGGCGCCCTGCACCAGCCGGAACACGATCAGCTCGGTGGCCCCCTGGGCCAGGCCGCAGGCGAGCGACGCCGTGGTGAACAGGGCGAGCCCTGCGAGGTGGACCCGGCCGTGGCCGAGCCGGTCGCCGAGCCGGGCACCGGTGATCAGCAGCACCGAGTACGTGATGGCGTAGCCGGCCACGACCAGCTGCAAGTCGGCGCCCGAGGCGTGGAGTTCGGAACCCATGGTGGGGGCCGCGACGTTCACGATGAAGACGTCCAGCACGGCCATGAACAGGGCCGAGAGGACGACCGCGAGGAGCAGCCGGGGCCGGTTGTCAGTGCCGGGTGCTTCACTTTTCGCAGGGGTCGGAGCGGGTGCGGGACCTGGTCCCGTCCGGGATGTCGTCGTCATGCGTCCGAGCGTGGCGGCGGGCCGGTACGGGTGCCGAGAGCCCGCCGATGCTGGTACTGGCAGCACCTGGCAGGGGACGGGGGCTGCGCCCACGATGGAGACGTGACGACGGGGGACGTGACGATGCCGACGACAGCACACCGCCGCAGGCCGGAGCTGGCCGCGTTCCTGCGCAGCAGGCGGGCCCGGGTGCAGCCCGCGGACGTCGGGATGCCGCCGGGGCTGCGGCGGCGCACGCCGGGCCTGCGCCGGGAGGAGGTCGCCCAGCTCTCGGGGGTGGGCGTGACCTGGTACACGTGGCTGGAGCAGGGCCGGCCGATCAACGCGTCGGCGCAGGTGCTGGACGCGGTGGCGCGGACCCTGATGCTGGACCTGCCGGAGCGGGAGCATCTGTACCGGCTGGCGGAGGTGCCGTTCGCCCCGGCGCCGGAGGGGCTGTCCCGGTCGGTCGGCGCGGAGGTGCAGGGGATCATCGACGCCCTCGACCCGCTGATGGCGGTGGTGTACACCTCGCGCTACGACGTGCTGGCCACCAACGCCGCCTACCGGGACCTGTTCCTGGTGCCGCAGACGGTGCGGATCGGGGTGCCGAACGTGCTGTGGACGCTGTTCACGGTCCCGGAGGAGAGCAGCCCGGTGGTGCACCTGCAGCGTGAACTGCCGGTGATGGTGGCGACCCTGCGTTCCTCCTACGGCAGACATGTCGGCGAGCCGGCCTGGGAGGACTTCATACGGGCGCTGTCCCAGGCCAGTGGGTACTTCGTCCGGTTGTGGGAGAGCGGGGCGGTGGCGCAGCCGGGGCCGCGGGTGAAGACGTTCCGTCATGAGGCGGTGGGCGAGCTGCGGATGACGTCGCAGTCGCTGTCGGTCGACGGGATGCCGGAGGCGCGGATCGTGGTCTACACGCCGGAGGACGAACGGACGCGGGAGCGGGTGGCGTTGCTGCGGGAGCGCAGGCAGCGGCTGTGGCCGGTGACGGAGGAGGAGGCCACCGAGATCATCCGGGAGTGGAACACAAGAAATCCCGCCCTCTGAAGAGGACGGGATTCTCACCACCGATCTTTGACAACTCGACAGTGCGTGGAGTGCCGATCTGTGGAGCTAAGGAGAATTGAACTCCTGACCTCCTGCATGCCATGCAGGCGCTCTACCAACTGAGCTATAGCCCCTTGCGTTCTTCCCGTCTTTCCGCTTGGCGGGGCGAACAAGAAGAACTTTAGCCTGCGACCTGCCGGAAAGTGAAATCCGGGCTCCGGACGGGCCGGGTGGCGACAGGTTCCTCAGTCGTCGTCGCCGAGGACGGCCTCCGGGAGGGTGCCGGCGTTGTGCTCCAGGAGCCGCCAGCCGCGGGCGCCTTCGCCGAGCACGGACCAGCAGCAGTTGGTGAGGCCGCCGAGGCTCTCCCAGTGCCGGGACTCCAGGCCGAGGAGGCGGCCGATGGTGGTGCGGATGGTGCCGCCGTGGCTGACGACCACGAGGGTGCCCTCCTCGGGGAGCTTCTCGGCGTGCCGGAGCACGACGGGGGCGGCCCGGTCGGCGACCTCGGTCTCCAGTTCGCCGCCGCCGCGGCGGACCGGCTCGCCGCGCTTCCAGGCGGCGTACTCGTCGCCGTGGCGGGCGATGATCTCCTCGTGGGTGAGTCCCTGCCACACGCCCGCGTAGGTCTCCCGCAGTGCCTCGTCGCGGATCACGTCGAGGCCGGTGAGGGCGGCGAGCTGGGCGGCCGTGTCGGCGGCCCGCTGCAGGTCGGAGGAGACGATCGCGTCCGGGCCGAGGGAGGCGAGCAGGCGGGCCGCGCGGCGGGCCTGGCCGATGCCGGTCTCGGTGAGCTCGACGTCGGTGGAGCCCTGGAAGCGGCGCTCCACGTTCCAGGCGGTCTGGCCGTGCCGCCACAGGATGATGCGGCGGCCGCGGCCCCTGCTGGCGGTCACCTCGCCCGTGGCGCTCATCACCAGTCCCCGCCCGGCTCGCCGGAGTCCTCGGCGGCCTGCAGCCTGGCGTGCTCCGCCGCCTTGCCGCGGGTGGCCTTGGCGTCGGCGGGCAGCTCGATCTCGGGGCAGTCCTTCCACAGCCGTTCCAGGGCGTAGAAGACGCGCTCCTCGCTGTGCTGGACGTGGACGACGATGTCCACGTAGTCGAGCAGGATCCAGCGGGACTCGCGGTCGCCCTCGCGGCGCACCGGCTTGGCGCCGAGTTCTTTCTGGAGTCGTTCCTCGATCTCGTCGACGATCGACTTGACCTGGCGGTCGTTGGGCGCGGAGGCCAGCAGGAAGGCGTCCGTGATCGACAGGACGTCGCTGACGTCGTAGGCGATGACGTCGTGGGCGAGCTTGTCGGCGGCCGCCTGCGCGGCGGCGGTGATGAGCTCGAGGGAACGGTCGGTGGCGGTCACTGCGTGGCTTTCCGTCGGCGGTCGTTTGACGTCAAGGGTCTCACGGACCGCAGGGCGCACCCCACGTGATTACCGGGTCACGTGGGGTGCGGCGGGCCCTCTCAGGAGGAGGACGGCTTGTAGTCCTGGCCGAGGACGATGGAGACGTCCGCGCCGGAGCCGACGGTGCCCTTCCGGACGGCACCCGTGCCGAGGCCGAGGGTCTTGGCGACCTCGGTGGCGTTCTCCTTGTCGGCGGCGTCGGAGTACAGCACCTTGGAGGTGGCCTGGGTGCCGGAGGCCGTACCGCCTTCCAGGAAGGTGTAGCCGCCGTTGACGAGGACCACGCGGGCCTTCTCGGTGTCGTCCTTGACGCCGGTGGCGTTCTGGACGGAGACGCGCACCGCGGATCCCGCCGACGGGCTCTTGGCGGTGCCGCCGAGGATGTCCTTGACGACGCTGGAGCTGGTCTGGGTGCTGAGGGTGCCGTCGCTCTGGACGGGCAGCAGGGCGGTCTTGTAGTCGCCGTCCTTGGCGAGGTCGGCGAGCTTGGCGAGGAAGGTGCCGAGGTCCTTGTCGGTGAGGGACGGGTCGAGGATCTGCGCGAGGGTCTGCACGGTGGTCGTCGCGGCGGAGGCGTCTGAGGACAGCTTGCGCAGCACCCCCTGCATGACCTGTCCGAAACGCTCCAGCTGGGCGTTCTGGGCCTCGCCCGAGGCGCGGTAGGTGGCGTAGGCGACGGCGGCCTTGCCCCCGAGGGTCTGGTCCTTGCCCTGGTGGACCAGGGGCTCCTCGCCCTTCTTCTTGGCGTCCGGGTCGGGGACGTCGGCGTTGGTGTCGATGTCGATGTTGCCGACGAGTTCGACGAGGTTCTGCAGGTAGGGGGTGTCGAGGCGCCAGGTGCCCTCGATGCTGGTGCCCAGGACGGTGTCGAGCTGGTCGCGGGTGCCGGAGGAGCCGTCGTCGTCGACGGACTTGGCGAGGGTCGTGGTGGTGCCGTCGTCGTCGGTGAGGGCGAGGGAGTTGGGCAACAGGACGGTGCTGCCCTGCTTGGTGGTGGTGTTGTCGACGAGCAGCACGGTCGAGGTGCCGCCGCCACCGGTGTTGTGCAGGTGGACGACGATCACGTCGCGTTTCTGGGCGGCCACCGAGGTCGTCGTGCCGCCCTTGGCGGTGGAGGACGACAGGCCGGGGATCTTTCCGGCGTACCAGAGGTAGCCGACGCCGCCGACGGCGACCAGGGCGAGGACGACGACCAGGGCGATCAACCGGCTGCGGGCGCGGCGCTTGGCCTCCTCGCGGCGCTCGGTGCGGTTCTCGGTGAAGTTCAGCCAGTCGATGACGTCCTCGGAGTCGCCGTCGGGCTGTTCGACGAACGCGAACTGGCCGGTGTGGTAGTCCCGTTCGTCGTCGTCCTGCCGGGGACCGGTCTCGCGGTCGGCCGGTCCGGCCTGCTGCGGGATGTGCGCGGTCTGCTCGGCGACCCGGGGCTGCCGGCCGCTGGTGGCCGCCTGCCCGTAGGGGTCGTAGGCGGTGTGGCCGCCGGTGCCGTACGGGTCGTACGGGGGCGTGGCCGGCTGCCGGCCGGTGTCGTGGACGGCGGCCTGCTGCCCGGTGTCGTACGACGGCGCGGCCTGCTGCCCGCCGCCCGCGTACGGGTCGTACCCGTAGCCCTGCCCCTGCCCCTGCCCCTGCCCCTGCCCCTGCCCTGCGTACGGGTCGTACGTCTGCTGCTGTTGCGCAGGGATCTGGCGGTACACCGGCTGCCCGTACTCGTCGTAGCCGACGAGTTCGTACTGGTCGCTTCCGTAGCCCGCGTCGTATCGGTCGTTCACCGGTGCCCCTCTCGGCTCACTCGCCGCGGTACAGCTCGCGCTTGTCGATGTAGCGCACGACTCCGTCCGGCACCATGTACCAGATGGGGTCGCTCTTGGCGACTCTCGCACGGCAGTCTGTGGAGGAGATGGCGAGCGCGGGAACCTCCACCAGCGAGACGCCGCCCTCGGGAAGACCGCGGTCGGTCAGGTGGTGGCCGGGCCGGGTGCAGCCGATGAAGTGGGCCAGGGAGAAGAGCTCCTCCGAGTCCCGCCAGGTGAGGATCTGGCCGAGCGCGTCGGCACCGGTGATGAAGAACAGGTCGGCGTCGGGGTTGAGGGCGCGCAGGTCGCGCAGGGTGTCGACGGTGTAGGTGGGACCGCCGCGGTCGATGTCGATACGGCTGACGGAGAACTGCGGGTTCTCCGCGGTCGCGATGACCGTCATCAGATAGCGGTCCTCGGCCGGTGAGACGGCGCGGGAGGTCTTCTGCCACGGCTGCCCGGTGGGCACGAAGACCACCTCGTCGAGGTGGAACTGGGCGGCGACCTCGCTGGCCGCCACGAGGTGCCCGTGGTGGATCGGGTCGAACGTTCCGCCCATGACACCGAGGCGGCGTTTGCCAGTGTGCGCGGGGCCCGCCGGCGTGTACCGCGGCCGTGTCGCCATGTCGTCGGCCTCGTCAGCTGCCGGACCGGTAGGCATGTCCTGCTCTCCCATGCGTGCAGACCCTACCGGCCCGGTCCGTGGGCCCCGCCCGGAGGACCGGTGCCGGGCTCGGCGTCCGGCTCAGCGGTCGCGGTTGAAGCGGGTGGTGATCCACAGCAGGAGCAGCAGGATGACGAAGGCGCTGCCGCCGGTGACGGCCGGGTTGAGGCTGTTGTGGTTGCCGCCGTGCTCCTCGCCCTCTGCGGCGAGGGTGACCAACTGGGCAGCGGCGCTGTGGAGATTCATCATCTGCGGCAGGACCTATCGCGTGTGGACGGGATAAAGATGTCGGCTCATCGTATGCGGGCGCCCCGGCGGCGATCACGCCGACTCCTCCGTTGGGGAACGATCCCGGCGGCTCAGTCGTCCTTCTGTTTGTACCCGCGCAGCAGGAACCAGGCGGTCAGTGCGCAGCCGACGAACATGACGACGATGACGACCCGGAGCAGATCGCCCGAGCCCTGATGCTGGGCGGCGCTCGCGGCCTGGGTGAGCCAGGCGGCCGGGGGGTGGTGCTCCATGAGGACTCCTTCGGCTGTACTGCCCGTCCACGGTATCGCCGCCTAGGCTGGGCTCTGCCCCGGGGGCACGGCAGACACTCACGCACATGGGGGATGACATGTCCGACGACGGCCACGAGCAGAACGGGCACGAGCGGGTGCCGAGCAGGCAGCGCAGGCGGTTCCCGGGGATCTCCTCGCGTGCGTACGAGCATCCCGCGGACCGTTCGGCGCTGGTGGCGCTGCGCAGGCTCAGCGGCTTCGACGCGGTGTTCAAGGCGCTCAGCGGGCTGCTTCCGGAGCGGAGCCTGAGGCTGCTGTTCCTGTCCGACTCGGTCCGGGTGTCCGACCAGCAGTTCGTCCACCTGAACGACATGCTGCGGGACGCCTGCTACATCCTGGACCTGGAGAAGGTCCCGCCGATGTACGTGACGCAGGATCCGCAGCCGAACGCGATGTGCATCGGCCTGGACGAGCCGATCATCGTGGTGACCACGGGCCTGGTGGAACTTCTCGACGAGGAGGAGATGCGGGCGGTCGTCGGCCACGAGGTCGGGCACGCGCTGTCCGGGCACTCGGTGTACCGGACGATCCTGCTGTTCCTGACCAGCCTCGCGCTCAAGGTCGCCTGGATCCCGCTGGGCAACCTGGCGATCCTGGCGATCGTGACGGCCCTGCGGGAGTGGTTCCGCAAGTCGGAGCTGTCCGCCGACCGGGCCGGGTTGCTGGTGGGCCAGGATCTGCGGGCCTCGATGCGTGGACTGATGAAGATCGCGGGCGGCAACCACCTGCACGAGATGAACGTGGACGCGTTCCTGCAGCAGGCCGAGGAGTACGAGGCGGGCGGCGACCTGCGTGACTCGGTCCTGAAGATCCTGAACGTACTGCCGCGCTCGCACCCCTTCACCACGGTCCGCGCGGCCGAGCTGAAGAAGTGGGCCGCGTCGCGCGACTACCAGCGGATCATGGACGGTCACTACCCGCGGCGCACCGAGGACAAGGACGCCTCGGTCGGCGACTCGTTCAAGGAGTCCGCGGCGAGCTATGCCAGTGACGTGAAGACGTCCAAGGACCCGCTGATGAAGCTGGTCACAGACATCGCGGGCGGGGCCGGGGGCCTGGGCGGCCGGGTCAAGCGCGGCTTCGACGGGTTCACGAGCGCGCCCCCGCCGAAGGACGCACCGCCCCGGGACACCTCCCCGGAGGACGGCGAGGCGTAGCGGGGCCGGGCTCTCTTCGGGTTTCCGGCTCGCCCGCTCAGACCTTCGGTTCGGCCGCGGTGGACAGCGTCCCGCACAGGGCGGTGGCGCTGTCCGTGGCGAACGGGTTCGTGCCCGCGGGGCCGCCCGCCTTGGCCGTCTGGCCGGCCAGCAGGGGGTGCAGGTGGTCGGCGGCGTCCTCGGCGCAGGACAGGGGGCCCGCCTGGACGTAGGACACGACCAGCTGGGCCTGGTGCAGGCGCAGGTCGTCGCGGTCGAAGCGGAAGGTCAGCTGGCGGCGCACGGTGAACAGGGACGCCTGGGCACCCGCCGGGGCGCCGGTGGGCCGCAGCGCGTAGACGAAGGTGTGGTCGGCGGTGACCTCCAGGGTGGCCGGGTCGGTCTCGGCGGCCGTCAGGTTGCCCTGGACGCGGATCCTCGGGTCGGCGAGCTCGGCGCGGGTGGGGTCGAAGCGGACCAGCCATCCGGTGGGGGCGTGCCGGCCGTCCGCCGCGGGGTGGTCGACGCTCTGGTCAAACTGGTCGAGCTGAGCGGGGTCGAGCAGCGCCCGCGCGGGCCGCACCGCGCTGCTGTCGAGGACCTCGGGGTAGAGCGAGGAGCGGACCAGGTAGTCCTTGGCCGTGGTCAGGGCGGTGACGACCTGGCTGTCGGAGAAGTGCGCGGTGCTCCGGGCGGCCGGCAGCGGTATCCCCTCGGCGCCGACCTCGTACTGCGCGGCCGGGCTGTGCGCGAACAGCGTCTCGGCGTCGGCGGCACCGGGCACCTTGCCCTGCGGGGAGAGCGGTATGACGGTCATCCGCAGGGGTTCGACGGGCTGCCGGGCGTCGTCGGTGCCGTAGGGGTGGCGGACACCCATGTAGATCGCGGTGCCGAAGGCGACGAGGATCAGCACGACGAGGATCAGGGCCTGCCGGGTGAGGCCCCGGCGCAGGGGCGGGCGACGGCGTACCGCGGGCGCGTGGTCGGTCATGCGTTCGCGTGCGGAGGACTCCTGGAGGCGGGCAGCGCGGACGAACGATTCGTCGAAGACGACGGATCGGTACTCGTCCTCTCCACCCACGGGGCCGCCCTCGGGTGTCCCCTCAGGTGGGTCTCCTGGCCCGCCCATACTCTCAGAGTAGGTCTCGGGAGCCTCAGGTAAACGCCCTGCTACGCGACAACTTCTGACAGGTTCTCACCAGGACTGCCACCAGGGCAGCCGCAATCGCTCAGGGGGTGCGCGGGACCACCGAGGCCGCCGGCTTGGCGGGCTGGGAGTAGTCGGCGGACACGGAGGGTGCCGCCGCGGTGCCCTGTTCCTGGCCGGTGGAGGGGGGCCTGGGCACCTGGTCGCGGCTGCTGCCCGAGGAGGCGCTGCGGTAGACCGCGGCGAAGGCGAGCGCGACCATGCCGATGCCCATGACGAGGGCGAGCACCCAGGCGACGGGACGGTGCCAGCGGACGTGTTTGCCGTACGTCCCGGAGGCGCCGTACCGGTCCTCGAGTACGTCGGTGTCGTCCAGGTCGTCGAGTTCGCCGCCGAGGTCGGTGCCGTCCGGGCTGTAGCGGTCGTCGTAGCGCTCGCCTCTGGCGTGGGCGCGGCGGGCTTCGGCCTCGGAGGCCTCGGCTCTGGCCTGGGCGGCGGCAAGGAGGCGTTCGACGGCGGTCGGCTCGTGGACCACGGCCGCCTTCACGAAGGCCTCGTCGAAGACCACGGAGTCGAACTCTTCGTCCGACATTCCGTGGCCATGGTCGTCGTCGGGCTCCCAGCCGTCAGGGAACGGCGTGCCCCCCACGTCCTCCGGCACGGATCCAGAGTAGACCTGGGGGGTCAATTTGGGCAGACGGTATGGAAATTCATAGGCCCGGTGAGACGCCTCTCACGCCGACCGGGGCTCGCGTACGCCCTGCCGCGCGCCCGCACGCCGTAACGGGGTGCGCGGCTGGGCCGTACGGGCGTCAGCGGCGGATGTGGCCGTCGCCGGTGACGATGTACTTGGTGCTGGTCAGCTCCGGCAGGCCCATGGGGCCGCGGGCGTGCAGCTTCTGGGTGGAGATGCCGATCTCGGCGCCGAAGCCGAACTGGCCGCCGTCGGTGAAACGGGTGGAGGCGTTCACGGCGACCGTGGTCGAGTCGACCAGCTGGGTGAAACGGCGGGCGGCCTGCTGTGAGGTGGTGACGATGGCCTCGGTGTGCCCGGAGGTCCACAGCCGGATGTGCTCCACGGCCCGGTCGAGGGAGTCGACGACGGCGGCGGCGATGTCGTACGACAGGTACTCGGTCTCCCAGTCCTCCGGGACCGCCTCGACGACGGTCGCCTTGGAGTCCTTGGCGTAGGCGAGGACGCGTTCGTCGCCGTGCACGGTGACGCCGGCCTCGGCGAGGGCGTCCAGGGCGCGCGGCAGGAACTCGGGGGCGATGTCCTGGTGGACGAGGAGGGTCTCGGCGGCGTTGCAGACGCTGACCCGCTGCGCCTTGGAGTTGATCAGGATGTCGACGGCCATGTCGATGTCGGCGTGGGCGTCGACGTAGACGTGGCAGTTGCCGGTGCCGGTCTCGATGACCGGGACCTTGGACTCCATGACGACCGTCTGGATGAGGGAGGCGCCGCCGCGCGGGATGAGGACGTCGACGAGGCCGCGGGCGCGCATCAGCTCGTGGACGGACTCGCGGCCCTCGCCGGGGACCAGCTGTACGGCGTCGGCGGGCAGCCCGGCGCCGCCGACGGCGTCGCGCAGGACGCGGACGAGGGCGGTGTTTGACGCGTGGGCGGAGGCGGAACCGCGCAGCAGGACCGCGTTGCCGGACTTCAGGCAGAGCGCGGCGGCGTCGACGGTGACGTTCGGGCGGGCCTCGTAGATGATGCCGACGACGCCGAGCGGCACGCGGACCTGGCGCAGGTCGATGCCGTTGGGGAGGGTGGAGCCGCGGACGACCTCGCCGACCGGGTCGGGCAGCTTTGCCACGTCGCGGACGTCGGAGGCGATGGCGCGGACCCGCTCCGGGGTGAGGGTCAGACGGTCGACGATCGCCTCGCTGGTGCCGTTCTCGCGGGCCTTGGCGATGTCCTTGGCGTTGGCCTCGACGATCTCGCTGGTACGGACCTCCAGGGCGTCCGCGACGGCGAGCAGCGCGTCGTCCTTCACGGCCCGCGGCAGCGGCGCGAGGTCGGCGGCGGCGGCCTTGGCACGGTAGGCGGCCTGGGTGACCGGGGACATGGCGTCGTACGGCGAGAGCGTGGTCATGAAGGAAGGGTAGTGCGCCCCGGCGGGCCGTCCGCGCGGCATCCCACACCGCGAGACGTGGATCAAAACGGGCGATTACCGGCGGGCGGCGGAGGCGGCCCAGGAAGGGCCGGAAGGGTCGGAAGGGCCGGGAGGATCAGAAGGGGTGGATGCCGACCGGTGTCGCGGGCGGCGGGCCGTAGCCCTCGGCGACGCGCTGGTGGTAGGTGGCGCGGTCGATGACCTCGAGACCGACGATCTCCCAGGCGGGCAGGCCGGCGGTCTGGCGGTGCTCCCCCCACAGGCGCAGGGCGACGGCGGCGGCGTCGTGGAGGTCGCGGGCCTCTTCCCAGTAGCGGATCTCGGCGTGGTCGCAGGCGTAGCGGCTGGTGAGGAGGAACGGGTGGTCGTGGGCCAGCTGTTCGAGTCCGCGGCGCAGTTCCGGCAGGGGGACCTCGGCACCGCAGACGCTGAGGGTGACGTGCCACAGGCGCGGCAGGTCCTTCGGCTCCTCGTAGGTGTCCCCGGCCGCGACGCTCGTCAGAGCACCGCGGGAGGCCGCAGCCCCAGGGCGCACTCGTCTCACGACGGCCTCCTTCAGCTGTGCTCGTACGGAACGTGGTCCTGAGACAAAGTTGAGCAGGCCGCAAGGGTTCGTGTGGCGGTTTTACCGAACGTCCCCCACCGGGGTCCGTCGTTACGCCCCGTTTTTACGGGTGCAGGATCACCAGGTCGTCCCTGTGTACGACCTCGCGTTCGTACGCCCGTCCCAGCTCGCGTGCCAGCTCCCTGGTCGAACGCCCGATCAGCTGGGGGATCTCCTTGGCGTCGAAGCTGACGAGTCCGCGGGCCACCGCGCGGCCTTCGGTGTCGCGCAGTTCGACCGGGTCGCCGGCGGCGAACTCGCCCTCCACCGCGGCGATCCCGGCCGGCAGCAGCGATTTGCGGCCCTCGACGACCGCGCGGACGGCGCCGTCGTCGAGGGTGAGGGAGCCCTGCGGGGTGGAGGCGTGCTGAAGCCACAGGAGGCGGTCTGCGGACCGTTTGCCGGTGGGATGGAAGTAGGTGCCGGTGTCGCCGCCCAGGAGCGCGTCGGCGGCGTGCACGGCGCTCGTGAGGACCACCGGGATGCCCGCGGCGGCGGCGATCCGGGCGGCCTCCACCTTGGTGACCATCCCGCCGGTGCCGACGCCCGCCTTTCCGGCGCTGCCGATCTCGACGCCCGCGAGGTCCTCCGGGCCCTTCACCTCCGCTATCCGCGAAGTGCCGGGCCTGCTGGGGTCGCCGTCGTAGACGCCGTCGACGTCGGAGAGGAGGACCAGCAGGTCGGCGTGGACGAGGTGGGCGACGAGGGCGGCGAGGCGGTCGTTGTCGCCGAAACGGATCTCGTCGGTGGCGACGGTGTCGTTCTCGTTGACGATCGGGAAGGCACCCATCGCGAGGAGCTTGTCGAGGGTGCGGGAGGCGTTGCGGTGGTGGACTCGGCGGCTCATGTCGTCGGAGGTGAGCAGGACCTGCCCGACGCGGACGGCGTAGCGGGCGAAGGAGGCGGTGTAGCGGGCGACGAGCAGGCCCTGGCCGACGCTGGCGGCGGCCTGCTGGCGGGCCAGGTCCCGGGGGCGGCGGCGCAGGCCGAGGGGGGCGAGTCCGGCGGCGATGGCACCGGAGGAGACGAGGACGATCTCCTTCTCCCCGC
The DNA here is from genome assembly GCF_042899865.1 of Streptomyces sp. NPDC013157. Classification (NCBI taxonomy): domain Bacteria; kingdom Bacillati; phylum Actinomycetota; class Actinomycetes; order Kitasatosporales; family Streptomycetaceae; genus Streptomyces; species Streptomyces sp. NPDC013157. The sequence goes on along the minus strand of NZ_JBIBAK010000006.1, from coordinate 288,874 downwards.
CGCTGCGGCTCTTGGCGAGGACGTCGACGAGCGCGTCGACGCGGTCGGCGTCCAGGCCACCGGAGGCGGTGGTCAGCGAGGAGGAGCCCACCTTGACGACGATCCTGCGGGCCTCGCCGACGGCCTGCCTAGCCCTTGCCACGTCCTGTCCCCACTTCCTTGCGCGTGGCAGCAATCTACGCGAAGGGGACCGGCGCCAGGCCCGACCGTCCAGCCTCCGGACAGGCGAGGGCAAGGGACGGACCAGGGACGGACCAGAACAGTACGTGATGACTCTTTTACGTACCGCACACGGCAAAAAGGTTGTGTTGACTGTCTATAGAAATCGAAACGAACTCAAAGTTAACTTGAAGTTTGTGTCATCCAAAGATCGCCGCGTGAAGCGCATCCTCCTCAGGTCGGGAAAGAGCCCCTACGACGTCGTCACCGTCGAGGAAGCCCTGCACCGGGACGTCATCGCCACCAATTCGGGCAACCTGATCTTCAGCGACGCCGCCCACAAGATCCTTGAGACGCCGGGCACCGAAGTCGTCTCGAACGGCATGCCCTCCGACGTCTCCGCCGCCGCCCGCATCAACGAGGAGTACGACGCCTTCGTCGTGCCGCTCGCCAACGCCTTCAGGCCGTCCTTCGAAAGCGCCCTGAAGCGCATGACCCGGCTGATCTCGAAACTGAACATCCCGGTGGTCGTGCTCGGCGTCGGTGCGCAGACCGGGGTGAGCTACAACCCGGACCGGCTGAAGCGGATGGAACCGACCGTACGGGAGTTCTGCGCGGCGGTGCTGGAGCGCAGTGCGTCGATCGGTGTGCGGGGCGAGTTCACCGAGCAGTACCTGAAGGCCATGGGCTTCAAGGACGTCGAGGTCATCGGCTGCCCTTCGCTGTTCATGTACGGCGAGCGGCTCCCGGTGCACAAGAAGGCACTGGAGTTGACGCCCGAGTCGCGGATCGCGATCAACGGCTCGCACAGCGCCGTACGCGCGCAGGGCCTGGACCGGATCATCACGCGCACCCACGAGCGCTATCCGAAGCTGCGTTTCGTCGGCCAGAACCTCTCTGACGCACGGCAGTTGCACTGGCGCGACCTGTCGGATCCCAACGCCGCGGTGACCGGGATGCCGACCCACCCGGACCATCCGATGTTCCGCGAGGACAAAGTACGGGTCTATGTCGACCCGATCACCTGGATCGACGATCTGCGCTCGTTCGACTTCTCCTTCGGATCGCGCATCCACGGCAACATCGCGGCGCTGCTGGCGGGCACGCCGGCCACCGTGCTGTGCGGCGACTCGCGGACGCTGGAACTGTGCCGATACTTCGAGATTCCGCACCGGCGGCTGGACCGGGCGGTGAAGGATCCCGAGTCGGCGGATCCGGCGAAGCTGTATGCGGAGGCCGACTTCGGCGGACTGGTCGGCGGCCACCGCGAGCGTTTCGAACGGTTCACCGGGTTCCTCGACAGGAACGGGCTGGAGAACACCTTCACGCACGGCGACGGCGGAGCGGCCTTCGAGGAGCGGATGCGGACGCTGGCCTTTGCGCCGGGGATCCGCCCCTGGAACGACACGGACGTCGACTCGCTCTCCTCGCGGTTCGGCTGGCTGCACAGCCGTATCGACGAACTGTCGCTGGACAACGCCCGGCTGGAGAGGGAGCTGGCGCGTGCCGGGGCCCGCGCCGCGAAGGCGACCGCCGCGCAGCAGCCGGCCTCGGTCTACCGCCGGGCCCGGCGGGCCGTCGGCAGGCCGATCCGGCGGGCGCTGGGGTCGGGCGGATAGGCGCGCGGCGGCCGGGTCAGGCGGCCGCGGGCTTCACGTCCCGGACGGGCAGGGACCGCCGCAGCTTGCGCAGCGCGCGCCGCACGAAGGTGTTGGCCGCCTCCTCACGGTAGCCCTCGACGGCGCGGGCCTCGCGGGGTTCGGCGAGGTAGATCCGGTCGGGGATGCCGGCCGCCTCGGAACGGAAGTGCGGGTAGCCGAGGTAGACGCGGGTGCCGCGCCCCTCCAGGACCGGAGTGGGCTGCTTCTTCGCGCGTACGAACTCCAGGACGTCCGGGAGGAGTTCGGTGCGGCGGACGGCGACCAGGTGCAGCTGGAGCCGTTCGTGGACCTTGAGGCGGCGGGCCACCTCGGAGTTCCAGTGGGCGTCCATCAGCGGCTCGGCGAGTTCCAGTTTGTGCTGCCGCACCTCGTCGGTGTCCTTGAGGAACCGGGGGCCGAACTGCGGGAGCAGTGTGACCTTGAACGGCCGGACCATCAGGCTGTCGCGCCGCGGCCCTGCCGGGACCATCTCGGCGATCAGGTTCATCAGGGCGCGCGCGGAGTCGAAGCGGAGGGTGTAGCCGCCGCTCTTGGTGACGTGTTTGCCGTCCTCACGGCCGACGAGGTAGTAGCAGGGGTAGTCGGCGACGACCGAGACGCCGTCGGCGCGCAGATAGGCCTCCATGGTGAACAGCGCGTCCTCGCCGGTCCACAGGGACTCGTCGAAGCGCATGCTGTGGCGTTCCAGCAGGTCTCGGCGGAAGAGTTTCTGGGCGCTGAGCGTGAACTTGATGTTGGAGGAGAAGACGTCGGTACGGTCGAGCGTCTTTCCCCACATCGACTGCGGGGGTTTGCGGTTGATTCCCTCAACCTTGCCGACGACGACGTCGGTGCCGTTCTTGTCCGCCATCGCGACCATGCGCTCCAGGGCCTGGTCACCGAGCCGGTCGTCGGCGTCCAGGAAGAACACGTAGCGGCCGGCGGCCTTGGCGAGGCCGACGTTGCGCGGGCCGCTGGGTCCGCCGGAGTTCTCCTGGCGGATCACGGTGACCTGCATGGCGGCGCGGGCCGCGAACTCCTCCAGGCACTCCCCCGTGCCGTCGGTCGATCCGTCGTCGACGGCGATGACCTCCATACGGGTCGGGTCGAGGGTCTGGCGCTCGACGGAGGCCAGGCACTCGACCAGGTACGGCATCGCTTCGTACGCCCCGATGATCACGGTCACATCAGGCTGCGCAACGACGGTCACGTTTCCCCCTAGTCAATGGTGCGTTCCCCCTGCGTCACCTCGATCGCAACGTCTTAGATGGCTGATCGGCACGACAGGTTGCCCTGGAGGACGCACTCAGTGGCCCAGCTCACATGACGAACAGACAGCTGGGTGGTGTACAGCGGGTTACACCGGACAGTACGGACGTGCGGTAAGAGCTGCTCAACAAGAACGGCGAAGCATGGGTAAGAAGAAAGCCGCGCATCCCTAAGCAGAGGTAAGAGAACACGGCGCGAGAACGAGACCGCGAAACGGGAACGCGAAACGGGCTCGGTCCCGGGGAGAAGTCCCTGGGACCGAGCCCGTCGGCCGTTGCGGCAGAGGTCAGCCGGCGGTCGCGCCCTCCGCCTCGCCGGGGGTCGTCCGCGGCTTTCCGCCGGGCAGCGCCTCGGCGAGTTCGGCCGCCTCGGGGTCGCCGGCCGCGATCCGGGCCTCCTGGCCCAGGTTGCGGGTCTCGGCCTTGCGGGCGAGCGCGGCCACCGCGTCGTTGAACTGCTGGATGGAGGTCGGCTCGTCCGGCCCGAGCAGGTAGTGCTTGAGCTCGGCCCGGTCCGCGGCCAGCGGATCGGCCGACGGGTCGCGTACGGCGTCCAGCAGGCCGCCGAGTTCCTTGGCGCTGTTGGAGAGGATCACGGCGGCACGCACGGCGGTGTTCGCCCGCTTGAACTCCTCCACGCCGACGCCGGCCGAGTCGGTGACGGCGTACGGCTTGCCGCTCGCGATGAAGTCGGAGACCACGCTGGAGATGTCGGAGACCATCGCGTCGGAGACGTTGAAGCAGTCGTACAGGCGGGGTTCGGCGCCTGTGATGACGGCGTGCTGGTACGGCGGCAGGGCCTGCCAGTAGGAGTCGTTCCAGGCGGCGCGCAGCCGGGCGATCTCCTCGTGCTTCTTCAGGTCGACGACGTCGTCCCGGCTGGCCTCGGCCTCGTCGCGCTTGTCGTCGCCGGTACCGGCCAGTTCGGTCAGGCGGGTCTCGATGCGGGTCAGTTCGGCCTGTGCCGCCGCCTGGGCGGCCGGGTCGGCGGTGAAGCGGGCGTCGGTGGCGCGGGCGGTGGCGGCCTTCTGGACGAGGGCGGTGACGCGCCGGTGGGCGGCGCCGGCCTCGGCGCTGACGGTGCCGGTGAAGGGGTGCGGCTTGTAGAGAACGCGGACCGGCGGGTCGGCCTTGACCAGCTTCTTCACGATGTTCTCGCCGGCGAGCACGAGGGAGGTGTTGCCGGGGTTGCCGTCCCAGCCCTCCCAGGTGGGCGCGTAGAGCACAGTGGGGATGCGGCCGTCGGGGGCGCCCTGCAGGCTCTGGATGGGGGCCAGCTGGGGGCGGCCGACCTCGACGATGTCGTCGTCGCGGACGCCGACGTCGGCGATGGCGTACCGGTCGCGGCCCGCGCGGCCCGCGGTCCACACCTCGTCGTACGCCTTGCTGAACGGGTTGACGCTGGCCAGCTTGTCGCTGTCGCCGTGGCCGATGAAGACGTGCTTCATCGTGGGGACGCGCAGCAGGTGGATGTTCTTGCCGACGTTGGCCGCGTAGAGGGCGACGCGGACCGTGGAGAGGTCCATGTTCATCAGGTGCACGCCGCCGGGCACGCAGATGACGGGGACGGTGGTCGGGGCGAGGCTCTGCAGGATGACCCGCTCGCGCAGCAGGATCAGCGGGCGGGACTCCAGCTGTTCCATGGTCTCCAGCCACATGTTGACCTGGTAGGCGGAGTCCTTGGAGCCGGAGAAGTACAGCACGGTCCCGGGCCGGTACTCGGCCAGCCAGTCGTCGACGGCGGCCAGCACGGTGTCGGCGTCCGGCGGGGTCTTGCGGCCGCGCACGTAGGGCATCAGCACCACTACGTACAGGCAGCCCAGGGCGAGGGTGATGCCGATGCCGACGAATCCGGCGACCACGTCGTCCGTCGCCGCCGAGATCAGCAGGCCGACGACGGCCGCGAGGTCGAGGTGGAGCATCTTCTCGGCGGAGCGGTCGAGCAGGCCGCGCGGCGGGGCGTCCGGGATGCGGATGCGGGACTTCAGGTCGACGTTGCGGGTGGCGACCGGCATCCGGCGGCGGTTGCGGATCAGGGTGACCAGTGCGCCGTGCGGGGCCTGCAGGCCGTAGAAGGCGATGAAGCAGGCGATCGCGCCGTAGAAGACCAGGCCGTTGGAGAGGTCCATCCTGGCCAGCAGCAGGATCAGCAGCAGCTGCCGGATCAGGAAGCGGATCGACAGACCGGCCCGGACCTTGCTGAGGCGGTTGACGAGGTAGCTGCCCTTGCGGTGCAGGTAGTGGTCCGCCAGGTACGTGACGGCGGCCGCGGCCGCGAAGGCGTAGACGCTCGGGACGAGCGCGGCGACCATGAGGGCCGGGAAGCCCAGGATCATGAGTGCCGCCGCGGCCAGCTCGGCCGCGCTGCCCACTCGGGCGACGCGAATAGCGGTGGATATCACGGAGAACCTTTTGCTGACAAAAAGGCCTGAATTCGACCTTGCGGACAATCTTGGAGGTGGTCGATCCGGGTTCTACGGGTTCAGGCCCCTGCGATTGCTCCGCGAACGCGCAACCACAGAGGCCTGAATTACAGATGACTAATGGTTGTCGATTATGCCACGCCGTCCTGTCGGTCCAGGACACTGGCCAGGGCCTGCTCGAAGCCGGAGGCCTGGCCGGCGGCCGCCGTCGGGTCCTGCTGGCGGACGTCGATGACATGGCCGGTGAGCTCGGAGAGCAGCACGTCGAGGGAGGTGCGGGCGACGGCCTCGGAGGAGAGCAGCGAGCCCGTCGGCTCCTGGCCGAACGCCTTGGTGCGCATCGGGGTGGCGGTGCGCTCGGGGTTGATGCAGTTGACGCGGATGGCGTCGCCGGCCCACTCGTCGGACAGGGCCTGGGTGAGGTTCACCATGGCCGCCTTGGTCGAGGAGTAGAGGCTGTACTCGGCGCGGCCGCGGGTGTAGCTGCTGGAGGTGTAGAGCAGCAGCTGGCCCTGGGTCTCGGCGAGGTACTTGTAGCTGGAGCGGGCGATCTGCACCGGGGCCAGGTAGTTGACCTTCAGCGCCTCCTCGATGGTGGCGTTGTCGGTCTCGGCGAGCTTGCCGATGCGGAGCACGCCCGCGGTGTTGACGACGTAGTCGATGCGCCCGGTCTCGGCGTACGCCTTGGAGAGCGCGTCGTCGACCTCCTCCGGGTTCTCCACGTGGGTGCCGGTGGTGGAGCGGCCCAGCGCGTAGACGCTCGCGCCGTAGGACTCGGCGAGTTCGGCGATGTCCTTGCCGATGCCGTACGAGCCGCCGAAGATCACCACGGTCTTGCCGGTGAGGAGTTCGCGGTAGGCGTCCTCGCCGTTCTGCTCGGGGGCGGCGGTGGAGGCGAGCTGGAAGAGCTTGTCGGCGATGAAGACGTCGACGGGCTGGGTGACCTTCATGTTGTACTCGTCGCCGGCGACGACGTGGATCGGCACGTCCGGCAGGTACTTGAGGACGACGGAGCAGTCGTCGGTGGCCTGGAAGTTGGGGTCGCCGTCGGCGACCTCGTAGGCCCGCTTGATCGTGGACAGCTTGAACGCCTGCGGGGTCTGGCCGCGGCGCAGCCGGGCGCGGTCCGGGATCTCGGTGATGAACTCGCCGTCCCCGCCGTGGGTCCGCGTGACGATGATGGTGTCGGCGGACGGGATGGCGACGTCGACGGCCTGGTAGCGCTCCAGGGCGGTGACGCAGTCGTCGATGACGCGCCGTGACAGCAGGGGGCGTACGGCGTCGTGGAAGAGGACGTTGAGGTCCTCGCCCTCGGCCAGGCCTTCGCCGAGCGCCTCGATGGCACGCTCGGTGGTCTCGTTCCGCGTGTTGCCGCCCTCGATGATCTTCTTGACCTTCGCGAACCCGGCCTTGGCGACGATCTTCTCGACGTCCTCGACGTAGCCCGGGGCCATCAGCACGATGATGTCGTCGATCGAGTCGGCCTTCTCGAAGGTGGCCAGGGTGTGCTCGATGACGGCCTTGCCGGCGATCTTCAGCAACTGCTTCGGGATCGACAGACCCACCCGCTGGCCGGTGCCACCGGCCAGGATCACTGCGGTGGTTCGGGGCTTGGCTATGTGCTGGGACACAGGTGACCTACCTTGGGGCATCAGGGAACCAGGAAATGGTCCCACTTCCGGTAACCGCTGTGCAAGGTGAGCGCCGTCCACTGCATATGTGCGCGCAACCTTTCATTCACCTTGCGTCGCTGGTGATGGGCGCCGCCCACCGGACCACTGGAAGAGTTCCGTGAATTTGCTGTGAGTAACTACACAGGGCATTTCGATTGCGGTGCGTGACGCGATGCACGTCTCAGCGGCGCTACGCCGTGGGGGGGGGGGGGGGGGGCCGCCCCCGCCCCCCCCCCCCCCCCCCCCCCCCCCCCCCCCCCCCCCCCCCCCCCCTTTTATAAAAGGGGCCCCCCCCCCCCCCCCCCCCCCA
>NZ_JBIBAK010000006.1:66198-281391 GCF_042899865.1 Streptomyces sp. NPDC013157 | reverse complement strand
TTTTTTTGTGTGTTTTTAACACCCGGGGTTTTTGGTTGGGGGGGGGGGGCGGGGCGCCGGGGGGGGGGGGGGCGGCGGGGGGGGGGGGGGCGGCCCCCGCGCCCCGCCCCCCCCCCCGCCGCACGGTCTCCCGGTGCCTCACCGTCGTCGCAGCTTCTTAAGACATCGGTGCCCCAGGACCCGCACCAGCTCCTTCGACGACGTCTGGTGCACGGTGCGGGACTTCGCCTCGGCGGTGTGGCGTACCGGGGCCGCGGCCGCAGCGGCGAGCGCGCCGTAGAGCGCCTGGGCGGCGACCTCGGGGGCGATGCGGGCCTCGGCGGCGGGCGGTCCCGGCTGGGCGGGGATGGCGGGCAGGGCGTAGAGCAGGGCCGGGTCGCCGACGACGCGGACCCCCATGGCGCCGATGCGTTCCACCATCTCGGCGCCGATGCGGCCGGCGGCCTCGACGGCCCAGGCGGGGGTGGAGATCTTCACGTCGGCGGCGGTGGGGTTGCACGAGTTCTTCATATGCATGACGGCGCCGTTGCGGACGAGCTTGGAATACAGCTCGTCGGGGAGTCCATTGCCGCGGAATTCCACGTTGAGCTTTCGCAGCATTTCGGTCTCGGCGAGGGTGAGGGAGCGGTTCGCCGCGTCCGGGACGGGCTGGAGGAGTTTTCCGGGGAGGCCGAGGAGGGCTTCGAAGGTGCGCATCAGGCCGTCGCGGTCCCGGTCGTCGACCACGACGACGGTGATCCGGTCGGTGCCGACCGCGCGGCTCCAGCGTTCGACGAGCCGGTCGTGCCGGTGCCGGCGCCAGAAGCTGGGGTTGGGCTTCTCGTAGGGGGCCTTGCGGAGCATGTGGTCCAGCCAGTCCTCGTAGCCCATGCGCAGTCCGTTCTGCACGTACTGCTGCCACTGGGAGGGCATGATCCTGGCGAGCGGGCGGAGGGTGACGAGGACGTGGACGCGTTCGCCGCCGAGTTGCTCGACGATGCGGGCGACGGTCTCGTCGTCGGGGGCGTCGGCGAAGAACTCGCTGCTGATCACCGAGGTGCGGGTGCCGGTGGCCTCGACCTGTTTGAGCAGCCGTTCCCAGTGCTTCTCGGTGGGCAAGGTGTCGCCCATCATCGCGGGCCGGGCGCAGGCGGCCAGGGCGGCCTCCATCGGGTGCCGGGTGGTCGCCGGGAACTCCACACCGTGTTCGGGCAGCTTGTCCTTCGCGGCGAACAGGGCGCCCTGGATGGCCGTGGTGCCGGTTTTGTGCGGGCCGATGTGCAGCAGGCGGGTGCCGTCGGGCAGGGCGGCAAGGGGACCGGTGGGGCCTGCGGGGCCTGTGGTGGCGTTGTTCACCGGGGCTTCGCCTCTCGTGCAGTCCGTCTCCATGGTTAACGAAAGGTAAGACGTTTACCTTAGGTTCACCTGAGAGAAGCCTGGGACACAGATGAGTCCCAGGCTCCCGTTACACAGACTTGACCTTCGGCGCGCCCGGTTCGCGGGCTTCACCTCCCGTACTTCCGGCTCGTCCGTTTCGACGCGCGGGGTGGCGAGTGTGCTCGCGGCGGCCCGCGGGTCGACGGCGGTGTCGATCAGGCGGGCAACGGAAAACCCGTTGCGGCCGGGAACTGGTCCCGGCCGCAACGGGTCCGGCGGTGGATCGGTGCTCCCCGGCAAGCGGGGAGGCCGGCGGTCCTACTCGAACGGGTCGAAGTCGCCGTACTCCCGGAGGGACTCGTCCCGTTCCGCCTGCCGGTCGCGGCGGCGCTGCACGGCGGGCCGCTGTTCCTCGAAGCGGTGGTCCTCGCCGCGGCGGCCGAGCATCTCGGCGCCGGACATCATGGACGGTTCCCAGTCGAAGACGACGGCGTTGTCCTCGGGGCCGATGGCGACGCCGTCGCCGGCCCGGGCGCCCGCCTTCATCAACTGCTCTTCCACACCGAGGCGGTTGAGGCGGTCGGCGAGGTAGCCGACGGCTTCGTCGTTGTTGAAGTCGGTCTGGCGGACCCAGCGTTCGGGTTTCTCGCCGCGCACCCGGAAGAGGCCGTCCTCCTCCTGGGTGACGGTGAAGCCGGCGTCGTCGACGGCCTTGGGCCGGATGACGATCCGGGTCGCCTCCTCCTTCGGCTTGGCGGCGCGGGCCTTGGCGACCAGCTCGCCGAGTGCGAACGTCAGCTCGCGCAGCCCCAGGTGGGCGACCGCGGACACCTCGAAGACGCGGTAGCCGCGGGCCTCCAGGTCGGGGCGGACCATCTCGGCGAGGTCCTTGCCGTCGGGGACGTCGATCTTGTTGAGGACGACGATGCGGGGCCGGTCGCTGAGGCCGCCGTACTGCTTGAGCTCCTCCTCGATGACGTCGAGGTCGGAGACGGGGTCGCGCTCGGACTCCAGGGTCGCGGTGTCGAGGACGTGGACGAGGACGCTGCACCGCTCGACGTGGCGCAGGAACTCCAGGCCGAGGCCGCGGCCCTGGCTGGCGCCGGGGATGAGGCCGGGCACGTCGGCGATGGTGTAGACGGTGGAACCGGCGGTCACCACGCCGAGGTTGGGGACCAGAGTGGTGAACGGGTAGTCGGCGATCTTCGGCTTGGCGGCGGAGAGCACGGAGATCAGCGAGGACTTGCCGGCGCTCGGGTAGCCGACCAGCGCCACGTCGGCGACGGTCTTGAGCTCTAGGACGATGTCGTCGAGGTCGCCGGGCTCGCCGAGCAGCGCGAAGCCGGGGGCCTTGCGGCGGGCGCTGGCGAGGGCCGCGTTGCCGAGGCCGCCGCGGCCACCCTGGGCGGCGACGTAGGAGGTGCCGTGGCCGACGAGGTCGGCGAGGACATTGCCGGCCTTGTCCAGCACCACGGTGCCGTCCGGCACCGGCAGGACCAGGTCCTGGCCGTCCTTGCCGGCCCGGTTGCCGCCCTCGCCGGGCTTGCCGTTGGTGGCCTTGCGGTGCGGGGAGTGGTGGTAGTCGAGGAGTGTCGTCACCGACTGGTCGACGGTCAGGGTGACGTCGCCGCCACGGCCGCCGTTGCCGCCGTCGGGGCCGCCGAGCGGCTTGAACTTCTCCCGGTGCACGGAGGCGCAGCCGTGGCCTCCGTTACCCGCGGCGATGTGCAGCTCGACGCGGTCCACGAAGGTGGTCATGGTGCAGTGCCTCCTGGGGGTCCCCCCGGCCGAAGGCTGGGGGAGTACGGGTAATACCAATGTCAACACGCGAAAGGCGGACCCGCCTTCCCGATCGGGAAGTGAGGTCCGCCTCGCGAAACGTTCGGTCTGGGCTCTGAAACTCAGGCTCAGGCGACCGGAACGATGTTCACGACCTTGCGGCCACGGTGGGTACCGAACTCCACCGCACCGGGCAGGAGCGCGAACAGCGTGTCGTCGCCGCCGCGGCCGACGCCCGCACCCGGGTGGAAGTGGGTGCCGCGCTGACGGACCAGGATCTCGCCCGCGTTGACGACCTGACCGCCGAAGCGCTTCACGCCGAGGCGCTGAGCGTTGGAGTCACGACCGTTACGGGTGGACGATGCGCCCTTCTTGTGTGCCATCTCTCCTCAGTCCCTTACTTCGCAGCCGCGGGGATCTCAGTGACCTTGATCGCCGTGTACTGCTGGCGGTGGCCCTGACGACGGCGGTAGCCGGTCTTGTTCTTGTAGCGAAGGATGTCGATCTTGACGCCCTTGTGGTGGTCCACGACCTCGGCCTGGACCTTGATGCCGGCCAGGACCCACGGGTCGCTGGTCACAGCGTCGCCGTCGACAACGAGCAGGGTCGAGAGCTCGACCGTGTCGCCAACCTTGGCGGTGGAAATCTTGTCAACCTCGACGATGTCGCCGACAGCAACCTTGTGCTGGCGACCACCGCTGCGCACGATGGCGTACACGCGGATCTCACTCTCTCGCTCGGGAACGGCACCCCCGCAGTCCAGCCGCCCGGCGGACGCGGGCGGCCTCTCCGGAACAGCGTGCGCTCCGGAGGAAGAGGTTTACGGGGATGTGGCACGTCCTCATATCCATGGACACGCCGACGGTCAAGGCTACGGGGCCACGCGGAGGCGGTCAAACCGGGCCTGTGCCGATCTCCGCGACCGATCCTCCCGCCGACCCGGTCGCCCCTGAGAAACAGCTGCGGTTACCCTGTGACTCCACTCGTGCGTCAGTTGGTCACCGGCTGTACACGGATCATTAATGTCGTCGTCAGCATCCTAAAAGTGGAGCCAGGTAACAGAGATGTCGATCAAGGTGAGCGTCATCATCCCGGTCTACAACCCGGGAAAGTACATCCAACCCTGCATCGACTCCCTGTTGAGGCAGACTCTTCCCGCGGACGAGTTCGAGGTCCTGTTCGTCGACGACGGCTCGACCGACGACAGTCCCGCGGAACTGGACGCCCTCGCCGAGAAGCACCCGCACTTCCGGGTGATCCACATACCGAACTCCGGCTGGCCCGGCAAGCCGAGGAACATCGGCGTGGGCGAGGCGAAGGGCGAGTACGTCCAGTTCGTCGACCAGGACGACTACCTGGCCTCCGACGCCCTGCGCCGGCTGTACGAGATGGGGCACCGCAACGGTTCCGACATCGTCATCGGCAAGGTGGCCAGCAACTTCCGGGGCGTACCGCACGGCGTCTTCAAGGCGGACCGGGAGAAGTGCACCATCCACGACGCGCCGCTGTACGACAGTCTCACGCCGCACAAGATGTTCCGCGCGGAGTTCCTGCGCGAGAACAAGATCGCCTATCCCGAGGGCAAGCGGCGCCTGGAGGACCAGCTGTACATGATGGAGGCGTACTTCCCCGCCAAGGTCGTCTCCATCCTCGGCAGCTACACCTGCTACTACTACTCGAAGCGCGACGACGGCAAGAACGCGGGTTCCACGCGCATCGTCCCGTCGGGTTACTACGGGAACCTCCGTGAGGTGCTCGACGTCGTCATGGCGAACACCGAGCCCGGTGAGTTCCGCGACCTGCTCCTGCGCCGTTTCTACCGGGTGGAGATGCTCGGCCGGCTCAGCGAGCCCAACGTCCTCAAGTACGACGAGGCCTACCTCGGCGAGATGCTGGAGGCCGTGCGGCCGCTGGCCGAGGAGTTCATGGGCGAGGGCGTGCGCGACGGGCTCGGCGCCCTCACCCGTGTCCGCTCGACGCTGCTGCGCCGGGACGACAGCGAGGGCCTGCTGCGGTTCGCCCGCTTCGGGCTCTCCGTCAAGGGCGCGACCCGCCTGGAGACGGCCGAGTGGCGGTCCGACGGCAAGCTCGCCGTCACCGTCAGCGCCCGGCTGGTGCACGGCGACGACGCCGAACCGGTCCGCCTGCTGCGCCGCGACGGCCGCTTCTATCTGCACCCCGAGCTGGTCCAGGACGTGCTGGAGGCCGGCGAGCTGGTCGATGTCACGGACGAGATGGACCAGTTCAAGGCCGAGATGTCGCTGCGCAACCGCGAGACGGCCGTCGAATGGCCGTGCGCGGCCGAGTTCACCTCGCATGTCGAGGACCTCGGCGACGGCGCCTGCGAGGTCGTCCTGCGCGGCAGCGGTGTGGTCAGTCCCCAGGGCGTAAAGGGGCGCGGCCCGGTCTCCAAGGGTTTCTGGGACATCTGGATCAGCGTCCGGGGCCTCGGTCTGGTCCGCAAGGCCCGGCTCGGCGCCGACCGCGTCACCGGTGTGGAGACGGATCTGCGCCCCGCGCTGCTCGGCTCCCCCGCCCGCCCGGTCATCCCGTACTTCACCGACCCGCACGGCAACCTCACCCTGGACGTCGCCCGCCGCAGCAAGAGGCTGGCGCCGTACCTGGAGAACCGCCCCGTGCAGCGGATGCCGGGCAGCCGTCCGGAGCTGCGGCTGGACGTGTTCACCCGCCCGAAGACCGCGCCGGCCAGGACCGAGCTGGTCCTCAGTTCCGAGGGCGGCGGCGGTACGCACGTGGTGTCCGCCGAGATCCGCAACGTGGCCGGCCGCGCCCATATCGCCGTTCCCACGCGTGCGGCGTCGGTTCCCGCGGGCCGCTGGAACCTGGCGGCCCGGCTGGACGGCGAGAAGGACGCGGCCCTGCCGCTGTGCACCGTGACCGTCAGGAGCAACGGGCGGCTGCGGCTCGACGACGGCCTGCCCGTGGTGGATCCCCAGCTCGTCCGCGCGACGCTGGCCAAGCGCCGCAAGGCGGCCCTGCGGCGGCGACTGCGCGCCGTCGGCGGTCCGGTCGTGCGCAGGCTGCCCGCCCCGGCCCGCAAGAAGCTGCGCGGCCTGGCGGCGAGGCTGACCGGCTGATCCGCCGGACCCACCACGGACACGCACCACGACAAGGATGTGATCGACATGCGGGAGCTCGGCATCGCCGGCGCCTGGATCCATGAACCGAAGGTCTTTCCGGACGCCCGCGGGAGCTTCCACGAGTGGTTCAAGGGACCGGACTTCGCCGAGGCCACGGGCCATCGGCTGAATCTGGCGCAGGCCAACTGTTCGGTCTCCAGCCGCGGCACCCTGCGCGGCATCCACTTCGCCGACGTGCCGCCCAGCCAGGCCAAGTACGTCAAGTGCGTGCGTGGCGCCGTGCTGGACGTCATCGTCGACATCCGTACGGGCTCACCCACGTACAAGCAGTGGGAAGCCGTACGGCTGGACGACGTGGACCACCACTCGGTCTACCTCTCCGAGGGGCTCGGGCACGCCTTCATGGCGCTGACCGACGACGCCACCGTGGTGTACCTGTGCTCCGAGGGGTACGCCCCGCAGCGCGAGCACGGCATCCACCCGCTCGACCCCGAGCTGGGCATCGAGTGGCCGTCGGGGCTGGCCCCGGTGCTGTCCGAGAAGGACGCCGCGGCGCCGTCCCTGGCCGAGGCGGAAGCCGCGGGCCTGCTGCCGTCCTACGAGGCGTGCCAGGCCTACCTGGCGGAGTTGCGCGCCTGAGACCGGTATGACGAGGGGCCTCGCGGAAGATCCGCGAGGCCCCTCGTCCTTTTCGCTCTGCCGCTCAGCCGCCCAGCGCCGCGATCTGCCCCCGCAGCCGTTCGAAGCCGGCGCGCGGACGGCGCAGGTTCCGGGCCCGGATCAGGGCGGGCCAGAAGTCCGCCGCCAGCAGCGCCTCCGGCCGCGCGGCGTGCTTGCGCACCAGCACCTCGTCGGGGACCGCCTGCGGATCCGGGGTGACGTACTCCTTGAGGATGTCGTCGTAGGCGTCCTTGAGGACCGTGTTCTGCGGATCGGCCCCGAAGACCACGGCGACGCCGGTCGGTGCGGTGTCGATCTCGAGGACCACCAGGTCGGGGCGGTACTTGCGCAGGACCGTCACCAGTTTGTAGACGTCGCCGGTCCAGTACTTGGTGTGCCGGTCGCGCGCCGCCTCGTCCACGTCGCGGGGCAGCATGTCGTCGAGGACGATCACGCTCGACCAGCGTGAGTGGCGTTCGACGTTCATGAAGTCGCGCAGCGCGTACTCGAAGAGATGCATGCCGTCGATGAAGGACAGTTCCAGCGTGGGATCGCCTCCGAGCACCCCGAGCGGGTCGCGACGGGCGAGGGCGCGGAAGGGGTTGCGGCCGCGCCGCAGGTGCACCAGCGGGTCCTTGCGGGCGAAGAAGTCGTCACTGGTCGACTGGACCAGGTGGACGTCGCAGCTGATCGACGTCACCACCTTGAAGGCCGGGTCGATCGCCACGGACGCCACACGCGAGAGCGCCAGGCTGCGACCGTCATTGACACCGATCTCCAGATAGTTGCGCGGGTGGTAGACACGGTGCAGTCCACGCAGCAGTTCATGACGGTTCACTCAAGCGGCCTTTCGTCGTAATTCCGCTGTTCGGGTTCCCGGCGAAGTTACTCGTATGACTGGCATGCGCGTAACCTTTCCCGTCAATTTACCGAGCGTTCCCTGTGAACGGGCCGGCGTCCCGGCAACCGTTGTCGTCCGGTCGGTCACGCTGTGTGGCGGGCGTCCAGGTCGTTGCCCGGACATGCGAACGGCTCCCGGCCGTGGGGCCGGGAGCCGTTCGCACATGTGCAGGCCGAGGGCCGTCAGTCCTCGTCGGAGGCGGTGGTGACCGTGGTGGTCTTCTTCGCCGTCGACTTGGCGGCGGCCGTCTTGGCGGTCTTGGCCGCCTTCTTGGCCGTCGTCTTCTTCGCCGCGGTCTTCTTGGCAGTGGTCTTCTTGGCCGCCGTCTTCTTCGCCGCGGTCTTCTTGGCGGCCGTCTTGCGGGCCGTCTTCTTGGCCGGAACGGCCTCCTCGACGCCCTCCTCAGCAGCCTCAGCGGCCTCGGGGGGGGCCTCCTCGCCCGCCGGCGTCTCCGCCGACGGTACGACCACGACGGCCGCCTCCTCGGACGCGGTCGGCGCGGTGGCCTTGCGCACCGCGCGGCGGCGCGGGCGGGCCGGAGCGGCGCTCTCGGCGGCCGCGGCCGCCTCGGGCCCAGCGACCGCTTCGGGCGCCGTCTCGGCGACCGTCTCCGCCACCGCTTCCGCGACGGTCTCCGCCACCGGAGCGCTCTCGGCGACGACCGTCACCACGGTCGCCTCGGCACCGGCCGGGGAACCGGCGGGCGCCGACACCTTCCGGGTGGCACGCCGACGCGTACGGCCCTTGGGCGCGGCCTCCTCGGCGGCCTCGACCACCGGGTCCTCGACGGCGACCGGCTCGGCGTGTGCCGCGGCGGCCGGCTCGGGCAGCACCGGACGCTCCGCCTCGGCGGCGGACGGTACGTCCTGCGCGGTCGGTGCCTCGGCGGCGGTCTCGGTGCGTGCCGTACGCCCCTTGGGCGCGCCGGCCGGAGCCGAGGTCCTGCGGCTCGCGCGGCGGCGGGTACGGCCGCGGCCGGCCGCGGCCTCCGCCTCGGCGACGCTGCTGTACAGCTCCTCGTCCGGCGCGAAGTCGGGTGCGGGCAGCGCGACGGGCTCGGCGGCCTCGGCCGCGACCTCCGCCGCGGTCTCGACCGCGTGGACGGCCTCGGCGTGCTCGACGGCCCCGTCGGACACGACCTCGTGGGTCTCGTGCACGTCGTGGTCGTGCTCGTGTCCGTCGCCGCCGCGCCCGCGCTTCCTGCGCTTGCCGCCGCCACCGCCGCCGCTGGAGCTGGGCTGCTCCATGTGGACGATGACGCCACGGCCGTTGCAGTGCACGCAGGTCTCGGAGAAGGACTCCAGGAGGCCCTGTCCGACGCGCTTGCGGGTCATCTGGACGAGCCCCAGCGAGGTCACCTCGGCCACCTGGTGCTTCGTACGGTCCCGCCCGAGGCATTCGAGCAGGCGCCGCAGCACCAGGTCCCGGTTGGACTCCAGGACCATGTCGATGAAGTCGATGACGATGATGCCGCCGAGGTCGCGCAGCCGGAGCTGGCGGACGATCTCCTCGGCCGCCTCCAGGTTGTTGCGGGTCACCGTCTCTTCGAGGTTGCCGCCCTGGCCGGTGAACTTGCCGGTGTTGACGTCGACGACGACCATCGCCTCGGTCCGGTCGATGACCAGCGAACCGCCGCTGGGCAGCCAGACCTTGCGGTCCAGGGCCTTGGACAGCTGCTCGTCGATCCGGTACGTGGCGAAGACGTCGACCTCGGAGGTCCACTTCGACAGGCGTTCCGCGAGGTCGGGCGCGACGTGGGAGACGTAGCCGTGGACGGTCTCCCAGGCCTCGTCACCGCTGACGACGACCTTGGAGAAGTCCTCGTTGAAGATGTCGCGGACGACCCGGACGGTCATGTCCGGCTCGCCGTACAGCAGCGTCGGGGCGTTGCCGTTCTTCGACTTCTTCTGGATGTCCTCCCACTGCGCCTGGAGCCGTTCGACGTCGCGGCGCAGTTCGTCCTCGCTGGCGCCCTCGGCGGCGGTGCGCACGATGACGCCCGCGTCCTCGGGGACGATCTTCTTGAGGATGGTCTTCAGCCGTGCGCGCTCGGTGTCGGGCAGCTTGCGGCTGATGCCGGTCATCGAGCCCTCGGGGACGTACACGAGGTAACGGCCGGGGAGGGAGACCTGGCTGGTGAGGCGGGCGCCCTTGTGGCCGATCGGGTCCTTCGTCACCTGGACGAGCACGGACTGGCCGGACTTCAGGGCGGACTCGATACGGCGCGGGCCGTTGGCCATGCCCAGCGCCTCGAAGTTGACCTCGCCGGCGTACAGGACGGCGTTGCGGCCCTTGCCGATGTCGATGAAGGCGGCCTCCATCGACGGCAGCACGTTCTGGACCTTGCCCAGGTAGACGTTGCCGACGTACGAGGTCGACTGCTCCTTGTTGACGTAGTGCTCGACGAGCACGCCGTCCTCCAGGACGCCGATCTGGGTGCGGTCGCCGTGCTGGCGTACGACCATCACGCGCTCGACGGCCTCGCGGCGGGCGAGGAACTCGGCCTCGGTGATGATCGGGACGCGTCGGCGGCCCTGCTCGCGGCCCTCGCGGCGGCGCTGCTTCTTGGCCTCCAGGCGGGTCGAGCCCTTGATGGACTGGACCTCGTCGGACGGCTCGGAGGGCTTGCGGGGCTCGCGGACCTTGACGACCGTGCGCTCCGGGTCGTTCTCGCCGGGCTCGTTGTCGGGGGTGTCCCCGGCACGCCTGCGGCGGCGCCGGCGACGGCGGCTGCTGGAGGAGGACAGGCCGGCCTCGTCGTGGGCCTCCTCGTCGTCCTCTTCCTCTTGCTCGGCGGTGTCCTCGGCGTCCTGCTCGGCCTGCTCGGCGGCAAGCTCGTCGGTGCCGTCGTCGCCGCCCTCGCCGTCGGCGGCGTCACCGCGGCGGCGGCGTCGGCCACCACGACGGCGGCGCCGGCGGGAGCCGGACTCCTCGGCCTCGTCCTCGCCGTCGGCGATGTCCTCGACGGACTCCTCCGGCTCGTCGGTCTCGTCCTCGGCGGTGGTCTCGGCGACCGGGGCCTCCTCCACGGCGCCCCGGCGGCGGCGTCGGCGGCGCGAACCGGCCTCGGCCTGCTCGGCCTGCTCGGCGGCGAAGGCCGTGGCAGCGGCGGAAGCGGTGGAAGCAGAGGGGGCGGCGGAGACGGGGGCAGCGGTGGCTGCCGGGAGCTCCTCCGGTTCCCCGGCGCCCGCGGCCGAGGCGGCGGCCTCCGCGGCGGCGCGCTCCGGGGTCTGGAACTTCGGCTCGGTGAACACGGGCGCCTGGAAGACGGCGACGGCGGGCCGGGCCGGGCGGCGCTGCGGCTCCTCCTCGGCGCCGGCCCGGGCGGCCGGCTCGGAGAACCCGGTGGCGGCCTGCCGCACGACGCGCCGCCTGCGGCGGGGCGCCTCGGTCTCGACGGGCTCGGCGGCCGGGGTCTCGGCGACCACGGCCTGCGGCTCCTCGGCGGCGGCCGTCTCGGCGGCAGCGGCCTCGGGCGCACCGGCGGGCGCGGACACCCGGCGGGTGGCGCGGCGACGGGTCCGGGGAACGGCCGGGGTCTCCTCGGGAGCCTCGACGGCCTCAACGGCTTCGGGCTCCTCGATGGCCTCGGCGGACGCGGCGGTCTCGGTACCGGCCTCGGCCGGTACGGCCGGGGTCTTGGCCTCTTCGCCGGCCTCGGCAGTCTCCGGGGTACCGGCGGGCGCGGACACCCGGCGGGTCGCACGGCGACGCGTCCGCGGAGCGGGCGCGGCCTCCTCGACGGTTTCTGCGGCCTCTGCGGCCTCTGCGGCTTCTACGGTGTCGGCGGCCTCGGCCGGCTCAGGGGCCTCGACGGCGGCCGGGGACGCGGTGGGCGCGGAGACCCGGCGGGTCGCACGGCGACGGGTCCGCGGAGCGGGCGTGGCCTCCTCGCCGCCGTCAGCGGCGGACTCGACCGCGGCGGTGCTCTCGGCGAGCTCGCTCACGGCACCGGCGGCAGCAGGAGCGGCGGCGGGGACGACGGTCTCCGCGGCCTCGGCTGCCTCGGCGGGGGCGCCGGCGGGTGCGGACACCCGGCGGGACGCACGGCGACGCGTCCGCGGAGCGGGCGCGGCCTCCTCGACGGTTTCTGCGGCCTCTGCGGCCTCCACCGGCTCAGGGGCCTCGGCGACCTCTTCCGTGACCTCTTCCGGCGCTTCGGCGGCGGACTCGAAGGTCTCGGCGGCCGGTACGGCCTGCACGGTGGTCTCGGCCACGGCCTCGGTCCCGGCGGGCGGTCCCGCGGGGCGGGACGCGGCACGGCGACGCCTGCGCGGCGGCAGGGTGTCGCTGGGGGTGTTCAGTTCGGAGCCCTCGGTGGGCTCGGTCGGTTCGAGCATGCGGGCGTTTCTCCCGTCAGGCTCCCGGGCGCCGCGCCTGGTCCGGCGTCGATCGGTTCGAGCGACCGCCGGTGACGTCCACGGCTCGCGCGATGCGCGGTGCCGCCGTGTGGGGCGCGGGCGCCGCACAGGAGCTCTCTGTGTCCTGTCTCGCCGGTTCCGTACGCCTTGTCGCGGACGGCCTGGCGAAAGTCTTCTGGTCGGTGCGCTGCCCGACCCAGGTGGCTCCCGAGTACGAGGGCTGCGCTACGACGTCCGTCCTTCGCGGGACCTTCCTTACGCCGGCACCGTCGCGGCGGCAGTCGGTTCGGCCTTCGAGAGGGCCTCGGCTGCCTCGCGGTCGGGCGCGAGCGGGTCGGTCACCGTGCCGGTCTCTTCATCGAGCAGCCCCTGCGCCAGCCTGGTCACCGCTGCGGGGACCGGCGGCGCCAGGTCGGCCACGGCGCGGAGACCGGACAGGACGTCGTCGGGTCGTACGGCAGGCGTCACGTGCCGAACAACCAGCCGCAGTATCGCACAGGGCTGGTCGGTCGGCCTATCAGCCGTTTCACTCTGTGTTTCAAGTTGTACGACGGCGGGGCGGGCGTCGAAGGTGCGGACGCCGTTCTTGGTGGTGCGCCGGACCTCGACGGACTCGGCGGCGTTGAACGCCGCGACCGCGTTCTCGGCCTCCGCCGGGTCCTGGCCGGCCAGTCGCAGCTCCCACACGGAGGCGGTGAGCCGGTCGGCCAGTCCGGACGTGTGTGCCTCGACCGCGTCGACGATGTCGAGCCCGGCGGGCAGGGACTCGTCGAGGAGGGCGCGCAGCCGCTCCGGGTCGCGGTGTGCGGTGAGCGCGATCTCCAGGTACTCGGCCTCGCTGCCCGTGCCGGTGGGTGCGGCATTGGCGTACGACACCTTCGGGTGCGGTGTGAACCCCGCCGAGTACGCCATGGGCACCTCGGCGCGGCGCAGCGCACGCTCGAAGGCGCGCTGGAAGTCACGGTGGCTGGTGAACCGGAGGCGGCCGCGCTTGGTGTAGCGCAGTCGGATGCGCTGCACCGCGGGTGCGGGCGGCGGGCCTTCGGGCTGTCGCTTGCCCAGTGTCGTCAGTCCTTCGTGGTTCTGGTGCGTTCTTGTGCGGGGGCCGTACCGCTGTGGGCGGTACGGCTGTGTACTGCTATCCATCAAGAGTACGTGTGTCGCGGCCCCTGGGTTCCCGGCGGTCCACGGGCGCGGGCCGCCGCGGCTCGCCGAAGAGGGCGCGGCGGAGGTCGGCGCGCGCCTGGCGGACGGCACGGCCGATCGCGCGTGCGGCCTCGGCCGCCGGGTGCAGGACGAGGTCGCGGACGACGTGTCCGACCGGGGTGAGGACGGTCCGGTACACCCACCGCGCGGGCTCCAGGAAGATCCACCGGAAGAGGGTGCCGAGCACCCGTCCGACGGCACGTGCGACGTGTCCGGCGGCCCGCCAGGCGTGGCCGAGTGCCTCCCCGATCTCCGTGAGGACGATGCCGAGGACGCGGCCGGCCGGGGCGAGGATCCAGCGCCACAGGGTGAGGGCGGGCACGACGAGGAGCACCCGCGCGGTCCAGTACAGGGCGGTGCCGAGCATGTGGAGTGCCCAGGCCACGGCCTTCACGGCGGGCGTGAGGAGCAGTACGAGCGCGTGGCCGATCGGGGTGAGCACGCGCGCGTAGAACCACACGAGCGCACGGCCGGCCGGGGGGAACACCCGCGCGCAGAGCCACCGGAGGGCGTGGCCGAGGGGGGTGAGCAGGTAGCGGTACAGCCAGATCAGGGGGACGACGAGGAGCGCGTGGAGAATCAGGCCGATCGCGCGTCCCAGCGGGGCGAGGACGTACCGCCACAGGAACCGTGCGGCCGCGGCGAACGCGTCCCAGAGCAGGCGTACCGGCAGCACGACCAGGAAGACGAAGATACGGACGGGGATTCTGATCGCGACGACCAGGCATCCCTCGGGGTGCTGCGCCTGTGGCGGTGGTTGTGGCGGCCGCCGGGGCCGTTTCTGCATGTCCATGGCCGAAGAGACGTTATCGCGGGCCGTGCGGATGCGATCGGGTGGCGTTGATCACCGATCGGCGGCGAGACGGTAACGGTTGACCCGCACACGCCAATCTGATTGGAACCGGCCATGTCGGCTTGATTTGCTGTGCGCACAATCACGCCTTGATCCCCGGGGGGACGAGTAATGAACTGGTACGTGGACGTACTGAAGAAGTACGTGGTGTTCAGCGGACGCGCGCGTCGGCAGGAATACTGGATGTTCACGCTGATCAACACGATCGTCGCAATCGTGCTCATCGCAGTCGGCGCGGCCATCCACTTCAGCGCCCTCGCCGCGATCTACGACCTCGCGGTCCTACTGCCCAGCCTCGGTGTCGCGGTCCGCCGGCTGCACGACACCGGCCGCTCCGGCTGGGCGATCCTGGTCGGCATCATCCCGCTGGTCGGCTGGATCTTCGTGCTCGTCTGGCTCGCCTCCGACGGCAAGCCGGAGGAGAACCAGTACGGCGCCAACCCGAAGTTCGCGGCCGCCGTCTGACACGCCGACACCCGAAGGCCCGCCGGAACCGACCGGCGGGCCTTCGCCGCTTTCCGCTACCCGCCGGAGGACGAACTCCTGTTGCGTTCGGTCTGCAGGTGCAGCACCAGGAAGAGGACGCGCAGCAGGTCGTCGGGGAGGGCGTGCAGACCCGCGGGCAGGACGACGCGGCGGGGCCGCCCGCCCAGCAGGTCGTACTCCACGGACAGCGGGCCGACTCCGCGCACCCGGCCGCTGAGCCTGGGGTGGTCGATCGGGTACGGCCCGATCCGCCGCGGGATCCCGGACCAGGCGGCGCAGTCGACGTCCCAGCTCCCGAACGTCCTGGGAACGCTGCCCAGGCGGCCGTAGCCGATCTCGACGTCGCCGATCCGGCGCAGCCGGCTGCCGAGCAGGTCGTACTCCAGCGGATGCGGCCCGAGCGCGCGGGGCCGGCCGCCCCACCGGCCGTAGGTCAGTTCGACCTCCCCGATGCTGCGGAGCCGGCCGCCGAGCAGGTCGTACCTCAGTTCCAGTTCCATGTCCGCCAGCTCCCCCGCAGTCCGCCGGTGTTCGGCTCCACACCCGTGTTCGGTTTTCCTGATTGTGCGGCCGGTTCGGTACGGCTTCCATGGCGGTCGTGTCACGGTTTCGTCGGCGCCCGGAAGACCCGGTCCGCGGCGCGTCAGGTCCGCGGGACCGGCCTGCCGTTCCAGCGGGCGAGGAACTTGCCGACTTCCCACAGCACCAGCAGCGCGAGCGCCGGCAGCAGCGTCCAGGCGAACTGGGCCAGGTTCAGTTCGGTCGTGCCGAGCAGCCTGCGGAAGGCGTCCGTCTGGGTGACCAGGACCGCGAGGACGAACTCGATCAGCATGGCCCGGTTCATCTGCTTGCTGTCGAAGGTGGCGGTGGTGAGCACGGTGTCGCGTTCGCCGCGGCACTCCAGGGCGGCCACGATCAGGCAGAGCGCGAAGGACGTGAACGCCATCGACTGGCCGATCGCGACGCTGCCGTAGCGGGAGGTGCCGAGGTCGATCAGGCAGAGCAGGCCGATGGTGATCACCAGGCCGGACAGCCCGACGGTGAGCACGACACCCCGGGTGAGCACGTGCGCGCCGCGCGGTCGCGGGCGGCGGGCCATCAGGCCGGGGCTCTGCCGGTCGAAGCCGAGCGCGAAGCCGAAGGCCGCGTTGACGAAGAAGTGGATCCACAGCACCTGCGCCGGGGTGAACGGCTCCCCGGCGGCGATGTCGAACAGGGTCGCGCCGAGGAACGTCAGCACGAACACCACGAGCAGGACGAGCACGAACCGGATGTACTTGGTGAGGTTGTCGTAGATCTTGCGGCCCTGTTCCACCGCGAAGACGATCGTGGCGAAGTTGTCGTCGGCGAGGACCATGCGGCCGGCGTTCTTGGCGACCTCGGTGCCGGAGCCCATGGCGATGCCGACGTCGGCCGCCTTGATCGCGGGCGCGTCGTTGACGCCGTCGCCGGTCATGGCGACGACGCCGCCCTTCTTCTTCAGCGTCTCGGCGAGCAGCACCTTGTGCTCGGGCGCGACCCGGCCGACGACGCCGATGCCGTCGATCCGGGCGAGCCGTTCGCTCTCCGGCAGGGCGGCGAAGTCCGCGCCCAGCATGGCCTCGCCCTCGATGCCGAGCTGCCGGGCGATGGCGGCACCGGTGACGACGTCGTCGCCGGTGACCATGCGGACCCTGATGTGCGCGGCCTGCGCGCCGGCGACCGCGGCCCTGGACTCGGCGCGCGGCGGGTCGACCATGCCGACCAGGCTGGTCATCTGCAGGCCGGTGACGTAGCCGAGCAGGTCGCCGTCCGGATCGAACGTCGCCGGGTCGAGGTCGCGGCGCGCCGCGGCCATCACCCTCAGGCCCTCGCCGCCCATCCGTTCGACGTGCTCCTGCGCCCGCTGCCGCAGCCCCTCGTCCCACGGGACGGAGGCTCCCTGCCGGAGTGCCGTGGCGGCCCGGTCCATCATCGCGGGCGCCGCGCCCTTCACGAAGCAGCGCACGACGGGGCGGCCGGTCTCGTCGGTGGCCCGGTTGAAGGTGGCCATCAGCTTGTAGGAGGGGTCGAAGGGCAGTACGGCGAGCCTGGGCAGCCGTTCCCGGGTGGCGTCGACGTCCAGGCCGGCCTTGTGGCCGAGGACCAGCAGGGCGCCCTCGGTGGGGTCGCCGACGACCTTGCCGTCCACCAGCCGGGCGTCGTTGGCGACCAGGTACGGCAGGATCGCGTCCGCCATGTCCGGGGCGCTGCCGACGGGATGCCGGATCCGCCCCTCCAAGCTGTAACCGGTGCCGGAGACGGTGTAGCGGTCGCCGACGTCGACGACCTCCACGGCCGTCATCTGGTTCATGGTGAGCGTGCCGGTCTTGTCGGAGTTGATCGCCGAGGTGAAGCCCAGCGCCTCCACCGACGGCAGGTCCTTCACGATCGCCCGGCGCTTCGAGAGGTCGACGGCGCCGATGGACAGGATCGTCTGGGAGACGGTGGGCAGGGCCTCCGGGATGGCGGCGATGGCCAGCGAGACGGCGCTGACGAACAGCGCGTCCCACGCCGTACCGCGGCCGCGGCCGAGCACGAACATCAGGATCATCGTCACCCCGGCCGTCGCCGTGATCCACAGGGTGAGCCGGTCCATCTCCCGGGTCAGCGGCGAGGCCTCCCGGCGGGTGGTGGACAACATGCCCGAGATACGGCCTAGTTCGGTGTCCGCACCGGTGGCGGTGACCACCACCGTGCCGCTGCCGTGGGTGACGGGGGTGTTCATGAACGCCATGTTCCGGCGCTCCCCCGGCGGCAGGTCGCCGTCGGTCAGCGTGGCCGCCTCCTTCGCGGCCGGCACGCTCTCGCCGGTCAGCGCCGACTCGTCGATCTGCAGGGCGTTCGCCGTGACGACACGGCCGTCCGCCGGCACCTCGTCGCCGACCGCGAGCAGCACCACGTCGCCCGGTACGACCTCCTCGGCCGGGATCTTCGACTCGGTTCCGTCCCTGCGTACCCGCGCGGTGGCCTTCATCATCGACTTCAGCGCGTTCATGGCGCTGTCGGCCTTGCCCTCCTGGCGCATCCCGGCGACCGCGTTGACGACGGTCAGGACGAGCAGCAGGATCCCGGTGCTCCACTCCTTGATGACGAGCGAGACGACGGCGGCGCTCACCAGGACCAGTTGCATGTAGCTGCGGTACTGGGCGAGGTAACGGCGCCAGCCCGGCAGCGGTTTCTCCTCCGGCAGCGCGTTCGGGCCGTGCGTCCGCAGCAGTTCCGCTGCGCGGGCGGTGGACAGCCCGGCGGCCGGATCCACCTCGAACGCGGCGGCCACCTGCTCGGGCGGACACGCGTACCACGGCCTGCCGTCGGCCGTCCGGTCCTGCGGGGCGTCTGTCTGCGCGGTCATGAAGGCGCCTTCTTGTTTTTCGTCTTCGCGGTTTTCGCCCTCGCGGTTTTCGCCCTCGCGGTTTTCGTCTTCCTGGTTTTCGTCTTCTTGTTTTTCGCGTTGTTTCTCTTCTCGCCCTCTGCGTACGGGTCCGGGGCCGCGCCCGCGGGTGCCTCCGCCTCCAGCTCCTCCCTGACCTGGGCGAGTTCGCGCCGGGACTCGTCGCTGACCTGCGGGTACTGCGGGTCGATGACCATCAGGGTGTGCACCAGGACGGCGGCCGCGCACACCCGGGCGAACCACTTGTGGTCGGCGGGAACGACGTACCAGGGCGCCCACGGCGTACTGGTTGCGGACAACATCTGCGAGAACGCCCGCTGGTAGTCGTCCCAGTAGGCCCGTTCGCGCACGTCGGCCGACGAGAACTTCCAGTTCCGCTCGGGTACGTCGATGCGCTTGAGGAAACGGCTGCGCTGTTCTTCCTTCGACAGGTTCAGGAAGATCTTCACGATCCTGAAGCCGTTGTCGGTCAGATAGCGCTCCCAGTCGTTGATCTCGCGGTAGCGCCGCTCCCACACGTCCGGGCCGCGGGCCGTGTCGGGCAGTTTCTGGCGGCGCAGGTGGTCCGCGTGCACCCGGACCACGAGCACTTCCTCGTAGTGGGAGCGGTTGAAGATGCCGATCTCACCGCGGCCCGGCAGGTTCCGGGAGTAGCGCCACAGGTAGTCGTGGTCGAGTTCCTCGTTCGAGGGGACCTTGAAGCCGACCACGCGCACGCCCTGCGGGTTGACTCCGCTCATGACGTGGCGGATCGTGCCGTCCTTGCCGCCGGCGTCCAGGGCCTGCAGGCACAGCAGCACGCCGTAGGTGTCCTGGGCGGCCAGCCGCCGCTGGTAGTCGGCCAGCTGCTCGATACCGCTGCGGAGCAGTTCGACGCCGTCCTTCTTCTTGCGGATGCCGGCTCTGAAACCGGGGTCGAAGTCCTCGGCCAGCCGCACCTTGCTGCCGGGCTCCACCCGTAGCGGCTCGATGAACTCCGCGATGCGGTCGGCTCTGTCGTCGCCCATGGCCCACACGCCCTTCCGGACCGACCATGATTCCGGAGCCACCATGCTTCCGCCGGCCGCCGGGGGACGTCCTCACCCCTCAGGGGTGGTTCCCCCCTGGGCGGGTGGTTCAGGCGGTGGAGCCGTCGCCGTCCCCGCCAGGACGTCCGCCGTCCCCGCGGCGCGGCAGGACGCCGGCCGCGAGGAGGGTGTCGTAGAGCCGCTGCTGTTCCGGGTCGAGGCCGGAGTACAGCAGGTCGTACGCCTCCTCCTCGCCCCGCACCGTCTCGACGGGGTCCCAGTCGTCGCCGAGGGCCGCCATGACATGGGCGCGGCGGGTCAGCTCGTGACCGGTGAGGTCTACGGCGAACTCGACCGGCTCGGTGGGACGGGAGGCATCTTTGTCGGACATATAACCGAATTTAGGTAAGCCTTCCGGGTGCGGACAAGGGCCCGTGGGACACATCACAGCAGGCCGGAAGGGAGGGGACGGCTGCGGCCGGCTACGAGGGCGGTTCGGTCCCGGCCTGCTCGCTCACCAGGTACCGCGCGTACCAGTCCGGCCAGTCCGGGTCCTCGGCGCCGATGCGGGCCTCGTGCTCGCCGTGCGCCGCCGCGGCCCGGCGCAGGGCGCTCGCCAGGTCGCCGGCCGAGGAGAACGCGGTGGCCGCGGGGTCGACCCTGCCGGGGAGCCGGGTGGTGACCTCCTGGAGGAGCCAGCCGTTGCCGTCCGGGTCGCTGAACGACAGGAAGGAGCCGTAGCTGCCGTCGGGGCCGGCCACCCGGGCGTCGGTGCCCGCGTGGTGGAAGAGGCCGCCGGCGTCGTGGAACACGTCGCTCGGGTGGGCGCCGTTGCGGGCCAGCTCGTCGTGGGCGGTCCTGATGTCGTCGACGATCAGGTGCAGGCCCTGGGCCGTGCCCGGAGCCTGGTCGGTGACCGAGGAGCCGAAGATGACCGACGCCGGGGAGCCCGGCGGGGTCACCTGCACCACCCGGAAGTCCCCGTCGCCGGCGACGTCCGCGTCGAGCCGCCAGCCCAGCGTGGTGTAGAAGTCCTTGGCCCGGTCGACGTCGGCCACCGGCACCACGACGACCTCCAGTTTCATGTCCATGGCTTGCGCCTCCCGTCTCGTAGGGGCGTGGGGGATGTCGGTGAGGACGGGCGGTCAGCGTGCGAGCAGTTGCTGACCGCCGTCGATGTCGTAAGTCGCGCCGGTGAGGGCGTCGTTGACCATGATGTGCAGGGCGAGAGCGGCGACGTCGGCCGGGCCGACCACCCGGCGGATGGGCAGCGAGTTGCGCAACTCCTCGCGCCGCGCCTCCAGTTGGTCGCCGAGGAGGGCGGCGGACAGCGGTGTGTCCACGAACCCGGCCGCGATCAGGTTGACCCGGACCGGGGCGATCTCCAGCGCCAGGTTGGCGGTGAGCGCCGGCAGCGCCGCGGTGACCGCGCCCACCACGGCCATCCCGGGCGCGGGCCGCCGGCCGCCGGTGCCGCCGATGAACAGCAGCGTTCCCCCGGGCCTGACCTTCTCCCGGGCCGCCCGCGCCACCGCAAGCAGCATCGCCATCCGCTCGCCGAAGTCCCGGGCGGCGTCGGCCGGATCGAGCTCGCCGAACGGGGTGTACGACGGGCTGCCCGCCGTGACCAGCACGTGGTCGGCCCGTCCGGGCAGTTCCCCGAGGAAGCGCTCCAGGTGGGCGGTGTCCCGGGCGTCGAGCGCGGCGGTGCTCAGCGGGTGCAGCTCGTCCGCGGCCCGCCGCAGGCGCTCGGCGTTGCGTGCCGCCAGCACCAGGTCGCCGCCGGCCGCCCGCACCTGCCGTGCCGTCTCCAGACCGATGCCGGCGCTGCCGCCCACCACGACGACCGTCTGCCCGGCCAGTTCTCCGTGCGCTCCGCTCGGCCTGTCGGCCATGACCGCCTCCACGTCCGCCGGCACCGCCCGCCTCGTGGGCGCTGCCGGGCCTTCACCGGAAGTCCCCGCCACCCCCGCCGTCTTCGCCGCGCCCGCCGTCCCCGTCGTCTTCGCCGCCCCCGCCGTCCCCGTCGTCTTCGCCGCCCCCGCCGTCCTCGCCCTCCACGAGGCCGACGAACTCGTCGGTGGTGATGACGGCGTGGGCGTACAGGGGTGCGTTCAGCTCGAAGGTCGCTGTCATCTCCTCCCAGCTGAGGGAGCCGATGGCGTCGCGGACGAGGGTCACGTGGTAGCCGAGTTCCTGGCCGAAGCGTGCGGTGGTGTCGACGCAGGTGTTGGCCCGCATGCCGATGAGCACGATCTTGCGGATCCGGTGCTGCTTGAGCATGAGGTCGAGGTCGGTGTTGGCGAAACCGCTGGAGGCCCAGTGCTGCCCGATGACGATCTCGTCCTCGCGGGGCCGGAAGTCGGGGTGCCACTCGCCTCCCCAGCTTCCCTCGGCGAACGTCTGGTTGACCACGATGCGCTGCTGGGACGGCGACAGGTGGTCCCAGGTGCGGTAGTCGCCCGGTGTCGTCCGGTGGTGCGGCACGATGAGGACGCGGCACCCGCGGCCACGGGCCGTGGCCAGAACGGTACGCATGTGGTCGAGCAGTCCGACCCGCTCCGCCACCTCCTTCCCCCGGGGCCACAGCTTTCCGCCCTCGGAGAGGAAGTCGTTGTACGGGTCGACGATCAGCAGAGCGGTTTCCCGCGGGGAGTACCGCGCTTCAGAGGTCATGGAAGGTTCCCGACTGGCCGGCGAACGGACCGATCGCTGCTGGGACGCGCAGAGCGGGGACTGCCGGCGCCGCCCCGAACTCTCCGCCGCGGCCACCCGGCTCCGGAACCTCAGTCTGTCACCCACCCGGCGGAACGGCATCCGGGCCCGCCGGCACTCCCCCGGCCCCACCGGGGCCGCCTTGCCGCCGTATGCCGTATGCCGTCTGCCGTCTGCCGTCTGCCGTCAGGAACTCGACGCAGGCGGGCGGGAACCGCGGCCGGCGTCTTGCGGCGGGGGCTGTGGCGAGTCCGCAGATCGCCGGTGAAGGTGAAGGGGCCGAGGCGTACGTCGCAGCGCTCCGTGGAACTGCTGAAGTCGCTCCAGCCGTAGGTGTGGGTGCCGCCGTGACCGATGCGGGCTGTCGCACATGGCAACTGCCGAGCCCACATCGTTCAGCCGATCAGGTCGTTCACCAAAGCGCGGATGCGGTGTTCGATGTCGTCCCGGATCGGGCGAACGGCATCGACTCCCTGGCCGGCCGGATCGTCGAGTTGCCAGTCGAGGTATCGCTTACCCGGGAAGACCGGACATGTGTCTCCGCATCCCATCGTGATGACGACGTCGGACGCCTGCACGGCTTGCGTCGTCAGGATCTTCGGGGTCTCGGCGGAGATGTCGATGCCGACTTCGTTCATGGCTTCCACCACGGCCGGATTGACCGTGTCGGCAGGAGCGGAGCCGGCCGAGCGGACCTCCACCCTGTCCCCGGCGAGGTGGGTGAGGAAGGCGGCAGCCATCTGAGAGCGCCCGGCGTTGTGGACGCAGACGAACAGAACGGAGGGGCGCGGGGTGGAGTCGGTCACGACGGAAGTTCCTTGGAAGGGGGTCAGCGAGGGGAAACAGCGAGTTCGGTGTCGCCTTGCGGCATGACGGCATCGGTTCCGGCGGGAACGGCGGTCCCGAAGACCAACGCCACCAGGCCCAGGCCGGCGGCGGCGCCCACCAGTTGTGCCGCGATGAACGGCGCGACGGACGCCGGGGCGATCCCGGCGAAGGTGTCGGTGAACGTCCGGCCGATCGTCACCGCGGGGTTCGCGAACGAGGTGGAAGAGGTGAACCAGTAGGCGGCCCCGATGAAGGACGCCACAGCCCCCGGAGCCAATCGCCCGCGCCCCGTCCGGTTCAGGCCGAAGATCAGCAGAACGAGCCCGGCAGTCGCCACGACTTCCCCCAGCCACAGGTGTCCTGCGAAGCGGTCGTGCGTGGACCACTTCACCAGGGGTTCGGCGAACATGGCGTCGGCCAGGACCGCACCGGCGACGGCTCCCGTGATCTGCGCCGCGACGTACGCGGTCGCGTCCAGCAGGCTCAGCCCGCTGCCGCTCCTCCGGTCGGCGAACCATGCCGCAAGGGTGACAGCAGGGTTGAAGTGCGCACCTGAGACCGGCCCGAGGAGCACGATCAACACGCCCAGGCCGAAGACCGTGGAAATCGAGTTGGCGAGCAGTTGGACGCCCACGTCACGTGAGAGTTCGGTCGCCTGGATCCCGGAGCCGACGACCACGGCCACCAGGCCGGCGGTCCCCACCGCTTCGGCAGCGACGCGGCGGCCGAGGGGCGCGTTCACACGGATGCCTTTGCCGCGTGCGGCATGGCCAGGAAGCCGGCCAAGCGGTCGAGGGCGGTCGGCAGGATCCAGTAGTAGACCCAGGTGCCGCGTCGCTCGCAGTCGATGAGCCCCGCCTGCCGGAGCAGCTTCAGATGGTGCGAGATCGTGGGCTGCGACAGATCGAAAGCGGGGGTCAGCTCACAGACACAGACTTCGCCGCCCTCCCGCGAAGCGATCATCGACATCAGCCGCAGACGCACCGGGTCGCCCAGGGCTTTGAAGGTCTTCGCCAGGCCGGCCGCCTGCTCTTCGTCCAGGGGCGCCGTGGCCAGCCCCTCGCAGCAGGCGTCATCGCCGTCCTGGCCGAGGATCTTCAGCTCTTGTTTCGACATGCCTCTATATTGACGTTCCTCGATCCAAGGCGCAAGGTTGCATCGATGAACGTCAATACAAGCCGTTCCGGGGCGCCGTCATGCCCCACGATCCAGGAGCGAGTCATGCCCGACAAGTCCACAGACCTACGCGAAACCGTCCGCCGGCGTTACGCGGCAGCAGCCGTCAAGGTCACCGAAGGCGGCACCGCCTGTTGCGGGTCGGACCCCGTCGAGATCGACGAGAACTTCGGCTCCGCCCTCTACCCGGCCGACGAGCGGGAGGCACTCCCCGCCGAGGCCCTCGCCGCCTCCCTCGGCTGCGGCAACCCCACCGCGGTGGCCGAGCTGCACGAAGGGGAACGTGTCCTCGATCTCGGTTCCGGAGGCGGCATCGACGTCCTGCTCTCCGCCCGGCGCGTCGGCCCGACGGGCAAGGCGTACGGACTCGACATGACCGAGGAAATGCTCTCCCTGGCCCTGGCCAACGCCGCGAGGGCGGGCGCCACGAACGTCGAGTTCCTCAAGGGCACCATCGAGGCCGTCCCGCTGCCCGCGAACACCATCGACGTCGTGATCTCCAACTGCGTGATCAACCTGTCCACGGACAAGGCAGCGGTGTTCACGGAGACGTTCCGCGTCCTGAAGCCCGGCGGCCGCCTCGGCGTGTCCGACGTCGTCGCGGACGACTCCCTGACACCCGAGCAGCGAGCCGAGCGCGGCGACCACGTCGGCTGCATCGCCGGCGCCCTTTCCTTCAGCGAGTACCGCGAAGGCCTCGCAGCGGCGGGCTTCACCGACGTCGAGATCACTCCGACCCACGGCGTGGCCGACGGCATGCACTCTGCGATCGTGCGCGCCACCAAGCCCACCGCAGCGACCGAAGCGACCGAAGCCAAGGAGCCCTCCGACACCTGCTGCGGCGTGAACTCCTGCTGCACTCCGGCCGAGACCTCCACCGACCCGGCCGTCACGGTCACAGACGCCAAGGCCGCATCAGGCTGCGGCTGCCAGAGCTGAGGCACCACGAGGAGGCCCCAGCAAGCCGTCAGCCGCCCACAGCGACAACCTCGCCCTCCATCGCCCCCACCGGCACATCCGCGATGCGCCTCAGTGGCTCACTCGCCTCAGTGAGCGTGTCCACTCGGCGCGGGGGCAGCGTTCTTGACCGTCAGCGGCAGCAGCTTCTTGCCCGTCGGGCCGATCTGGATGCTGGTGTCCATCTGCGGGCAGGCTCAGCCGCAAACCGCGGCCCGCCCCAGCCACGAGGGGACGTCAGGCCCTTGGTCACGCTGTCGAACCAGCCCTGGTTCGTCCGATGCACTTACTTGTCTGGCCTCGAAGATCGGACCTGCGGAGCTCGGAGGGCGAGCACTGCCATGTCGTCGTGTCCGTCGCTGGGGTGCTCCTCGATCAGGACGCGGACGAGGTCGGCCACGGGCAGGTCGACGTGGACGGCGGCGAGCCGTTGCAAGCCTGCCTCCAGTGAGTGGTGACGGTGTTCGACGAGCCCATCGGTGAAGAAGACGACTGTGGCATCGGCGGGAAGGGGATGGGCGTGGTTGTGGCGTCGTGCAGTGCTGTCGACGCCGAGGGACGGATCAGGATCCGCGAGCAAGTGGCTGGCCCGGCGATCGGGGCTGATCACCAAAGGCGGAGGGCGTCCTGCAGTACTCCAGCGCAACGTCCAACCGGCCGACGGCGCGAGTTCGATCCGGGCAAGGCACGCAGTGGTCACGGGACTGTCCGTGATGGCCTGGAGGGTGCGGTCGAGGTGCGCGAGGACAGCGCTGGGCGAGGTACGGCGATCGTAAAGCAGGGCACGCAGCATGCTGCGGGTCTGAGCCATGGCGGCGGCCGCCTGGAGGTCGTGTCCGACGACGTCACCGATGACGGCGGCGCAAGCTCCGTCGGGCACCAACAGGGCGTCGTACCAGTCCCCGCCCACATGGTCGGGGGTGCTGGCAGCGTGGTAGGCCGCGGCAGCGTCGAAGGGCTCCAGGGGTCAGTGGGCTGCCGCGGTGAAGCGCGTCATTTCTCGGCCGGGGTGAGGGCTAGGGGAAGACGTAGCTGGAAGCAGGCTCCGAGGGTCCGCGGGGTGAGCGTGAGGGTGCCCTGGTGGCGGTGGGCGAGGTCGCGGGCGATGGCGAGGCCCAGGCCGGTGCCGCCCTGCTCACGGGAGCGGGCGTCGTCGAGGCGGACGAAGCGTTCGAAGATGCGCTCGGCGTCCTCGGCGGGGACGCCCGGTCCGTCGTCGTGCACCGTGAGGACAGCCCAGTCGTCCTCGTTGCGGACGGTGATCTGGATGCGGTGCGCGGCGTGACGGGCTGCGTTGTCGACGAGGTTGCGCAGCAGCCGTTCGTACTCGTCGGGGTTTCCGTGTACGTATGCGGGGGCGGTGCTGTCGCAGGTGAGGGTCAACGGCCTTTCGACGAGGGGGTATTGCTCGGTCAGCCGGGAGGCGAGGTTCGTCAGGTCGACGGTGCCTGCGTCGGCCGCCGGGGCGCGGGTGTCGAGACGCGCGAGTAGCAGCAGGTCTTCGGCGAGGGCCTGGAGGCGGCGGGTCTGTCGTGCGGCGGTGGCGGCCGCGGCGGGCCAGTCAGTACGTTCCGGGTAGACGAGGGCGACCTCCAGGCTGGTCAGCAGGGTGGTGAGGGGGCTGCGCAGTTCGTGGGAGGCGTCCGCGACGAAGCGGCGTTGCTGGGCAGCGGCGTTGTCGAGGCGCTGGAGGGTGGTGTTGATGGTGGTGGCCAGGGCGGTGATCTCGTGTCCTGTGGCGGGGACGGTGACGCGTTCGCGCGGGTTGGTGGCGGTGACCGAGGCGGTGAGGACGCGGATGGCTTCGACCGGCCGTAGCGCGATGCGGATGGCGAAGTAGGCGACGGCGGCGATCAGTACGAGGCCGGCCAGTCCGGCTCGCAGCAGCAGGCGGTCGGTATCCTCGGTGATCGCCTCGGCGATGTCCTCGCCTGCGTGCGGGAGCACCACCACGTAGACCCGCAGCTGGGCGTCGGCGGCGACGCCCAGAGCGGCGACTTTGTCACGGCTCAGTTCATCGGCCCTGATGTCGTGGTACATGACCAGGTAGGTCCCACCGTCCTTGCCGAACCGGTCCCCGGGCTTGGCGTCCTGGCGCGCCGGTATACGGATGGGGCGGGTCCCGTAGCCCCAGCCCCCGTCATCGGGTGGGGCGGGCAGCTCTGCCTTCGGTGGGGCGGGCAGCACATGGCGGGTGCCGGGGTCGAACTCCTCCATGCCTCCGCCGTAGGCGACAGCGGCGCGTCGGCCGGTCGCGACGATCTCGTACGGCACGGTGCTTCGGCGAGCGGGAACCGCGCCCTCCTTCAGCTGATCGACGAAGGCCAGCAGTTGTTCCTCCGCCTGCCCTTGGGCGATCTGTGTGCTCTGGCGATAGACGTCGCGGTGGACCCACCAGCCGATGCCGGCCAGGATGACAGCGGCGGCCGAGGCGGCGGCCAGTGCCGTGCGGGCTCGTACCGAACGCGGCCACCAACGGCGCCGCCACTCAGTCGCGTTCACGGTCGTCCACCAGCCGGTAACCGGTGCCCCGTACGGTCTGCAGGGACTGCCGGTCGAACGCCGCGTCCACCTTCTTGCGCAGCGCGCTGACCCGCGCCTCCACCAGGTTGGGATCCAGGGCTTCGTCGGGCCACGCGTGATAGAGCAGATCCGCCTTGGAGACCGCCTGGCCCGCCCGGCGGGCCAGCAGCTCCAGCACGGCGAACTCCCGGGGGGTGAGATCCACCCGGGTGCCGGCCCGGCGGCAGACCCGGCCGGCGATGTCCAGGGAGAGGTCGCCCACGGCAAGGACGGGCGGGGCGACGGCGGCGGTCCGTCTGACCAAGGCCCGCAGCCGTGCGACGAGCACCAGGTAGGAGAAGGGTTTGGCCAGGTAGTCGTCGGCCCCCGTGTCCAGGGCCTCTGCCTGGTCCCACTCCCCGTCCTTGGCGGTCAGTACGAGGATGGGGGTCGCGTTTCCCTCCCGGCGCAACTGGGCGCAGAGCTTGTAGCCGTTGAGTCCGGGCAGCATCAAGTCCAGCACGACGAGAGCGTATTCGCCGGTCCGGGCCATCCACAGTCCCTGCCTGCCGTCATGGGCGAGGTCGACGCTGTAGCCCTCGGCGGTCAGACCGGTGTGCAGGGTGTGGGCAAGGTCCACCTCGTCTTCGACCACCAGGATGCGCATGTGGTGCAGCCTCGCACAGTGCTGGCGCGCCTTCCTGATCGGCCAGTCAGGTTGGGTCAGCATCCGGTCAATGAGGTCCCGGCACGCTGACGGAGTTCCTCCGCCGCTGCCTGCTGAAAGGCCCTGTCACCGATGTCCCTTGATGAACGCGCCCCCGCGATGGCCAGGAGGGTCTCCCCTCCCGTACCCGCCCGCCGACAAACACCGGGCCCGACCCCGGCCGTTGTCGTCATCGCGCCCCTGGCGCTGACCATCGCCCTGGGGCTCTGGGGTATCCGCAGGCAGAACACCATGTGGGGGGATGAGTCCGTCACCTACCAGCTCGCACACCGCGATCTCTCGCAGATATGGCACACCGCCCAGCACATCGATCTGGTCCATGCCCTCTACTACGCCGTGATGCACGAGATCTTCGGACTCTTCGGCGCAGGGCTGCTGACGTTGCGGCTGCCGTCCGTGCTGGCGATGTCCGTGGCAGCGAGCGGAGTCGGGCTTCTGGGGCTGCGCCTGGCGGGGCCCCGGGCCGGACTGCTGGCCGGGCTGGTGTTCCCGCTCCTTCCCCAGGTGCAGAAGTACGCGCAGGAAGGCCGCTCGTACGCCATGGTCTGCGCCCTGGTCACCTGGGCCACCTATGCGCTCGTGGCCGGCGTCCCGCATCGCACCCGGTGGCGGTGGGCGGTCTACGGCGCCACCATGCTGCTGGCCTGTCTGCTCCATGAGTTCGCGGTCCTCGCCCTGGCCGCGCACGGCATCACCCTGGCCGTCTCCCGTGTACCACGACCGGTCCTGAAGGCGTGGAGCGCGGCTGCCGCGGGTGTGGTGGCAGGGCTGTCGCCGCTGGCGGTCCTCAGCGCCGGGCAGTCGGAGCCGGTGTCCTGGATCGGCGGACCGGTGCGGCTGCCGTACTTCCTGGTCGGAGCGGTCGTGGGCGTGGCGTGTGCCCTAACGCCGCTGCGGAGGAGGGGGCCCGTGGGGCTGTCCGCGCTGGCCGTGCCGATCCTCGTGCTTCCGGGGCTTCTGCTGCTGATCGCCTCACTGGTCAAGCCTCTCTTCGTCGACCGCTATGTGCTCTACGGCGACATCGGGGTCGCCTTGCTGCTGGGGGCCTGGATGGACTACTTCCACCGGCGGCGGACCGCCCGCACCGTGTGGATCTCGTGGGCTGCGGCGGTCGCCGCACTGGCCGCGCTCGTCCAGCCGAGCCTGTGGCTGCGGACGCCCCAGAGCCGGAGCAACGACGCCACCGCGATCGGCGCCGCCGTACGTGAGCAGGGCCGTCCGGGCGACGGGTTGCTCTACCTCTACGGACAGCAACGGATTTTGACCGGGGCCGACCCCGAGGACACCCGCTCCCTCACGGATCTCGCCCTGGCACAGGATCCCATTGCGTCGAACACGCTCGCCGGCGTCGAGCTGCCCGCCCGGGACATAGCGGCACGCATGCTGGAGTTCGACCGGATCGTCGTGGTCCGCGCTGCGGGTGCGCACTCGCCGACCAACCCGCAGGAGGAGGAAGCGAAAACAAGCACCCTGCGGCGCCACTTCCGCGAGTACCGAACACTCCATGTCAACGGGGCGCGAGTCACCGTCTATGTCCGCGATCACGACCGGTCTCCGAAAGCCGGTCCTCGATCCAACAGCCCGGGAACAAGCGGCTGGGTGCGGTGAAGTCAACACCGTTGCGTTTGAGTCTTGAGTCGGAGGTCAAGCCCGGGTGAATGATGCAACGGGACGTCCTGATAGATCAACTTGTTGTCGGCAAGGTGATCACCGGGAGTCCCGTTGCAGGAGAAGTCTGTCATTACGCGCACGATCGAGGCGGGCGGGGGTGTGTACGCGCCCGGCCACTTGGGCGAGCTGACCCAGACTGTGGACTTCGTGCTGGTGGACGCGGTGATCGAGGAGACCGGGTCACGCGAGAAGCGGCTGCGGCTGCTGCCGTCCCGGGTCGTGGTCTACTTCGTCCTCGCGCTGGCACTGTTCGAGGACTGCTCCTACCGGGGCGTGTGGGGCAAGTTGACAGCGGAACTGGACGGACTGCCGTTGGTGCGTCCGGCGATCTC
The DNA here is from genome assembly GCF_042899865.1 of Streptomyces sp. NPDC013157. NCBI lineage: Bacteria > Bacillati > Actinomycetota > Actinomycetes > Kitasatosporales > Streptomycetaceae > Streptomyces > Streptomyces sp. NPDC013157. Next base: position 251,361 of record NZ_JBIBAK010000006.1, on the reverse strand, counting down.
CTCACTTTCCCGTGCCCGACGGCGCGTAGGAGCGGCACCGCTGCGGCGGCTGTTCGAGATCCTCGCCGGGCCCGTCGCCCACCTTGGGCAGACCGGTTCGTTCTATCGAGGGCTTCGGACTGTGGCCGTGGACGGCACTTTGCTGCACGTGCCCGATGAGGAGGCGCTGACCTGGCGCTATGCCAAGCGAGCGGCGAGAGCGTGGAGTTCGGCTACCCGCTGCTGCGACTCGTGGTCCTGGTCGAGTGCGGCACCCGTGCGATCCTGGCCGCCGCGTTCGGCCCCGAGAGTGACGGCGAACTCACTAACGCAGCCCGCCTGCTGAATGTGCTGGACCGCACCATGCTCCTGCTGGCCGATGCCGGCTTCGACGGAGCCGAGTTCGCCCGGGACGTCCAGGCCGCCGGCGCGCAGTTCCTGGTGCGCTCCTCTGACCGCCGGATACCCACCCCCTTCCGGCACCTGGGCGACGGCTCCTACCTGGCCCGGATCGGCTACGGCGTCCTGCCGGTCCTGCTGACCGTCCGCGTCATCGAGGCGTCCGTGACCGTCACCCTGGCCGACGGCACCGTCCGCACCGAGCAGTGGCGCCTGCTCACCAGCCTCCTCGACCCGGCTGTCCACCCGGCCACCGAGCTTGTTGATCTTTACCATGAGTGGCGGCAGTCGGAAACGACGTCTTTCTCGATCAAGGCGACCATGCTGGATGGCCGTGTCCTGCGCTCCCGCAGCCTTCAGGGCCTTGACCAGGAGGTCTATGCGCTGCTGGCCACCTACCAGGCCCTGGTTCGCGCTGCCGCCGACACCGTCTGCACCCGGCCGGGATGGACATGGACCGCATCAGCTTCACCGTCCTGCAGACCACAACCGCCGACACCGTCACCACCGCGACCGCAATCCTGCCCCCAGCGGGACCCGCCGACCTCGTCGGCACCATCGGCCGGGCCGCCCTCGACGCCCTGCACCCCACCCGCCACCGGCACCGCGTCAAGGCCCGCACCCGCAAGAACCCCACCAGCAAGTACGGACCGAACGCCGGACAACACCCAACGATCAGCCAGAACTACACCATCCACGCCACCGTCACGTTCTTCGAACACGGACTCGCAAACCGCTCACGGACGTAAACGCAACGGTGTTGGTGCTGTGGCGTCACCTCGTGCTGCACACCGACCGAGGACTCAGCCGACCCAGCTGTCACCGTGACCAAGGCCATGTCGGCATCCACCGGCGAATGCCAGAACTGACATGACACCACGAGCCGCTCCAGATCTCAGAGGGGGCTCGGAAGCCTTCGCTGTCCCGCAGAAGCCCTACAGCGGCTCAGACCCACTCCACCTCCGAGTAGATGTCCGAAGCGCCTCCAGGCCCCGGCAAGGGTGTCTGAGGAGCGCGTCGGGCCGTCGACGGCTGCCGCGCTGAGACGCCGGCGGCGGCCAGGGCGGCAACCACATCGTCCTCACTCGCCCCCGCCAGGGCATCAGCGATCCGCGCCAGAGCCTCGGTCACCTCAGTGACTGTGTCCGCTGGTCGGGGCGTCCTTCTTGACCGTCAGCGGCAGCAGCTTCTTGCCCGTCGGGCCGATCTGGATGCTGGTGTCCATCTGCGGGCACACCCCGCAGTCGAAGCAGGGGGTCCAGCGGCAGTCCTCGACCTCTGTTTCGTCGAGGGCGTCCTGCCAGTCCTCCCAGAGCCAGTCCTTGTCCAGGCCCGAGTCGAGGTGGTCCCAGGGGAGGACCTCCTCGTAGGTGCGCTCGCGGGTGGTGTACCAGTCGACGTCGACGCCGGAGGGGGCGAGGGCCTTGTCGGCGCAGGCCATCCAGCGGTCGTAGGAGAAGTGCTCGCGCCAGCCGTCGAAGCGGCCGCCGTCCTCGTAGACGGCGCGGATGACGGCGCCGATGCGGCGGTCGCCGCGGGAGAGGAGGCCCTCGACGATGCCGGGCTTGCCGTCGTGGTAGCGGAAGCCGATCGAGCGGCCGTACTTCTTGTCGCCTCGGATCTTGTCGCGGAGCTTCTCCAGGCGGGCGTCGGTCTCTTCGGCGGAGAGCTGCGGGGCCCACTGGAAGGGGGTGTGGGGCTTGGGCACGAAGCCGCCGATGGAGACCGTGCAGCGGATGTCGTTCGAGCGGGAGACCTCGCGGCCCTTGGCGATGACCTTCGTCGCCATGTCGGCGATCTGGAGGACGTCGTCGTCGGTCTCGGTGGGCAGGCCGCACATGAAGTACAGCTTCACCTGGCGCCAGCCGTTGCCGTAGGCCGTCGAGACGGTGCGGATCAGGTCGTCCTCGGAGACCATCTTGTTGATGACCTTGCGGATGCGTTCCGAGCCGCCCTCGGGGGCGAAGGTGAGGCCGGAGCGGCGGCCGTTGCGCGTCAGTTCGTTGGCCAGGTCGATGTTGAAGGCGTCGACGCGGGTGGAGGGGAGGGACAGGCCGATCTTGTCCTCCTCGTAGCGGTCGGCCAGGCCCTTGGCGATGTCGCCGATCTCCGAGTGGTCGGCGCTCGACAGCGAGAGCAGCCCGACCTCCTCGAAGCCCGTCGCCTTGAGGCCCTTGTCGACCATCTCACCGATGCCGGTGATCGAGCGCTCGCGCACCGGGCGGGTGATCATGCCGGCCTGGCAGAAGCGGCAGCCGCGCGTGCAGCCGCGGAAGATCTCGACGGACATGCGCTCGTGGACCGTCTCGGCGAGCGGGACGAGGGGCTGCTTGGGGTACGGCCACTCGTCCAGGTCCATGACGGTGTGCTTGGAGACGCGCCACGGGACGCCCGACCTGTTGGGGACCACGCGGGCGATCCGGCCGTCGGGGAGGTACTCGACGTCGTAGAACGCCGGGATGTAGACGGAGCCGGTCTTCGCCAGGCGGAGGAGGACCTCCTCGCGGCCGCCGGGGCGGCCCTCCGCCTTCCACTCCCGGATGATCTTCGTCATGTCGAGGACGGCCTGCTCGCCGTCGCCGATGATCGCCGCGTCGATGAAGTCCGCGATCGGCTCCGGGTTGAAGGCCGCGTGGCCGCCCGCGAGGACGATCGGGTCGTCGAGGGTGCGGTCCTTGGACTCCAGGGGGATGCCGGCCAGGTCGAGGGCCGTGAGCATGTTGGTGTAGCCCAGCTCCGTGGAGAAGGACAGGCCGAACACGTCGAAGGCCTTCACCGGGCGGTGGCTGTCCACCGTGAACTGCGGGACCCGGTGCTCGCGCATGAGCGCCTCCAGGTCCGGCCACACGCTGTACGTGCGCTCGGCGAGGACGCCCTCCTGCTCGTTGAGTACCTCGTAGAGGATCATGACGCCCTGGTTGGGCAGGCCGACCTCGTAGGCGTCCGGGTACATGAGCGCCCAGCGGACGTCGCAGGCCTCCCACGGCTTGACCGTGGAGTTGAGCTCTCCGCCGACGTACTGGATCGGCTTTTGCACATGCGGGAGCAGTGCTTCGAGCTGCGGGAACACAGACTCGGCGACCTGAGCGGCGGCTTCGGCAGGCATCTCGCGGACCTTTGTGAGGTGGCTGGGGGGCGCCCCCCGGCCGGTGGCCGGGAAGGGTGACCATCAAGCCTAACCCGGTCGGCGGACTCCCCCGTACGCCCGGATCACACCGGAGCCCCGGCCTTGATGTCCTCCCAGGCCCCGGGCGCCTCCGCCTCCACCGCCGCCGCCCGCTGCTCCTCGCGGCCGTACAGCAGCCCGTACGTGAACGCGCTCTCCCCGGCCGCGTGGGCCACCGCGGACAGTTCGCGCAAGGTCTCGCGAGCCATGACGCTGTCCTGGTGCTCGCCGAGCATGGTCTGCAGGGACTTCATGGACTTGACCATGGTCTTGGCCGGCTTGCCGAGGGCGGGGCGGGCGGCCTCGGCCGCGTAGCGGGTGCGCTTGGCCTTCTTGCGGGCCTCGTGCAGGCCGAGGTCGCGGTCGTGGCCGGGGGGCTCTGCCATGGCCGTCTCGATCAGGTCGGTGACCTTGGCGAAGTCCTTGTGGACGGCCTTGGTGAGGACCTTCTCGGGGTCCTTGGCGGCGGCCTTCAGCAGGGGCGGGTCGGCGGCCAGGGTGTCCAGGGTGTCGAGGAGCGCCAGGTAGCGGGTGGAGTCGAGGACGCCGAGGAGCCGGCTGCGGGAGCCGCGTTCGCTCGCCTCGGCCCAGCGCTGGATGCGGTCGTGGACGGGGCCGTGGACGAGGGTGGGGGGCACGTCGGCGAGGGCCGACATCAGGCGTTCGGCCAGGACCTCCTGGTCGCGGCCCACGCCCAGTTCGCCTGCCAGCCATTTCAGCTCGTCGGCGATCGGGTCGGTGACCTGGCGGTCGAGGACCTTGCCGAAGGTGCGGAAGGTGCTGCGCAGCCGGCGGGTGGCGACCCGCATGTCGTGCACGCCCTCCTCGGTGTCCAGGCGCACGGCGGGGTCGAGCTCGACGATCGCGTCGCGCTGGGCGCGGACGTAGGCCATGACGTGGTCGCCCGCCGTGACGGGCGCGGCGGAGGCGGTCTTCGGCGGGCGCGGCTTGCCGCCCTTCGTCTCGGCCAGGGCGCGGGCGAGCTTCGATGCGGACTTCGAGGGGCGTACGCCCGCCTTGCCCAGCCGTTTCTCCACCTTGTCGAGGAAGGCGGGGTCGCCGCCGTCGGCGAGTTCCACCTCGATCTCGGTCCACTGTGCCTTGCCGTCGCCGCCGAAGAGCCGGTCGGCCCGGACGCGGTCCACGCTCACCTCGGCGAGCAGGGCGCCGTCGGCGTCGACGAGGTGCTGGACGTCGCGGGTGGTGCGCAGCCGGATCACCGGGACCAGCTGGCCCTCGCGGACCCGGGAGCGGGCCAGGGCGGCGAGTTCGTCGGGGAGGGTGTCGGAGAGGGGGGCATGGATCTCGTCCCGGACGCCGGGTGCGACGGGGAGTTTGAGGTGCCAGCCGGCGTCGCTGCCTCCGCTGCGGCGGCGCAGGGTGACCTTGGCCGAGGCCAGACGCAGGTCGGAGGTGTCGTGGTAGGTCGCGTCGAGGTCGGCGGTGCCCTTGTCCACGACGTTCGCCACTCCTGCGACGCCGGTCAGATCGGGCAGGCCGCTGTCATCGGATTCGTACTTGCGCTCGATTTCGCGCTTCGTATCCGCCATGAGTTGAATCTAGTGGTCGGGCCGCCGCAGAGGCAGAGGCCAAGGTGGGTGAATCGGAGGAAGACTGAATCGGTACGGGAGGTGAACAGATCGGTTGATGTGTTCACCTCCCTGAGTTCCCCGGGGCGGAGCCGACTATGCCGACATCGGCCGCTGCACCCTGATCGACTGCAGCAGCCCCACCGCCACCCACACCGCGAACATCGAGGAACCGCCGTACGACACGAACGGCAGCGGCAGGCCGGTGACCGGCATGATGCCGAGGGTCATGCCGATGTTCTCGAACGCCTGGAACGCGAACCATGCCACGATCCCCGCCGCGACGATCGTGCCGTACAGCTCGGTCGCCTCGCGGGCGATACGGCAGGCGCGCCACAGGATGACCCCGAGGAGCACGATGATCAGGCCGGCGCCGACGAAGCCCAGCTCCTCCCCCGCGACCGTGAAGACGAAGTCGGTCTGCTGCTCGGGGACGAACTGGCCGGTGGTCTGCGAGCCGTGGAACAGGCCCGCGCCGGTGAGGCCGCCGGAACCGATGGCGATGCGGGCCTGGTTGGTGTTGTAGCCGACGCCGGCCGGGTCGAGGCTCGGGTTGGCGAAGGCGGCGAAGCGGGCGATCTGGTACTGGTCCAGGATGTGCAGCTGCCAGATGACGACACAGCCGATCACGCCGGTGGCGAGCAGGCCGAAGACCCAGCGGTTGGAGGCGCCGGAGGCGAGCAGCACGCCGAGGATGATGGTGACCATGACCAGGACCGTGCCGAGGTCGGGCATGAGCAGCACGATCAGGATCGGGACCGCGGCCAGGCCCAGGGACTGCAGGACGGTGCGGTGGTCGGGGTACTTCTTGTCACCGGCGTCGACCCGCGCCGCCAGTATCATCGCCATGCCCAGAATGATCGTGATCTTCACGAACTCGGCGGGCTGCAGCGAGAAACCGCCGCCGAAGACGATCCAGTTGCGGCTGCCGTTGATGGTGGCGCCCAGCGGGGTGAGCACCGCGAGGATGCCCACCAGGGAGAGGCCGTAGAGGATCGGCACGACGTTGCGGAGCTGGCGGTGGCCGACCCAGATGGTGCCGATCATCAGGACGAGCCCGATGCCGGTGTTCATCAGGTGCCGGACCAGGAAGTAGTACTGGTCGCCCTGGTTGATCTCGGTGCGGTTGCGGGTCGCCGAGTAGACCAGCACCGAGCCGAGCAGGGACAGGGCGACCGCCGCCACCAGCATCGGCCAGTCCAGGCGGCGGGTCAGCGAGTCCCGGGCGAGGAGCCGGGTCCAGCCGGCCCGCGCCGGGCCGTACCCGGAGACGGAGAAGCTGTTGACGCCGGTCATGTGAGCATCCTCCGGCTTCCCCGCTTGCGGGCTCGTCTGCGGGTGTCACGGTTGCCCGTGGACGGGGAGGCCGTGGTGGCGGCCGGGGTCTGCCCGTTGTCGGTGTTCTTGTCGCCCTGCTGGGAGTAGACCTGGAAGTCCTTCGCCGGGTCCTTGGAGATCTTCGGGGACTCGATCGTGCCGTCCGTGCGGACCTTCGGCAGGCCCTTCTGCGGGGTGTAGAGCAGCGCCTTGTTCTTGTCGATGGAGCCGTCGGCCGACACGCCGTACAGGGCGCTGTAGATGTTGCGGACCGCCTCACCGGAGGCACCGGAACCGGTACCGGCCTGGGAGATGGTCATGATGACCGTGTAGTCCTTGCTGTAGGTGGCGAGCCAGGACGTGGTCTGCTTGCCGTAGACCTCGGCAGTACCGGTCTTGCCGTGCAGGGCGATCTTGTCCTGGGGCCAGCCGCCGAACTTCCAGGCCGCCGTACCGCGGGTGATGACGCCGGCGAAGGCCTCGTCCATGCCCTTGAGGGTGGCCTGGGTGACCGGCAGCTTGCGGACCACCTTGGGCTTGATCTCCTGGACGGTCCTGCCGTCGGCGCTGACGATCGCCTTGCCGATGGTCGGCTGGTACTCGGTGCCGCCGTTGGCCACGGCGCCGTAGATCATCGCCTCCTGTATCGGCGTGACGAGGGTGTCGCCCTGGCCGATGGAGTAGTTGATCTCGTCGCCCTCGCGCATCTTGTTGCCTTCGAGGCAGTTCTCGTACTCGATCTTCTCGACGTAGGTGCCGTCCTTCTTCCCGGACTTGCACCAGGCGTCCTTGTTGGCCTTCCAGTAGTCGATCTTCCACTGGCGGTCGGGGACGCGGCCGGTGACCTCGTTGGGCAGGTCGATGCCGGTCTCCTTGCCGAGGCCGAACTGGTGGGCGGTCTTGAAGAAGTAGTCCTTCGGCTCGCCCGGCTTGGGGTTGATGCCGCCGTCCTTCTTCCACTCGCGGTCGGCGAGGCCGTAGAAGACGGTGTCGCAGGAGACCTCCAGGGCGCGGCCCAGGGAGATGTCGCCGAAGTTCTCGCCCTCGAAGTTCTTGAAGACCTGGCCGCCCACCGAGTAGGAGCTCGTGCAGGGGTAGCCGCCGTCCCAGGCGTAGCCGGCGTTGACCGCGGCGGCGGTGGAGACCACCTTGAACGTCGAACCGGGGGCCGCCTGACCCTGTATGGCCCTGTTGAGCAGCGGGTAGTCGGAGTTCTTGCCGGTGAGGGCCTGGTAGTCCTTGGCGGAGATGCCGCCGACCCACACGTTCGGGTCGTAGGTCGGCGCGGAGGCCATGGCGACGATCCGGCCGGTCTTGGCCTCCATCACGATGACGGCGCCGGAGTCGGCCTTGTAGTTCTCGTGGGTGATGCTGTCGTACTGCTGGCGGGCGGCCTTCATCGCCTTGTCCAGCTCGTTCTCGGCGACCCGCTGGACGCGGGAGTCGATGCTGGTGACCAGGTTGGAACCGGGCTCGGCGGCGTCGGACTTGGCCTTGCCGATGACGCGGCCGAGGTTGTCGACCTCGTAGCGGGTGACGCCCGCCTTGCCGCGCAGCTCCTTGTCGTACTCGCGCTCCAGGCCCGACCGGCCGACCTGGTCGGAGCGCAGGTACGGGGAGGAGGTGTCCTTGGCCTGCTGGATCTCGTCGTCGGTGACCGGGGAGAGGTAGCCGAGGACCTGGGCGGTGTTGGACTTGCCGGGGCTCGCGTAGCGGCGGACCGCCTCGGGCTCGGCGGTGATGCCGGGGAAGTCCTCGGAGCGCTCGCGGATCTGCAGGGCCTGCTTGGCGGTGGCCTTGTCGGTGATCGGGATCGGCTGGTACGGCGAGCCGTTCCAGCAGGGCTGGGGGGTCTTGGCGTCGCAGAGGCGGACCTTCTGCATGACCTCCTCGGGCTTCATCCCGAGGACTCCCGCGAGCTTGGTCAGGACCGCCTTGCCGTCGTCCTTCTGCTTGAGCAGGTCGGTGCGGGAGGCGGAGACGACCAGCCGGGTCTCGTTGTCCGCGAGGGGGACTCCGCGGGCGTCCAGGATCGAGCCGCGCACGGCGGGGTCGACGACCTGCTGGACGTGGTTGCCGGAGGCCTCCTTCTGGTACTCGGAGCCCTCCCGGATCTGCAGGTACCACAGGCGGCCGCCGAGGGTGCCGAGCAGGGAGAGGACGAGGATCTGGATGACGACGAGGCGGATCTGGACGCGTGGGGTCCGACCGGTCTCGGGAATGTTGGTCACTGGGCTGTCTCCCCCTCTCCCGGCACAAATGCGCGTGCGCGTACGAATGATGAACGATCTACCTGTGAGGCCGCGTTCCGCCCCCGCGCACCCGTTCGGGTGAACTCACCCGCGTTCACAGGCGCTTGACCCCCTTGATGCGGCCGACGCGGACTGTGCGGGTGCGGGCCTTGGCCCTGAGGCCGCCGAGGCCGCCGCGCTGGCCGCCGATGCGCATGCCGGTACCGGAGGAGATCCAGCCCGAGGAGATGTCGCCCGCCTTGCCGCCGGAGTTGGCCTCGGTGAGCGGGTCGTTGTCGGCGCGGCGGGCCAGAGCCATGACGCCGGGGACCACGAACGGGGCGAGCAGCAGGTCGTACAGGGCGGCCGTGATCAGCAGGCTGGTCATGCCGACGTGCCGGGCGGCGGTGTCGCCGACGAGGGCGCCGACGCCGGCGTACAGCAGGGTGGAGCCGACGGCGGCGGCGACCACGACGAGCATCGGGCCGGTCGCGGACTTCAGGCGGCCGTTCTCCGGCTTGATGAGGCCGGCGAAGTAGCCGACGACGCAGAGCACCAGGGCGTAGCGGCCGGCCGCGTGGTCGGCGGGCGGGGCGAGGTCGGCGAGGAGTCCGGCGCCGAAGCCGACGAGGGCGCCGCCCACATGGCCGTACACCATGGCGAGGCCGAGGACGGTGAGCAGCATGAGGTCGGGGACGGCGCCGGGCAGGTGGAGGCGGGCGAGGACGCTCACCTGGATCACCAGGGCGACGACGACCAGGGCGGAGGAGAGCAGGATCCGGTTGACACGCATGGGGGATTCAGCTCCTACTGCTGCTCGCCGGTGGTGTCGGACGCGTTGGCGCTCGCGTCCGCGGACGGGGTGACCGTGACGGTCACCGTCGGGGTGGGGGTCGGCCTGGGCTTGGCCGGGAGCACCGTGTCGCGCGGGTCCTTCTTCGGTGCCTCGACGACCACGCCGACGATGTCGAGCTTGGTGAAGGACACGAACGGCGTGACGTACAGGGTGCGGGTCAGGCCGCCGTTGGAGGGGTCGACGCGGGTGACCGTGCCGACCGGGACGCCGGGCACGAACGGCTTGTCGCCCTGGGAGCCGAAGGTGACGAGCCGGTCGCCCTTCTTCACCTCGGCCTTGCTGTCGAGGAGTTCGACGCGCAGCGGGCGGTCGCCCTGTCCGGAGGCGAAGCCGAGTTCGTCGCTGCCCTCCATGCGGGTGCCGACGGTGAAGTCGGGGTCGTTGGCGAGCAGCACGGTGGAGGCGTCCGGGCCGACCGTGGTCACGCGGCCGACCAGGCCGTTGCCGTTGAGGACGGTCATGTCCCGCTTGATGCCGTCGTTGTAGCCGACGTCGATGGTGACGGTCCAGGAGAAGCCCTGCGCCGACCCTATGGCGATGACTTGGGCGCCCTTGATGCCGTACTGGCCCTCGGCGGCGACGTTGAGCATCTTCTCGAGCTGGGTGAGGCGGCTGCGGTTGCGGTCGTCGCTGCCGAGCTTCGCCTTGAGGGTCGCGTTCTGCTTCTCCAACCGGGCCAGCCGGTCGTGCCGTTCGCCGGAGCCACGGACGGCGGAGACGGCGTTTCCGACCGGGTCCACCACCGTCGACATGCCGTTCTCGATCGGGCCGAAGACCGCGGCCGCGGCCTGCCGGGCGCCGTCGACCGGGGAGTTCCTGCCACCTCGGATGTCCACCGTGATCAGCGCGAACGCGATGGCGATCAGCAGCACCAGGAGCAGCCGGCTCTCTTTCGTGTCCCTCACGTGCGGCGGCCGTGCCTTCCTCAATAGGAACTTGCGGAGCTTGATTTCGGGAGTTCGTGAAGCATGTGGGGGGTGCGAAGGTCTGCGGGGGGGCGGAGGCTTGTGTGCGTGTTGGGGGGGAACTCGCCCTGTGTGAGCCTATGCCTCCATATCAACGATCCGCCGCACGAGAGGGGGTCATCTCGTACGGCGGAATCGAAGAGTTACGTCATCTGCGCGGCTGGGCGTCCAGGACCTGCTGGAGCGCCTCGAACTCCTCGACGCACTTGCCGGAGCCGAGCGCCACGCTGTCCAGCGGGTCCTCGGCGATGTGGATCGGCATGCCGGTCTCCCGGCGCAGCCGCTCGTCCAGACCGCGCAGCAGGGCTCCGCCGCCGGTCAGAACGATTCCCCTGTCCATGATGTCGCCGGACAGCTCCGGCGGGCACTTGTCGAGCGTGGTCTTGACGGCGTCGACGATCGCGTTGACCGGCTCCTCGATCGCCTTGCGGACCTCGGCGGCCGAGATGACCACGGTCTTGGGCAGGCCGGAGACCAGGTCCCGGCCGCGGATCTCGGTGTGCTCGTCGGAGTCGAGGTCGTACGCCGAACCGATCGTGATCTTGATCTGTTCGGCCGTCCGCTCACCGAGGAGGAGCGAGTACTCCTTCTTGATGTGCTGGATGATCGCGTTGTCCAGCTCGTCGCCCGCGACGCGGATGGACTGGGCGGTGACGATGCCGCCGAGCGAGATGACCGCGACCTCCGTGGTGCCGCCGCCGATGTCCACCACCATGTTGCCGGTGGCCTCGTGGACCGGCAGGCCGGAGCCGATGGCGGCGGCCATGGGCTCCTCGATGATGTGCACCTGGCGGGCACCGGCCTGCGACGACGCCTCGATGACCGCGCGGCGCTCGACACCGGTGATGCCGGAGGGCACGCACACGACCACACGCGGCCGCGCGAGGTACCGCCGCTTGTGGATCTTGAGGATGAAGTAGCGGAGCATCCGCTCGGTGATCTCGAAGTCGGCGATCACGCCGTCCTTCAGCGGGCGCACGGCGACGATGTTGCCGGGCGTGCGCCCGATCATCTTCTTCGCCTCCGCGCCGACCGCAAGAATTCCACCGGTGTTCGTATTGATCGCGACAACGGACGGCTCGTTGAGTACGATCCCGCGACCCCTGACGTACACCAGCGTGTTGGCGGTCCCGAGGTCGACAGCCATGTCACGGCCGATGAACGACATTGAGTTCCCCATCAGGATTCGTCTGGCCTTCCCGGGAGCTTTTGAGGGCATTTCAGGTCGGCGAAGTGGGTGCTGTGACGTGAAGGCTTCCATGGTAGACGCGCCTGCACGAACACTGCGCGAGGGTCTTCGCCATTGTCAGCACGTGTACGGCCGCCTCGCTTGTGGAGACGGTCCGACGGGGCCACTCGTTCCCCCGATCGGCACGCATATGCCGAGGGACGGCCGAAATCGTTCGGCCGTCCCAGGTCGTGCAGCTCAAAGGACTGACGCCTCGTCAAAAACTTCCACGAAAACTCCGTACGGGTCCTTTACGGGCCTCGGACGGCTACGCGCGGCCGGGGAAGAAGATCTTGACCTCGCGTTCGGCGGACTCCTCCGAGTCGGACGCGTGGATCAGGTTCTCGCGGACGATCACGCCGAAGTCACCGCGGATGGAGCCGGGCGCGGCGGCGATCGGGTCGGTGGGGCCGGCCAGGGCGCGGATGCCCTCGATGACGCGCTCGCCCTCGACGATCAGGGCGACGGACGGGCCGGAGGACATGAACTCGACCAGCGGCTCGTAGAACGGCTTGCCGACGTGCTCGGCGTAGTGCTGCTCCAGCGTGGCGCGCTCCAGGGTGCGCAGCTCCAGCGCGGTGATCTGCCAGCCGGCCTTGCGCTCGATACGGCTGATGATCTCGCCGGTCAGGCCCCGACGGACGGCGTCGGGCTTGAGCAGGACGAGGGTGCGCTGGCTCACGGGAGGGCTCCTTCGGTACTGGCCGGGTGCGGTGAGGAGAGGCTACAGGGCTGGTCTGAGCGTCCGTTACACAGTGTGCGGGTCGATGGGTCCGCCGTCTTCGGGGGCCGCCGCCCCCGGCCCCCCGCTTCGGCCTGAACGGCCGCGTCCTCAAACGCCGGACGGGCTGGAGGGGGTGCGGGCCGGTCGTCGCCCTCAGACGCCGGACGGGCGTGCGGACCGGTCGTCGGCCTCACACCCCCGACGGGCTGTCCTGGGTGTTCTGCGCTGCGAAGCGGGCCTTCGCCTCGTCGATCTTTCTTCCGTAGTGCACCGAGGCCCACCACAGGCCCGCGAAGATCGCGCCCATGAAGTACATGGTCGGGACGAAGATCCCGGAGGCGATCAGGGCGATCTGCAGGGCCCAGCCGAGGGCGATGCCGGCCGGGCGGGTGATGACACCGCACAGGGCCAGGCAGAGGAACATGGCGATGCCGCTGACGAGCCACACCGTGGAGGTGGACAGGTCGGGGTCCTTCATGGCGACGAGGGCGGCGAAGCCGATGACGAAGAACTCGCCGATCAGGGTCGAGGAACAGAGCGTGCGCACGGTCAGGCCCTCCCGAGGAGCAGTCGGGCCTCGCCCACGGTGATGACGGAGCCGGTGACCAGCACACCGCCGCCCGCGAACTCGCCCTCCTCCTCGGCCAGCGTGATCGCGGCCTCCAGGGCGTCGGGCAGCCGCGGCTCGACCTGGACGCGGTCCTCGCCGAACACCTCGACGGCGACCGCGGCCAGCTCGTCCGCGTCCATCGCGCGGTGGCTGGAGTTCTGGGTGACGACGACCTCGGCGAAGATCGGCTCGAAGGCCTCCAGGAGGCCCCGGACGTTCTTGTCGCCGCTGGCCCCGACCACGCCGATCAGCCGGCTGAAGTCGAAGGCCTCACCGACGGCCTCGGCGGTGGCGAGGGCGCCGGCCGGGTTGTGGGCGGCGTCGAGGACGACGGTGGGAGAGCGTCGTACGACCTCCAGCCGGCCCGGGGACGAGACGGCCGCGAAGGCCTTGCGGACCGTGTCGATGTCGAGGGGCTCGGGGCGCTGGGAGCCGACCCCGAAGAACGCCTCCACCGCGGCGAGCGCGACGGCCGCGTTGTGGGCCTGGTAGGGGCCGTGCAGGGGCAGGTAGACCTCGTCGTACTCGCCGCCGAGGCCGCGCAGGGTGAGCAGCTGGCCGCCGACGGCGACCTGGCGGGCGACGACGCCGAACTCGAGGCCCTCGCGGGCGACGGTGGCGTCCACCTCGACGGCCTTCTTGAGGAGCACCTGCGCCGCGTCGACCGGCTGCTGGGCCAGGATCACGGTGGCGTCCTGCTTGATGATGCCGGCCTTCTCGCCGGCGATCTCGGCGGTGGTTTCGCCCAGCCGGTCGGTGTGGTCGAGGCCGATCGGGGTGACGACGGCGACGTCCCCGTCGATGACGTTCGTCGCGTCCCAGGAGCCGCCCATGCCGACCTCGACGACGGCGACGTCGACGGGCGCGTCCGCGAAGGCCGCGTACGCCATGCCGGTGAGCACCTCGAAGAAGGAGAGCCGGTACTCCTGCTGCGCGTCGACCATCTCGACGTAGGGCTTGATGTCGTTGTACGTCTCGATGAACCGCTCGGCGGAGATCGGGGCGCCGTCGAGGCTGATGCGCTCGGTGATCGACTGCACGTGCGGGCTGGTGTAGCGGCCGGTACGGAGTTCGAAGGCGCCGAGCAGGGCCTCGACCATGCGGGCGGTGGAGGTCTTGCCGTTGGTGCCGGTGATGTGGATCGAGGGGTAGGACCGCTGCGGCTCGCCCAGCACGTCCATGAGGGCGGCGATCCTGGTGACCGACGGCTCCAGCTTGGTCTCGCCCCAGCGGGTGGCGAGCTCCGCCTCCACCTCGCGCAGGGCCCGGTCGACCTCGGGGTCCTCGGGGCGGCCCGGGACGTCGCCCGGCTGCGGGCCGCCCTGGGTGCGCAGGGTCCGGCTGCCGGCCTCGATCACCGCGAGATCGGGGTCGCGGTCCGTCTCGGCCGCGACGATCTCGTCGAAGCCGTCCTCGAAGGCGTCCTCGAAGTCGCCGTCGAAGCTCTCATGGGGGTCGCGCGGGGGCAGATCACTCACGGGACCAGTCTACGGAGCCCTGCGGACGCGTGGACGCGTCGGGCGCCGGAAGCGCCTGCTCGCACCAGATCGTCTTGCCGGCGGCGGTCTGCCTGGTGCCCCACCGCCGGGTGAGCTGGGCCACCAGCAGGAGGCCACGGCCGCCCTCGTCGAAGACCCGGGCCCGCCGCAGGTGCGGGGCGGTGCTGCTGCCGTCGGAGACCTCGCAGATCAGCGTCCTGGTGTCGCGGATGAGCCGCAGCTGGATCGGGGGGCCGCCGTAGCGGACGGCGTTCGTGACGAGTTCGCTGACCACCAGTTCGGTGGTGAACGACAGCTCGTCCAGCTTCCAGGCGGCGAGCTGGTCGGTGGTCAGGGTCCGGGCCCTGGCGACGTGCTCGGGGTCCGCGAGGATCTCCCAGGCGGCCACCTGATCACCGGGCAGGGCGCGGGTGCGGGCGAGCAGCAGGGTGACGTCGTCGGCGGGTTCGCCGGTGCGCAGCGCGGCCACCACCCGGTCGCAGGCCGCCTCCAGCGGCTCCCCCTTCCCTGCGGACGTGACGAGCGCGCGGCGCAGCCGGTCGAGGCCGTGGCCGAGGTCGAGGTGGCGGGAGTGCACCAGGCCGTTGCTGAACAGGGCGAGGGTGGCGCCCTCGGCGAGGTCCAGGTCGGTGGTCTCGAACGGCAGCCCGCCGAGCCCGAGCGGCGGGCCGGCCTCGCCGGGGGCCGGCTCCACCGCGCCCTGGGGGGTGATCACGAAGGGCAGCGGATGGCCCGCGCTGGCCAGGGAGCAGTGCTGCGAGATCGGGTCGTACACGGCGTACAGGCAGGTCGAGCCCACCTCGCCGGCCTGTTCCCCGGCGCCGTCGTCGAGGTGCAGGACGAGGTCGTCGAGGTGGGTGAGGAGTTCGTCGGGGGGCAGGTCGACGTCCGCGAGGGTGCGCACCGCCGTGCGCAGCCGGCCCATGGTGGCGGAGGCCTCGATGCCGTGACCGACGACGTCCCCGATGACCAGGGCCATCCGGGTGCCCGACAGCGGGATCACGTCGAGCCAGTCGCCGCCGACCCCGGCCCGGGTACCGGTGGGCAGGTAGCGGTAGGCGAAGTCGACGCTCGGGCAGTCGGGCATGACGTGCGGGAGCAGGCTGCGCTGGAGCGCCAGCGCGGTCTCGCGCTCCCGGGTGTAGCGGCGCGCGTTGTCGATGGCGGTCGCGGACTTCGCCGCGAGCTCCTGCGCGTCGGACAGGTCGTCCTTCTCGAACGGCGGGGAGTCCCGGGTGCGCCAGAAGACGATCACCCCCATCAGGACGCCCTGTGCCGACAGCGGCACGGTGATCAGCGAGCGCATGCCGTAGTCGAGGAGCTGCTCGGTGCGCCGCGCGTCGGGAAACGTCGCTCTGCGGGTGACTCGGAGATCGGCGACGAGG
Organism: Streptomyces sp. NPDC013157; assembly: GCF_042899865.1. Taxonomy (NCBI): domain Bacteria; kingdom Bacillati; phylum Actinomycetota; class Actinomycetes; order Kitasatosporales; family Streptomycetaceae; genus Streptomyces; species Streptomyces sp. NPDC013157. Next base: position 235,413 of record NZ_JBIBAK010000006.1, on the reverse strand, counting down.
GCCGGGCCGGTGACGGTGCGGCGGGTGGCGGCGGGCGGCGGGTCCACGGCGATCAGGGCGCCGGTGGGGTCCAGCGGGGAGTCGTCGCGGACGCCGCCCCGGGCGACGCGCCGCAGGACGGTCTCGGCGGCCGTGGGCTCCCCGCCGTGCAGCACGGACTCCTCCAGGTCGACGGTGACGAAGTCGGCGAAGCGGGGGACGGCCACCCGCACCAGCTCGTCGGCGGTCCGCCCCACGTCCAGGGTGTTGCCGAGGGCGGTACCGGCGTCGTAGAGCAGCCGCAGTCGCCGGTGGCTCTTCTCCAGCGAGCCCGCCATGGTGTTGAACGCCGTCTCCAGCTGCCCGATCTCCCGGCGCCCGGTGGGCGGCACCCGGGCGCTCATGTCCCCGGCGGCGAGCCGGGTCGCGAAGCGGGCCATCCTGCGCACCGGCCAGACGATCACCCGGGACACGTAGGCGCCGTAGGCGACGATCAGGAGGACCGCCGCGCCGACGCCGACGGACGCGGCGATCGTCAGCATCCGCATCCGGGCCTCGAGTGCGGTCTCGCGCTTGCTGATCGCGAGGCGCTCGTCGTGGATGTAGCGGGAGAACTGGGTCCGGAGCGCGTCGAGCCGCTGCCTGCCCTCCAGCGTCCGCGCCGTGCTGCTCGCGTCGGGGTCTCCGCGCCGGGCCTCGGCCACGAGGGGGACCGAGTAGTCGTCGACGAAGGACTGGCCGGACCGCTGGATCTGCTCGGCGAGCTGCCGCTGAGCGGGGGACGTGCTGACGTCCACGAGCCGCCGGGCCTGTGCGGGGAACGCGGTCCGGGCGGCCTGCCAGGGCTTGAGGAACTCGTCCTGCCGGGTGATGACGTAGCTGCGCTGACCGCCCTCCATGTCGAGGACGGTCCCCTGGACCACCCCGATCTGGTCCAGGGCCGGCCGGCCGCTCCTCGCGGAGAGCAGGGAGTGCTGGGCGTCCTGGATCGCGAGCACCAGCATCAGGAAGACGAGGCCCATGAGCACGGCGAGCAGGCCGCCCGCGCCGGCCGTCAGGGGGACCAGTCCCCGCTGCGGGGTCGTCCTCGTTCGGCCCCTGTGCTGCATGTGGGCGTTCCCTCCGCCACGTGGCACCAAAACGGAACATTAGGGTCATGTTCCTACTTTTGGATTGTAGGGCGGTGGCCGGTGTGCGCTGTGCGACCCGGGAAATGCGCGCAGGCGCCCGGCGGCCCCGTGGAAAGGGCTGCCGGGCGCCTGCGGCGACGCCTGTCGGGACGCCTCGGCTACGCCTCCGGGAGGCGGTCCAGCTGGGCCTGGATACGGGCGATGTCCTCGTCGGCCTTGGCCAGCCGGCCGCGGATCTTCTCCACCACGTTGTCCGGGGCCTTCGCCAGGAACGCCTCGTTGCCCAGCTTGCCCGTCGCCTGGGCCTTCTCCTTCTCGGCGGCGGCGAGGTCCTTGGCGAGGCGCTTGCGCTCCGCCGCCACGTCGATCGTGCCGGAGAGGTCGAGGGCGACCGTGGCACCGGCCACCGGGAGGGTGGCCGTCGCCGCGAAGGCGTCGCCCTCGGGCTGGAGGCGCAGCAGCTGGCGGATGGCCGCCTCGTGCGGGGCCAGCGCGGTGCCGTCGAGGGTCAGGCGGGCCGGGACCTTCTGGCCGTCCTTGAGGCCCTGGTCCTTGCGGAACCGGCGGACCTCGGTGACGACGCGCTGGACCAGCTCGATCTCCTTCTCCGCGGCCTCGTCACGGAAGCCCGAGTCCTGCGGCCAGTCCGCGACGACGAGGGACTCGCCGCCGGTGAGCGTGGTCCACAGGGCGTCCGTGACGAACGGGATCACCGGGTGCAGCAGACGCAGCATCACGTCCAGGACCTCGCCGAGGACCCGGCCGGAGACCTCGGCCTGCTCGCCGCCCGCGAAGAACGTCGTCTTCGACAGCTCGACGTACCAGTCGAAGACCTCGTCCCACGCGAAGTGGTAGAGCGCGTCGGCGAGCTTGGCGAACTGGAAGTCGTCGTAGGACGCGTCGACCTGAGCGACGGTGGTGTTGAGCCGGGAGAGGATCCAGCGGTCGGTCGCGGACATCCTGGAGGCGTCCGGCAGCGGGCCCTCGGTCGTGGCGCCGTTCATCAGCGCGAAGCGCGTGGCGTTCCAGATCTTGTTGGTGAAGTTCCGGGAGGCCTTGACCCAGTCCTCGCCGATCGGCACGTCCGCGCCCGGGTTGGCGCCGTTGGCGAGGGTGAAACGGACGGCGTCGGAGCCGTAGGCGTCCATCCAGACCAGCGGGTCGACGGCGTTGGGGTTCGACTTCGACATCTTCTTGCCGAACTCGTCGCGCACCAGGCCTGTCAGGGCGATGGTGTGGAAGGGGGCGACCCCGTCCATGGCGTACAGGCCGAACATCATCATTCGGGCGACCCAGAAGAAGATGATGTCGTGACCGGTGAGCAGGACGTCGGTCGGGTAGAACTTCCGCAGGTCCTCGGTCTGTTCGGGCCAGCCGAGGGTGGAGAAGGGCCACAGGCCGGACGAGAACCAGGTGTCGAGGACGTCCGGGTCCTGGGTCCAGCCCTCGCCCGTCGGCGGTTCCTCGTCGGGGCCGACGCAGACGACCTCGCCGTCCGGGCCGTACCAGATGGGGATGCGGTGGCCCCACCACAGCTGGCGCGAGATGCACCAGTCGTGCATGTTGTCGACCCAGTCGAAGTAGCGCTTCGACATGTCCTCGGGATGGATCCTGACGCGGCCGTCACGGACCGCGTCACCGGCGGCCCTGGCGAGGGGGCCGACCTTGACCCACCACTGCATGGACAGGCGCGGCTCGACCGTGGTCTTGCAGCGCGAGCAGTGGCCGACCGAGTGCATGTAGGGGCGCTTCTCGGCGACGATGCGGCCCTGCTCCTCGAGGGCGCCGACGACGGCCGAGCGGGCCTCGTAGCGGTCCAGGCCGAGGAAGGGGCCGTGGACGGTGATGACACCGTGCTCGTCCATGATCGTCAGGGACGGCAGGTCGTGGCGACGGCCGATCTCGAAGTCGTTCGGGTCGTGGGCCGGGGTCACCTTGACCGCACCCGTGCCGAACTCGGGGTCGACATGGGTGTCGGCGACGACCGGGATCGTACGGTCGGTCAGCGGGAGCTTGATCTGCTTGCCGACGAGGTGCCTGTAGCGCTCGTCGTCGGGGTGGACCGCGACGGCGGTGTCGCCGAGCATCGTCTCCGCGCGCGTGGTCGCGACGACGAGGCTGTCCTCGCCCTCGCCGTAGCGGATGGAGACGAGTTCGCCCGCGTCCTCCTGGTACTCCACCTCGATGTCCGAGATGGCCGTCAGACAGCGCGGGCACCAGTTGATGATGCGCTCGGCGCGGTAGATCAGCTCGTCGTCGTAGAGCTTCTTGAAGATGGTCTGGACGGCCTTGGACAGGCCCTCGTCCATGGTGAAGCGCTCGCGGTCCCAGTCGACGCCGTCGCCGAGGCGGCGCATCTGGCCGAGGATCCTGCCGCCGTACTCTTCCTTCCACTGCCAGACGCGGTCGACGAACTCCTCGCGGCCCAGGTCGTGGCGGGACTTGCCCTCCTCGGCAAGCTGCTGCTCGACCTTGTTCTGGGTGGCGATGCCGGCGTGGTCCATGCCGGGCAGCCACAGCGACTCGAAGCCCTGCATGCGCTTGCGGCGGGTCAGCGCGTCCATCAGCGTGTGCTGGAAGGCGTGGCCCAGGTGCAGCGAACCGGTGACGTTCGGCGGGGGGATGACGATGGTGTACGCGGGCTTGTCGCTCTTGGCGTCGGCCGCGAAGTAACCGCGCTCTACCCAGCGCTCGTACAGCGGCCCCTCTACGTCGGCCGGCGCGTACTGGGTCGGCAGTTCGGTGCTGGGCGCTGTGGGCTGCTGCTGAGCATTCTCGGTCACGGGGCCCAGTTTAGGGGTGTCCCGACAGTGTCCCGAAACCCGTTTGTTCTGTAACGGTGGGCACCCCCGTGCCATGGCTTCCCTGTGACTGAGCCAGGATGTCAGGAACACATAAGCATCTGGAGGGGAACCCAGAGATGAGCTACAACCAGCCGGGCCCGTACGGGGCGCCGCCGCCGCAGCAGCCGGGACCCTACGGGCAGCAGCCGGGTCCGTACGGCCAGCCGCCGCAGGCGCCCCAGCCCGGCTACGGCTACCCGCAGCAGGCTCCGCCGTCGGCCCCGCCGCAGCCGGGACCCTACGGGCAGCAGCCGCCCCAGCCGGGCTACGGCTACCCGCAGCAGGGCGTTCCCCCACAGCCGAACCCGTACGGCCAGCAGCCCCCGTACGGCCAGCCTCCCTACGGTGTTCCGCAGCCGCCGGCGCCGGGCAGCGGGAAGAAGAAGACGGGGCTGGTCATCGGGGCGGTGGCCGTGGTGGCGGCGATCGGCGTCGGAGCGTACTTCGTGCTCGGCGGGAGCGGGTCCGGCGCGCTGAAGGACGACGGGCCGCACAAGCTGACCGCGCCGGCCTCGCTGCTGTCCGGCAAGTACAAGCGGTACGGCGACCCCGCGGAGGAGAAGGCGAGTTCGAGCGACGCGAAGGACCTCGCCAAGGCCGGTGTCACCGACGCGACCTCGGTCGGCTCCCTCTACTCGACCATCGACCTGAACTCCCTGGACACCACCGACCCGACCAGCGTGGCCAAGGCGCAGACCGCCGAGAACTTCACCTTCTTCGGCGTCTACGGCTCGGTGAAGGACCCGCAGGCGGCGCTGGACACCACCTTCGCCCAGATGAAGGCGAACAGCTCCTCCGACGACGACGTGAAGCTGGTCGGCGACGCGCAGTCCGTCTCGCCCGCCGGTCTGGACGGCGCGGTGATGAAGTGCCAGCAGGCGACGGGCAAGAGCCAGCTCACCGGCAAGGACCAGACGGCGTACATGTGCATCTGGGCGGACTACAGCACCATCGGCATCGTGGAGCCGACGGCGGGTGTGAAGACGTACACCCTGGACGAGTCGGCGAAGATCGCGGCCGATGTGCGCGGCGAGGTGCGCGTCGCCAAGTAGCCGCCGCCGGCATCCGCCGACGCACGCGAAAGCGCCGGGCCCTCCTTCGCGGAGGGCCCGGCGCTTCGGTGTTGGCGGAGGTTACGCCGACTTCTGCTCCCCCGCGCCCCGGCCCCGGGCGTCGCGCGGGATCAGGGTCGGGTTGACGTTGGAGTGGACGACGTCGGCCGTGATGACGACGCGGGCCACGTCCTTGCGGGACGGGACCTCGTACATCACCGACATCAGGACCTCTTCCATGATGGCCCTGAGACCACGCGCGCCGGTCTGGCGGAGGATGGCCTGGTCGGCGATGGCCTCCAGGGCCTCGCGCTCGAAGTCCAGCTCCACGCCGTCGAGTTCGAAGAGGCGCTGGTACTGCTTGACGAGTGCGTTGCGCGGCTCGATGAGGATCTGGAGCAGGGCCTCGCGGTCCAGGTTGTGGACCGAGGTGATGACCGGGAGGCGGCCGATGAACTCCGGGATCATGCCGAACTTGACCAGGTCCTCGGGCATGACGTCCTCGAACTGGTCCTTGGACTGCAGCTCCCGCTTGGAGCGGATGGTCGCGCCGAAGCCGATGCCCTTGGCGCCCGCCCGGGACTCGATGATCTTCTCCAGGCCGGCGAAGGCACCGCCCACGATGAACAGGACGTTCGTCGTGTCGATCTGGATGAACTCCTGGTGCGGGTGCTTGCGGCCGCCCTGCGGCGGGACCGAGGCCGTGGTGCCCTCCAGGATCTTCAGCAGGGCCTGCTGCACGCCCTCGCCGGAGACGTCCCGGGTGATCGACGGATTTTCACTCTTCCGCGCGACCTTGTCGATCTCGTCGATGTAGATGATCCCGGTCTCGGCCTTCTTGACGTCGTAGTCGGCCGCCTGGATCAGCTTGAGGAGGATGTTCTCCACGTCCTCGCCCACGTAGCCGGCCTCCGTCAGCGCGGTCGCGTCGGCGATCGCGAACGGGACGTTCAGCATGCGGGCCAGGGTCTGCGCGAGGAGCGTCTTGCCGGAGCCGGTGGGGCCCAGCAGGAGGATGTTGGACTTCGCCAACTCGATGGCGTCGTCGCGGCCTTGGGCGCCGCCGTTCTCCCCTGCCTGGACGCGCTTGTAGTGGTTGTACACCGCGACCGACAGGGCCTTCTTGGCGGGCTCCTGGCCCACCACGTAGCCCTCCAGGAACTCGTAGATCTCGCGGGGCTTCGGAAGTTCCTCCCAGCGCACCTCGCTCGTCTCGGCGAGCTCCTCCTCGATGATCTCGTTGCAGAGATCGATGCACTCGTCGCAGATGTACACACCGGGCCCTGCGATGAGCTTCTTGACCTGCTTCTGGCTCTTGCCGCAGAACGAGCACTTGAGCAGATCGCCGCCGTCACCGATGCGTGCCACGGTGTGCTTCCCCTTCGCCTGGGAGACGCCTGGACTCTCTCGAATCCAGCGGCTCCTGGTGCTGCCTTATGTCGACGGTACCTTGCCGAGCCCCCCGTACGGGCCCCCCTTGGCACGGTTCACTTTGACGTGCACCTTGCCGTGCGCGCGGTCAAACCGTGCCAAGGGCGGCAGAGAATACATTCTCTGCCCGCGGCCTGTGTCAGCGGACGTCAGCGTTGTTCATCTTCCGGGTGGAGATGATCTGGTCCACGATGCCGTACTCGAGCGCTTCCTCGGCCGTGAGGATCTTGTCGCGCTCGATGTCCTCGCGGACCTGCTCGATCGCCCGGTTGGAGTGCTTGGCCAGCATGGACTCCAGCTGGTCACGCATGCGCGTGAACTCCTTGGCGATGATCTCCAGGTCGGAGAGCTGGCCGCGGCCGGTGGAACCGGCCGGCTGGTGGATCAGCACGCGGGAGTTCGGCAGCGCCATGCGCTTGCCGGGCGTGCCCGCGGCCAGCAGGATGGCCGCGGCGGAGGCCGCCTGGCCCATGCAGACCGTCTGGATGTCGGGCTTCACGAACTGCATCGTGTCGTAGATCGCCGTGAGGGCGGTCATGTCGCCGCCCGGGCTGTTGATGTAGATCGAGATGTCCCGGTCCGGGTCCATCGACTCCAGGCACAGCAGCTGCGCCATGACGTCGTTGGCGGAGGCGTCGTCGATCTGGACGCCGAGGAAGATCACGCGCTCCTCGAAGAGCTTCGCGTACGGGTCGTACTCGCGGATGCCCTGGGAGGTGCGCTCGACGAAGCGCGGGATGACGTAGCGGGCGTCGGGCCGGGGCCCGTCGTAGCGGGCGTCAGCGGCGCCGGGAATGTTGCTCATGAGGGTGTTCACCGTCCTGGTGGCGTTCGGGGGGCTGGAGTCTCGGCGGAGCGTTGCGTGGCCGGGCCTGGTCTCAGGCGCCGGTGCCGCCGCCTCCCGGAACACCGGAGGCATGCGTGATGATCTCGTCAATGAGACCGTACTCCTTGGCCTCTTCCGGGGTGAACCAGCGGTCGCGGTCGCCGTCGCGGATGATCGTCTCGACGGTCTGGCCGGAGTGCTGCGCGGTCAGCTCGGACATGCGCTTCTTGGTGCGCAGCAGGTACTCGGCCTGGATCTTGATGTCCGAGACGGTACCGCCGAGGCCCGCGGAGCCCTGGTGCATCATGATGTCGGCGTGCGGCAGCGCGAAGCGCTTGCCGGCGGCGCCGCCGGTGAGCAGGAACTGGCCCATCGAGGCCGCCATGCCCATCGCGATGGTCACCACGTCGTTCGGGATGTACTGCATGGTGTCGTAGATCGCCATGCCGGCGGTCACCGAGCCACCGGGGCTGTTGATGTAGAGGTAGATGTCCTTGGCGGGATCGGCCGCGAGCAGCAGCAGCTGCGCGGTGATCTTGTTCGCGATGTCGTCGTCCACCTGCTGGCCGAGGAAGATGATCCGCTCACCGAGCAGCCGGTTGTACACCTGGTCACCGAGGCCACCACCGATGGAAGGCTCGCCGGCGGCGGAGGGCATCAGATTCGTCACGTATCCACCTGCTCGTCTGTACGACGGCGCCGGGCCGTCTCACGTTTCCGTAGCCGGGGGCTTGGCTGCCCTCGTACTCATGGACCCTAACGCGATGGTCCCTTCGGGGAATCCCGGTAAGAGGGCTGTTCGCCGGGGGCGTAGTGCGGGTGCCTCCGGCGGATGGGCCGCTGTCGACCCGCCGTGACCGTGCCGGGGGGTGGGCGAGTGCGGGCGCGTGGGGGCTGGTCGCGCAGTTCCCCGCGCCCCCAGGCGGCGGCTGCGCCGCCTTCAGGGGCGCCACCGCCGGGCGTATGACGAAGGGGCTCCCGGGATGGTCCCAGGAGCCCCTGTGCGCCGTTATGGGCGCCGTAGGGCTCAGCCCTCGGTCTTGTCCTCGGCGGAGGCGTCCGTGGCCTCGGCGGCGGCCTCAGGGGCCTCCGTCTCGGTCTCGTCCTCGTCCTCGTCGTCCAGGTCGACGATCTCGCCGTTGGTGTCCTTCACCGTGGCGGCCTCGACCACGACGGCCAGGGCCTTGCCGCGGGCGACCTCGCCGACCAGGAGCGGGACCTGGCCACCCTCCACCACGGCCTGGGCGAACTGGTCGGGGGACATGCCGGAGGAGGCCGCGCGCCGCATGAGGTGCTCGGTGAGCTCCTCCTGGTTGACGTTCAGCTTCTCGACCTTGACCAGCTCGTCGAGGACGAACTGGGTCTTGATGCCCTTGACCGCGGCCTCGCGGGTCTCGGTCTCGAACTCCTCGGCGGTCTTGCCCTGGATCTCGAGGTACTTCTCCAGGTCGAGACCCATCTGGCCGAGCTGGTGGTGCTCCAGGTTGTGCTTGCGGGTGTTGATCTCGTCCTCGAGGAGCTTCTCGGGGACCGGCACCTCGACGAGCTCCAGCAGCTTCTCCAGGACGCGCTCCTGGGCCTGCGTGGCCTGGTCGTACGTCTTCATGTTGGCGAGACGCTTGCGGCTGTCGTCCTTGAGCTCGTCCAGGGTGTCGAACTCGGAGGCGAGCTGCGCGAACTCGTCGTCCAGCTCGGGGAGTTCGCGGGCGGCGACCTGGGTGACCTTGACGGTGACCTCGGCCTCGCGGCCGGCCGCGGAGCCGCCCTTGAGCTCGGAGGTGAAGGTGGCCTCGCCACCGGCCTCCAGGCCCTTCACGGCGTCGTCGATGCCGTCCAGCAGCTCGCCGGAGCCGATGGTGTAGGAGACACCGCTCGCGATGCCGTCCTCCAGGACCTCGCCGTCGACCTTGGCCTCCAGGTCGATGGTGACGACGTCGCCGTCCTCGGCGGCGCGCTCCACCGGGGAGGTGGAGGCGAAGCGCTCACGGAGCTGCTCGACCGACTTCTCGACGTCCTCGTCGCTGACCTCGACGGCGTCGACCTCGACCTCGATGCCCGTGTAGTCCGGGATCTCCAGGGCCGGGCGGACGTCGACCTCGGCGGTGAAGTTCAGCGTCTCGCCGTCCTTCAGCTCGGTGATGTCGACCTCGGGCTGGCCCAGCGGGTTCAGCTCGGCCTCGTTGACCGCTTCGGTGTAGAACTTCGGGAGCGCGTCGTTGACGGCCTCCTCCAGCACCGCTCCGCGGCCGAACCGCTGGTCGATGACGCGGGCCGGGATCTTGCCCTTGCGGAAGCCCTTCACCGTGACCTGCTGGTTGATCTTCTTGTACGCCGCGTCGAGGCTGTCCTTGAGCTCCTCGAAGGGCACCTCGACAGTGAGCCGAACCCGGGTCGGGTTCAGGGTCTCCACGGCGCTCTTCACGGTTCGGTCTCCTTGTGGCTGACTTCTCGGGTTCTGCCGGTGCCAGAGGGGCCCGGCGGAGTTTCGCCGCCCGGAGGAGTTCGTAGGCCGCCGTCTGGCGGGCCGGGACACACGGGCGCGCAGCTTGCATAGTAACCGCAGCCGCTCAGCGCCCCAAAAGGCGATCAAGACGGACGCCGTCAGGTGGTGGTCGGGGTGGCGGGATTTGAACCCACGGCCTTCCGCTCCCAAAGCGGACGCGCTACCAAGCTGCGCCACACCCCGTTTCGGTGCGACACGTAGGGTACATGCCCGGGCCGCCTGCGTCGGCTGCTTTGTTCACCCGCACCGGCATCGCTTCGCTGCCGCGCCCCCGCCACATCCCCGCAGACCAATCACGTTGGCCTACGTGCCGGACGACCCGCTACGATGCCTCCTGTGCCGCGGTCACCGACCTGCGGCGCGTGTCGTGCGGGCGTAGCTCAATGGTAGAGCTTCAGTCTTCCAAACTGACTACGCGGGTTCGATTCCCGTCGCCCGCTCTGAATCGCTCAGGCCCAGGTCACCGGGTAGATCCACTCGGTGAGCCGGGCCTGAGTCGTTGTGGGAGCCGGATCGGCACGGATTGCGAGGGCACCGTGGCCGCCCGCAGCCGGCGCCCCTTCGCCCGCCCGGGCGCACCCCGCCGCCGTCGGGGCGGACGACGACGGCCACCATTGCCCGCCGCACGGCCTTCCGCGCGTGCCGCCACTCGATCTTCCGCGCGTGCCGCCACTCGATCCGGTGACGTCACGGGATGCGGTACGGGGCGCCGCCACCGAGGGTGCCGTCGGGGATGCGGGGTACGCGGCCGTCATGGCGGGGGCCACGTGCCGCCGGCCGGCTTCCGAGGTCAGAAGTTGATCGAGTTTATGGTCTGCGCCAGCGAGTCGAGGAAGCGCTGGATGGAGGGGGCCATCCCGGTCGACGCGAGGAAGAAGCCGAAGAGGACGGCGACGATGGCGGGGCCTGCCTTGATGTTCCCCCCTCTCATCATCACCACAAGGATGATCGCCAACAGCAACACCACAGACAGTGAAATGGCCACAACTGATCACACCCTCGGTCGGTCCGCTCTCCGGCCCTGGGGTACGGCCCCGCACCCCCGCCAGATCCATCGTGCCACCAACCCGGCCGCACTATGCGGTTCGTGACACAACGTCGACAACTCACCGCACACCGACTACTGCCCGCACTGCAATTCGAGATCCCACCCGCCCACGGATCCACGGCAATTGACGGACATGGTTTCCGTGTCCACACAACTCGCGCGCAGCCAATTCGAATTGTTGACACAGGCACGGCAAAGGGCGACGACCTGCGGTCGTTATGCACTAATTAGTACGGATGAATGCGGACATCGCGGGTGTAAGTGGCGCATGGAACTGCATAGACACAGGCATCGACCCCGGTAAATCCCCCGGCGATCCACATATGCTTGTCGCCGAATACCAGGTCTCTCATCGGCGGATTTACGAAATCCCACAGGCACCGCTAAGGTGCCTCAGATGTTTGACGCCGCCACGTCCCCCGGCCAGAACCGAACACCACGTCCCCCGGCCCTGCCGCCGGCGGGCAGACCCCGCGACGCGTTCTTCGACAACGCCAAGTACCTGGCGATCGTGCTCGTCGCGATGGGTCACTCATGGGAGCCGCTGAAGGGCGACAGTCGCGTCCTGGAGGCGATGTACTGCGTCGTGTACGCCTTCCACATGCCGGCGTTCATCATCGTCTCCGGCTACTTCTCGCGGAACTTCGACATGCGCCCGGACCGGCTGAAGCGGCTGGTCACCGGGGTCGTCGTCCCCTACGTCCTGTTCGAGACGGCCTACTCGCTCTTCCAGCGCTTCGTGGTCGGCGACTCCGGCCAGGACATCAGCCTGCTCGATCCCTGGTACCTGACCTGGTTCCTGTGCGCGCTGTTCGTCTGGCGCCTGACCACGCCCCTGTGGAAGGCGGTCCGCCATCCCCTTCCGGTCGCCTTCGGCATCGCGATGCTGGCGTCCGTGTCCCCGAGCATCGGTGACGACCTCGACCTCCAACGGGTGCTGCAGTTCCTGCCGTACTTCGTGCTCGGCCTGTGCCTGCGGCCCGAGCACTTCCGGCTGGTGCGCCGGTGGCCGGTGCGGATCGCCGCGGTGCCGGTGTTCGCCCTCGCGCTGGCGTTCGCGTGGTGGTCGGTGCCGCGGATGAACACCGCGTGGTTCTACCACCGGGACTCCGCGCAGGAGCTGGGCGCGCCGTGGTGGTGCGGGCCGGTGATGGTGCTCGCCATGTTCGGCTGCTCGATGCTGCTGACGGCCGGCTTCTTCTCGTGGGTACCGGGCCGGCGGACGTGGTTCACCGCGCTCGGCGCGGGCACGCTGTACGGCTACCTCCTGCACGGCTTCGTGGTGAAGTACGGCGTCCACGCGGGCTGGTTCGACCCGAAGTGGCTGCACGGGCCGCTCGGCGAGATCCTCGTCACGGCGCTCGCGGGCGCGTGCGTGACGCTGCTGTGCACCCGGCCCGCGCGGCGGGTGTTCCGGTTCTCCATGGAGCCGCGGATGGACTGGGCGTTCCGGCGGGACCCGGCGGAAACGGCGCGGGAACGGGAGCCGCGGAGCCGGGAGATGGCCAACGCGTGAGCGTGCCTACCCGCGGAGACCGAGGAGGGCGCGCATCCGGGCGTACTTCTCGGTCAGCCGGTTCCGGGTGTCCTCGTCCAGTACGGCGAGACGGCCGGGGTCGGCGTTGTGCGCGAGGTCGGCTTCCTTGACGAGGAGGGCGCCGGGGGTGGTGAGGATGCGGCGGGCGTACGACTCGGGGGGCTCGCCGGGGTGTTTGGTGAGGGCGAGCACGATGGCCTTCGTGCGGGGGCTCAGGGCGGCCGTGTCCAGCCACTCCTCGGTGAGGGCGTGGTCCTCGACGGCGTCGTGCAGCCAGGCGGCGGCGATCTGCTCCGGGTCGCCACCACGGGCGGCTGCGCCGTGGGCGACGGCGGCGAGGTGCTCGGCGTAGGGCCGCCCGGCCTTGTCGGTCTGCGCCGCGTGGGCGGCTCGGGCCAGCTTCTCGACTTCGGGGAGGGTGAGTGGGGTCCGGGTCACGGTGCGAGTATCTCGTGGCCGGGGCGGGGGGAGTCACTTACCGGCGCTTGCAGGGTGCCTCCCCCAGCCTTCGGCCGGGGGGGGGGACCCCCAGCGCCCACCCGTGCCGCCCCAGCGGCACGACTGCCCGCGGCTGAATGAGCTGACACGACTGCCCGCGGCTGAAGGCGCTGCATAGCCGCGCGTGGCTATGCAGGACGCGGCTGGGGCAGCGCCCCTGACGGGGCGCTGGGGGAACCCCCGGCCGAAGGCTGGGGGAGGAACCGCGCGATCAGCCCCCGCGGGGCCCGCGGCCGCCGACGGTCCGCAGCCGGACCCGGTCCGCGGTCATCTCGCCGCCTCCCGGCAGATCAGGAGCAGCGCCCTGTCGTCGTTGACGTCCTTGGCCACCGCCTCGATGAGGTGCCAGGCGGCGCCGTGGAAGCCGCCGGCGACGTAGCGGTCGGCCTCTCCCGTGAGGCGGTCTATGCCTTCCACGATGTCGCGGTCGGACGTCTCCACCAGGCCGTCCGTGAAGATCATCAGGACGTCGCCGGGGCGCAGCGAGCCCTTGACCGGGTCGAACTGGGCACCGTCGTAGACCCCGAGGAGGGGTCCTTCGGCGGCCTTCTCCTCCCAGCGGCCGCTGCCGGCGCTGAGCTGGAGACCGGGCGGGTGGCCCGCGGAGTACAGCTCGTAGTCGCCGGAGTCGAGGTCCAGGACCAGGTGTATGGAGGTCGCGAAGCCCTCGTCCCAGTCCTGGCGGAGCAGGTAGCCGTTGGCGGCGGGGAGGAAGGCGTGCGGCGGGAGGGAGCCGAGGAGGCCGCCGAAGGCGCCGGAGAGCAGGAGGGCTCTGGACGCCGCGTCCATGCCCTTGCCGGAGACGTCGGTGAGGACGACCTCCATCGTGCGGCCGTTGTTCGTACGGGCCGCGACCACGAAGTCGCCGGAGAAGGACTGCCCGCCGGCCGGCCGCAGGGCCATCTCGCGGTGCCAGCCCGGCGGCAGCTTCGGCAGCTTGCTCTGCACCCGGATGCGTTCGCGCAGGTCGAAGAGCATGGTGCCGCCGCGCCGCCAGGGGACGCCGACGCGGCTGCGGAACTGGGCGGTGAGGAGACCGAAGAAACCGCAGGCGGCGACGACCAGGACCACGCCCGGGGTGACCCGGGAGGGGCCCTCGGTGTAGGGGCCGAGCCGTACCGACTCCACGATCAGGGCGGTGGCCGCCGCCGCGTACAGGCCGAGCAGGCTCGCCGGGCGCAGCAGCAGGCCCCCCGCGATGATCGGCAGGACCAGCGCGGCCGGGGAGAACCAGACCGAGTTGGCGAGGGTCATGGCGGCGAGGACCGGGACCGTCAGGAGCAGCCCGATCAGGGCGATCCAGTCGGATCCGTCGCCACGGAAGTAGTCCACGGCGCTTCTGCGCACGCCGACGCGGACCCGATGCCACTGCACTTTCCACCGGGCCGGAAGCGTCTCGGCCTTCGCGCGCCGCTCTCGGTCTACTGCCATTAGTTCGGGACCCTATCCATCGGACCAGCTGCTTGGCACGGGAGGTCCCACTTGTCCCCCGTCCGAGGCTCACCTTCGGGTGCGACTTCACAGTGAACTTCACCGGACGCCCCCGCGTCGCCGTCCGGGAGAAATTCGCTGGCCCGTCCTGCTGTGCGCTGGTAGGCATGGCGTATGGCGACCGAGCGTGCGACCGAGTTGAAGGTGCTGCGTCCGGAGGAGTTCGACGGGTGGTGGGACCATCTGGTGCGGGCCTTCGGCGCCGGTCCGGCTGCGGCCGAGGAGCGCGACCTGGACCGGTCCCTGACCGAGTGCGAGCGCTCGCTGGCCGTCTGGGACGGGTCCGAACTGGTCGGCACGACGGGGGCGTTCCGGTTCCGGATGACCGTGCCGGGCGGTGCCGTGCTGCCCACCGCGGGGATCACCATGGTGAGCGTGGCCGCGACGCACCGGCGGCGCGGGGTGCTGACGTCGATGATGCGCCGCCAGCTGGACGACGTACGGGAGTGGGGCGAGCCGCTGGCCGCGCTGACCGCCTCCGAGCCGGCGATCTACGGCCGCTTCGGGTACGACGCCGCGACCTTCCAGTTGCAGGCCGAGATCGACACGAGCCGGGTGACGCTGGACGTGCCGGCCGGCACGGATGACGTACGGCTGCGGTACGCCGACCCGGCCGACGTGCTCGGCGCGTGCGAGGCGGTGTACGCGGAGCTGGTGCCGCTGCGGCCCGGGATGCTGTCCCGGCAGCCCGGCTGGGAGCGGGTGGGGCTGCTGGACCCGGAGAGCGAGCGGGGCGGGGCCTCGGCGCTGCAGTGCGTGGTCGCCGAGCGGGAGGGGCGGATCACCGGGTACGCCCGGTTCCGTACGAAGCTGGGCTGGTCGCCGAGCGGGCACGACGGCACGGTGTCGCTGGAGTACCTGGCCGCGCTGGATCCCGCGAGCGACGCGGCACTGTGGCGGTTCCTGTTCGGCATCGACCTGATGTCGACGCTGACGGTGCGGGGGCGGCCGGTCGACGACGCCTGGCAGTACCAGGTCTCCGACATCCGGCGCTGTCTGACGCGGGTGCGGGACATGGGGTACGTGCGTCTCGTCGACGTCGGTGCGGCGCTCGCGGCGCGGACCTACCAGACGCCGGTGGACGTGGTGCTGGAGGTGGCCGACGCCTTCTGCCCCTGGAACGCGGGGCGTTGGCGGCTGACCGGGGACACCAAGGGGGCGTCCTGCGAGCGTACGACGGACGCGGCCGAGCTGACGCTGTCGGTACGGGAGCTGGGGGCGGCGTACCTGGGTGGCGTGTCCCTGCTGTCGCTGGCGCGGGCCGGGCGGGTGGGCGAACTGCGGCCGGGGGCGCTGGCGGAGGCGTCGGTGGCGTTCGGCTCACCGGTGCAGCCGTGGCTGCCGCACGGCTTCTAGTCCGCCGGTTCTCGCCGCGCGGTCAGCGCTGCTGGCAGGCGGGGCACCAGAAGAGGTTGCGGGCGGCCAGGCCTGCGGTGCGGATCCCGGTGCCGCAGAGGTGGCAGGGCAGGGTGGCCCGGCGGTAGACGTACACCTCGCCGCCGTGGTCGTCCACGCGCGGCGGGCGGCCCATCGCCTGCGGGGTGTGCTCGGGCCGGACGGTGTCGATGCGGTTGTTGCGGACGCCCTCGTGCATGAGTCCGACGAGGTCGGTCCAGATGCCGTCCCACTCGGCAGGGGTGATGTCCTTTCCCGCGCGGTACGGGTCGATCCCGTGCCGGAACAGGACCTCGGCCCGGTAGACGTTCCCGACCCCGGCGATGACCTTCTGGTCCATCAGCAGGGCGGCGATCGTCGTACGGCTGCGGGAGATCCTGCGGTACGCGGCGTCCGGGTCGGCGTCGTCGCGGAGCGGGTCCGGGCCGAGGCGGGCGTGTACGGCGTTCTTCTCGGCGTCGGTGATCAGAGCGCACGTGGTGGGGCCGCGCAGGTCGACGTAGGCGGTGGGGTTCGCCAGGCGCAGGCGGACGGTGTCGGTGGCCGGGGGCGCGGGGGCGTCGCCGAAGGCGACCTTGCCGAAGAGGCCGAGGTGGATGTGGACCCAGTCGCTGTCGCGGAAGCCGAGGAAGAGGTGCTTGCCGTGGGCCTCGGTACGGGTGAGGGGGGCGCCGTCGATCAGCTCGGCGGCGTCGGAGAACTTGCCCTGCGGGCTGGTTGCCCTCACGGGCCCGGCGAGCCGACGGTAGTCCAGCGCGAGCCGGTGGATCGTGTGCCCTTCTGGCACTGAGGTGATTCCTTTCCTACCCACCCACCCGACTCGGTCAGTGGAGAGGTGAACGTCGAAGGGACCCGGCTGCAGCTCCCCGTCAGGTCAGGGGCACGGGACTACGTCGGTCGGCGGCACCACCGTGCAGCGCCCCGTGGGGGCGCGGGACCGCGTCGGTCGGCGGCTCCACCGCCGGCGCCCCGTGGGGGCGCTGGGGGTACCCCCGGCCGAAGGCTGGGGGAGGAACTGCGCGACCAGCCCCCGCTAGCCCGCGGCCGAACTGCTGCCCGGCCCCACCCGCCCCGGGCCTCGCCTCTCGGGCGACCGAGTCGGACGGGTGGGTGGGCGAAGGCCTACGGCTGGGGGTGGTGCGCCGGGATCGGCGGAAGGTCGCCCGTGGTCTCGTACGCCGTCAGCATGTCGATGCGCCGGATGTGGCGCTCGCCCTCGGAGAACGGCGTGTTCAGGAAGGTCTCGACGAACTTCGTCGCCTCGTCCTGCGTGTGCATGCGCGCGCCCACCGCCACGACGTTCGCGTCGTTGTGCTGCCGGCCGAGCGAAGCCGTCTCCTCGCTCCAGGCAAGCGCAGCCCGCACGCCCTTCACCTTGTTCGCGGCGATCTGCTCACCGTTTCCGGAGCCGCCGATCACGATGCCGAGGGAGTCGGGGTCCGCCGCCGTCCGCTCGGCCGCGCGGAGGCAGAAGGGCGGGTAGTCGTCGTCGGCGTCGTAGATGTGGGGGCCGCAGTCCACGGGGTCGTGGCCCGCCGCCTTCAGCCACTCGACGAGGTGGTTCTTGAGTTCGAAGCCCGCATGGTCGGAGCCGAGATACACGCGCATGGGATGAGTGTGACATGGGCGTGAACGCACGGCAGGGGCGGGGCCGGACCCCGAAAATTGTGAGCAACACTACAGAACCTCAGGAAAACCTCAAGTAACGATCTGGATTCAAAGGTTCAGGAATCAGTCCACCTCCGTTTCACTGGACCAACTCGTACGCCGCTCGTACGAGAGCCCGCTCACCCGGCGCAAAGGATTCCCCCCATGACTGGCACCGGTCCCCAGGACGGTCTCAAAGCAGGACTCAAGAACCGCCATCTGTCGATGATCGCCATCGGCGGTGTCATCGGCGCCGGCCTCTTCGTCGGTTCCAGTACCGGCATCACCACCGCAGGCCCCGGCATCCTGCTGTCGTACGCGCTCGTCGGCACGCTCGTCGTGCTGGTGATGCGGATGCTCGGCGAGATGTCCGCCGCCAACCCCACCTCCGGATCGTTCTCCGCGCACGCGGACCGCGCGCTCGGCCGCTGGGCCGGGTTCTCCATCGGCTGGCTGTACTGGTTCTTCTGGGTGGTGGTGCTGGCGGTCGAGGCCACCGCCGGTGCCACGATCCTGGAAGGCTGGATCCCGGCCGTACCGCAGTGGGCCTGGGCGCTCATCGTGATGACGGTGCTCACCGCCACCAACCTGGTCTCCGTCGGCTCCTACGGCGAGTTCGAGTTCTGGTTCGCCGGCATCAAGGTCGTCGCGATCGGCGCGTTCATCGTCGTCGGTCTGCTGGCCGTGCTGGGCGTGCTGCCCGGCGCGGACACCGACAGGGCGAGCTTCTCCAACCTCACCGGCCACGGCGGCTTCCTGCCGCACGGGCCCGGCGCCATCCTCACCGGCGTCCTGCTCGTCGTCTTCTCCTTCATGGGCAGCGAGATCGCCACCCTGGCCGCCGGCGAGTCGGAGGACCCGCAGCGCGCGGTCACCAAGTCCACCAACAGCATCATCTGGCGGATCGGCGTCTTCTACCTCGGCTCGATCCTCATCGTCGTCTCGCTGCTGCCGTGGAACGACCCGGCCATCAAGGAGAAGGGCTCGTACGTCGCCGCCCTCGACTCCCTCGGCATCGCGCACGCCGGTCAGATCATGAACTTCATCGTGCTGACGTCCGTGCTGTCCTGTCTCAACTCCGGCCTGTACACGGCCTCCCGGATGGCCTTCTCGCTCGGGCAGCGGGGCGACGCCCCGAAGGCGTTCGCGCGGACCACCGCCCGCGGTGTGCCGATGGCCGCGATCATCGCGTCCGTGCTGTTCGGGTTCGTCGCCGTCTTCTTCAACTACAAGTTCCCGGACTCGGTCTTCCTCTTCCTCGTCAACTCCAGCGGCGCGGTCGCCCTGTTCGTCTGGCTCGTCATCTGCTTCTCGCAGCTGCGCATGCGGAAGATCATCCAGGCCGAGGCGCCGGAGAAGCTCGTCGTGAAGATGTGGCTCTACCCGTACCTGACCTGGGCGACGGCCGGTCTGATCGTCTTCGTGCTGGGCTACATGCTGACCGACACGGAGGGCGAGAGCAGCGGTCGTACGACGGTGCTGCTCTCGCTGCTGGTCGCGGCGGCGGTGATCGTCGTCGCGCTGGTGAAGCAGAAGGTGTCCGGCGGCCGTGCGGACGAGGCGGTCGCCGAGCCCGCCGACCGGGTGTCCGTCGGCTGATCCTCACAGCAGGGTGAAGCTGTCCTTCACCTTCTCGTACGTCCGTACGGCCTGGGCTTCGACCGCCGGCTGGTACCAGGTGTTGATCTGGTACGACTTGCCGTCGGCGTCGAAGCCCAGCAGCCGTGCGTGCCAGGGGGTGCCCTTGAGGGTGAAGGTGTACTCCCAGACCACCGCCGGGTAGCCGCGGAAGGTCGTCTCGGCCAGCCGGATCTTGGTGTAGTCCCGGCCCTGGTGGGCGCTCTGTTCGGAGGCGCTCCAGCTGTCCATGAGGTCGCCGCGGGCGAGCGAGGACTTGGCGACGAGTTCCTGGCCGCCGTCGGGGGAGGTGTAGTGGACCTCGGCGCCCGTCTTGACGTCCCTGCGCCAGCCGGTGGGGGGCGCCCAGGCGAAGCCGCCGGCCTCCTCGTGGGTGCCGGGTGGGAGGGAGCGGGGGCGGGCGGTGCCCTCGACTGTGGGCGCCGATGAAGTGGGCGTCGGTGTCGAGGGGGTTGAGGAGGTGCCGGTCGCTTTGTTGCTGTCGCTGCCGCCTGTTGTGGTGGTGAGGAGGATGGCGAGGGCGGTGGCTACCGCTGCGGTTCCCAGTACGGCGAGGAGAGTTGTGCGTTTGGGGGCCTTGCGGTGGTGGCTCGGTGCGGGTGCGTGGGGGCTGGTCGCGCAGTTCCCCGCGCCCCTGACGGGGCGCTGCAGTTCGGGGCGTTCGAGTGTGGGGCCTGTCGAATCGGTCGACGGGGTTTCGGAGCGGACCTCCGCGCGAGGTTCCGTGGCCGCCTCTGTCGATGCGCTGATCGGCGTCGGCGGTTGCGGGCGTTCGTCCTCCGGTGTCGGGAGGCGCAGCACGTACGCCGGGGTCGGGCGTTCCGATGGAGGTGGGGCCGGGTACCTCTCCGTCGGGGTCTGGGCCGGGTACGCCACCGGGTGCAGTTCCTGCTCCACCTCCGCCAGTGCGGGCCGTACCGTCGGTTCCTTCTCCAGCAGTGCTGCCAGCAGGTCGTGCAACGGGCCTGCCGTGGCGGGGAGTTCGGGGTTCTCGTAGAGGACGGCGTGCAGGGTGGCCAGGGTGGTGTCGCGGGAGAAGGGGGAGCGGCCGCCGAGGGCGGCGCACAGGGTCGCGCCGAGCGACCAGAGGTCGGAGGGCGGGCCCTGCGGGCGGCCGGAGACGCGTTCGGGTGCCATGTAGTCGGGGGAACCGACGAGCATGCCGGCCATGGTGAGCGCCTTGGCGTCCTGGATCGCGGCGATGCCGAAGTCGGTGAGGACGACCCTGCCCGCGGTGTTCTCGACGAGTACGTTCCCGGGTTTGATGTCGCGGTGCAGCACTCCCCCGGCGTGCACCTGGCGCAGCGCCGCGACCAGGCCGAGGCCGATCCGGGCCGTCGCGCGCGGGCTCAGCGGCCCCTCCTCGGCCATGATCCACTCCAGGGAACGGCCGTTGATCAGCTCCATGACGATCCACAGACGTTCGCCCTCGTCGACGACGTCGTAGACACGTACCACGTTGGGGTGGTCGATCCGGGCGGTGGCCCTGGCCTCGCGCAGGGTGCGTTCGCGGCGGGTGCGGGTGTCCTCGGCGTCGAGGCCGTCGATCCGCATCTCCTTGACGGCGACCTGCCGGTCGAGCGTCTCGTCGGCGGCCCGCCACACCCGCCCCATGCCGCCCTGCCCGATACTCTCGGCCAGCCGGTAGCGGCCGGTCACCAGCAGCCCGGGAACCCCGCCCGGCCCCGCGTTCTCCGGATTCCCCGGACTCTCCGCGCCAACTGAATTCCCTGAATTCTCTGAATTCCCCGGCAATTCGCTGCACCCCCTCAACGACCGCCCCTGCTGACACACAATGGTCACACTTACGGCCGTACCAGCATAGTGCGGAGAAATCTTGTGGTACCTCTTCAGGTGACCGCGAATTCAGGCGCGGTCCAGGGGGTTGCAAGGGGGACGAACATGAGTTCTCGTCGTGTGCTCCGGCGGCTGACCGTGGTCACGGGATCGCTGGTCACGGCATCTTTCTCGGCCGTGCTGATCCTGCCGTTCACGGCCGTCGCCGACGACCAGGGACCGGGAAGCGGCAAGGGGGGAAAGGCGGTCGACCAGGCGCCGGACGGTGTGCGGCTGACGACCACGCTGCCCGAGAGGATCTCGGTCGACAACAGTTCGCAGAAAACGGCGATTACCGCCACCGTGAAGAACGAAGGGACCAAGGACAGCGACAGTATCCGGCTTTTGGTGGTCGGTTTCGACGGACTGAAGGTCAACGGAGTGCAGGGGTGCGACGCCGTCGCCGCGAAGGATCTGCCGGCCGGCTCGAACAGCGCCTTCAGCTGTCCCGTGGGCGCGCTCGGCGCGGGCAAGTCGAAGTCCTATGCCGTGGACGCCACGTTCGACCTCGGCAGGACCGGGAAGATCTGCCTGCCCGTGCAGAGCGCGGACGGGAAGAAGACGTTCTGGCAGCAGGGCCCGGTGCCGTTCGGTACGACGAACCCGTCGCCGAACGCCCCGGCCACCCCGCTGCTGCTCGGCACCGACAACAAGCCGGTGGGGCCGAGCGGCGACCAGTTGCCGAAGACCGGCGCGGGCAGTGACGTGCTGCCGCTCGGCGCGGCGGGCGCGGCGCTGATCGCGGCCGGGGCGGCGGGGGTGTGGTGGTCTCAGCGGCGGCCGCGGCAGCAGTCGTAGCACCCGGCACGACAGCGGGGCCCGGGGTGCCGATGCACCCCGGGCCCCGCTGCGGCCGGGCCGGGTCAGCGCTTGTCGACGAGCTTCCACGCCGCGGGCACCGCGCCCATCGCCAGGGCCGCCTTCACCGCGTCGCCGATCAGGAACGGGGTGAGGCCGGCCGCGATCGCCGCGGACGCGGACATGTCGGCGGCGTAAGCGAGGTAGGGCACGCCGACCGCGTAGATGACCGCCTCGCCGAGCAGCATCGTGCCGGCCATGCGCAGCACGCCGCGGTCGGCGCCGCGCCGGGCCAGGGCGCCGACGACGGCGGAGGCGAGCATCATGCCGAGGATGTAGCCGAAGGAGACGGAGACACCGGAGGTGCCGCTCGCGAACCAGGGCACGCCCGCGAGGCCGGCCAGGGCGTACAGGGCGAGGGAGAGCAGGCCGCGGCGGGCGCCGAGGGCGGTGCCGACGAGCAGGGCGGCGAAGGTCTGGCCGGTCACCGGGACCGGGGAGCCGGGCACCGGGACGGCGATCTGGGCGGCGAGGCCGGTGAGCGCGGCGCCGCCCGCCACGAGGGCGACATCGCGCACCCGGGACGCGGGCAGGAGGTCGGCGAGGACGGTGCCGGTGCGGGTCGACGCGGCGGCGGTGGCGGTGCTCATGGGGACTCCGCGGGGTGGGGGCAGGCAAGGGACACCGTGACGCTATCCCGGGCCGTCTGAGCCGGACACGTCAGCGATCGACAAAGGCCGGAAGCGGCACTTGGTGGGCTCTCCACAAAGGGTGTGGGTTACACGCGGTACGGGGTGACGCCGATCACTGAGGCAGAGATGTTTCAGTCACGTCAACAGCGTTGAACAAGCCTGTGGAGTTCCACCAATCGAACCCTAGCGGTCTGGTGGGATTCAAGGTTTCTGGCCTACGCTTCCGGACATGGTCGCCCAGTCCCTGAACCTCACGTCGCGTCGCTATGTCGACCTGCGACGGCAAGGGGCTGCCGTCTGTCGCCGTCCGCTCTGAGGCCGCACGGCGGGAGACCGGTCCGGCGCGCCTCGACGTCCGAGACGTGTCGGCCCCGTTCCCGAGGACGGTTTCCCATGCCCCGTACCGCGGCACCCCCGCTCACCTCCGCGCCCCGTGACCGGCGGCGGACCAGCGCCAGTGTGGTCCTCCGCTCGGTGCTGGAGCACGGTCCGGTCGCCCGCTCCACCATCGCCCGGCTGACCGGGCTGTCCCCGGCCTCCGTCACCGACTACTGCGCCCGGTTCACCGAACTCGGCCTGATCCGGGAGACGGAGGCGCCGCAGCGCGTCAAGGGCGTGGGCCGGCCGCACGTGCCGGTCGACCTGGACGACTCGCGGTTCGTGGTCGGCGGGGTGCACGTGGCCGTCCCGTACACCACGGTCGCGCTGCTCGACCTGCGCGGCCGGGTCGTCGTACGGCGGGAGCTGAAGCACCGGGACACCGATCCGCGCGGGGTGCTGGCCCGGGCCGCCGCCGGGCTCGCCGCGCTGCTCGAC
Organism: Streptomyces sp. NPDC013157; assembly: GCF_042899865.1. Classification (NCBI taxonomy): domain Bacteria; kingdom Bacillati; phylum Actinomycetota; class Actinomycetes; order Kitasatosporales; family Streptomycetaceae; genus Streptomyces; species Streptomyces sp. NPDC013157. Next base: position 212,253 of record NZ_JBIBAK010000006.1, on the reverse strand, counting down.
GAGGTGCCCGGCAGCAGGCCGCTGGGCATCGGCGTGGCCGTCGGCGGCTGGGTGGACCGGGACTCCGGCACCGTCGTCGAGCACCCCCTGCTGGGCTGGCGCGAGGTGCCGGTGCGCGAGCTGCTCGGCGCGCACACCGGGCTGCCGGTCCATGTGGACGGGCACGCGCGCGCGTTGGTCAACGGGGAGCGGCTCTTCGGACGGGCCCGGGGCAGCCGGAGCGTGCTGCACCTGTTCGTCGGGAACGTGGTCGACGCGGCCTTCGCCACCGGCGACGAGGTGCACCACGGCCCGCGCTCCCAGGCCGGCATGATCGGCCACCTCCCGGTGCCGGGCGGCACCGAGCCCTGCGACTGCGGACGCACCGGCTGTCTCCAGGTGGAGCTCAGCGAACGCACGCTGGTGCGGCGGGCCCGGGCGGCCGGGGTCGTGGACGGCACCAATCCGATGGACGTCCTCACGGCGGCCGGGGCCGGCGATCCGGCGGCCGTACGGCTGCTGGTGGAGCGGGCACGGCTGACCGGGCGGGCGGCGGCGCTGCTGCTCGACGTCCTCAACCCGGAGAGCGTGGTCGTCACCGAGGTCGGCGTGCTCTACCGCGAGGACTGCCTCGCCGCGCTGCGGGAGGCGGTGGGTGCGGAGCGGGCGGCCTTGGTCGCACCGACCAGTTTCCGCGAGTCGGTGCTGGCGGTGGCGGGCGGTTCGGTGGTCCTCGACGTGCTGTACCGGGACCCGCTGAGCGCCTCGCACGGCACGGCTCCGGCCCTGTCACCAGAGCTTATTTAATTCAGAAACTCGGAATATTGACAGCCGTCGCACACGGCAAGGAGCATCCATCTCATGACCTGTCGCACCCTCTGTTGCTGACGTCTTGACGCGCCCCGGGCGCGCATTTCCCTCTGCGTGAGATCTCTCTTTCCGGCCTTCCGTCGCCGGGAATTCGTCCTGCCTTTCTGCTGCTTTTCTCCCCGGAGCACTCCCATGCCTTCTGCGTCCTCCCCCGGCATCGACCGCCGGCTCTTCCTCACCTCACTGCTCGGCGCCTCGGCGGCCGTGGCCGGGCTGAGCGGCTGCGCGGGCGGCAGTGCGGCCGCCGACACCGCGGGCGCCTCGACCGCCCCGCTGGCCGACAAGGTCCCGGCCGGCACCAGCCTGAAGATCGCCTCCTATCTGGGCCAGCAGCAGTTGCAGTTCAAGCTGGCGAAGCTGCCCGCGCTGCCGTTCACCGTGTCGAGCTGGGTGAACATCGGTGCCGGTCCCGATGTCATCAACGCGTTCCGCGCCCAGTCCCTCGACCTCGCAAACAACGCGGGAATTCCGCCGATCCAGGCGCAGTACCAGGGTTTCGCCGCAAAAATCGTCGCGATCGAGCTGACCCGCAAGCCGAACTACCTGTTCGCCACCAAGCCCGGCAGCGACATACGCACGGTCGCCGAATTCAAGGGAAAGAAGCTCGCCTTCTCGCAGGGGCAGGCGCAGGGCGTGGTCCTGCTGCGGGCGCTGAAGGAGGCCGGGCTCGCCTACGACGACGTGAAACTGGTCCCGCTGACCAGCAACCAGTTCCTCACCGCCCTGCAGTCCGGCCAGGTGGACGTGGCCCCGCTGGCCAACTCCCAGGCGCCGGCCTACCTCCAGCAGTACGGCCCGAAGGGCGCGCACACCATCGCCACCGACGTCGTCGACCTGCTCAACCTGCTGTGGGCGCCGCAGGCGGTGCTGAACGACAAGGCCAAGGCGGCCGCGGTCGCCGCATACATCCCGCAGTGGGCCAAGGGCCTGGTCTGGCAGTGGGAGAACCCGGACACCTGGAACGAGGAGTTCTACGTCAAGACCCAGAACCTGACCCTCGCCCAGGCCCAGGGCATCACCAAGCTCGCCAACAAGCCGCTGTTCCCGCCCAGCTGGGACGAGGCCGTCAAGTGGGAGCAGGAGACCGCGGACCTGCTGGCGGAGGGCGGGTTCGTGAAGAAGACCGACGTCACCTCGCTCTTCGACCACCGCTTCGAGTCCCTCGCCGCCGAGGCCGTACCGGCGGAGTACCGGAAATGACCGCCGTGACCACCGGCACCGTGCCGGTTCCCGTCGCCCAGGACGAGGCGCACCGGGTCCGGCCGCGCCGCCGGCTCTCCCCCGGCCGCCGGCTGCCCGCCGCCCGGCTCGCCGGTCCGCTCGTCGTCCTCGCCGCCTGGGCGATCGCCTCCGCCGCCGGGCAGCTCGACCCCGGCGCCATCCCGGCACCCTGGACCGTCCTGGACACCGCCGTCCACCTGTGGACCGCCGGGACGCTGCGCACCGACATCCTGACCTCCGTGGAGCGGGCGGGGTACGGCTTCGCGATCGGCCTGACCGCCGGGGTGCTGCTGGCCCTGGCCTCCGGGCTCACCCGCACCGGCGAGGCGCTGATCGACGGGACCGTGCAGATCAACCGGGCGATCCCCACCCTCGGCCTGATCCCGCTGTTCATCCTCTGGCTGGGCATCGGCGAGACTTTCAAGATCGCCATTATCGCGATCGTCGTCTACATCCCCATCTACCTGAACACGCATGCCGCGCTGTCCGCCATCGACAGCCGGTACGTCGAACTCGCCGAAGTGCTGGACCTGTCGCGGGTCCGGTTCATCCGGGAGGTCGTGATCCCCGGCGCGCTGCCCGGATTCTTCGTGGGGCTCCGGCTCGGCGTCACCGGCTCCTGGCTCGGCCTGGTCGTCCTGGAGCAGATCAACGCCACCAGCGGACTCGGCTACATGATGTTCCAGGCCCAGAACTACGGGCGCAGCGACATCATCCTCGTCGGTCTGCTGATCTACGGCGTCTTCGGCCTCGTCTCCGACACCGTGGTCCGACTCGTCGAACGGAGGGTGCTGTCGTGGCGCCGCACACTGAGCAGCTGACCCGCCCCGCCGTGCGACTCCGGGGACTGACCCGTTCGTTCGGGGACCGTACGGTCCTCGACTCCGTCGACCTCGACCTGCCGGCCGGGCAGTTCACCGCGCTGCTCGGGCACAGCGGCTCCGGCAAGTCCACCCTGCTGCGGGCGGTCGCCGGACTCGACCACGGGGTCGCCGGCAGCGGGGAACTCACCGCCCCCGAACGGGTGTCGGTGGTCTTCCAGGACTCCCGGCTGCTGCCCTGGCGGCGGGTGCTGGACAACGTGGTGCTGGGCCTGGAGGGCAAGGACGCCCACGACCTCGGGCGGGCCGCGCTCGAAGAGGTCGGCCTCGGCGGCCGCGAGCGGGCCTGGCCGGGCGAGCTGTCCGGCGGCGAGGCGCAGCGTGCCGCGCTCGCCCGGTCCCTGGTCCGCGAGCCCGAACTGCTCCTCGCCGACGAGCCGTTCGGCGCCCTGGACGCGCTCACCCGGATCAGGATGCACCACCTGCTGCGCGAGCTGTGGAAGCGGCACCGCCCGTCGGTGCTGCTCGTCACCCACGACGTCGACGAGGCGATCGTCCTCGCCGACCGGGTGCTCGTGCTGGAGCGGGGGCGGATCGGTCTCGACCTGACCGTGGACCATGACCGCCCGCGCGGGGAGTACCGAGGCCGGCTGCTGGCGGCGCTGGGCGTCACGGAGGACGTCACGTGACCGTCGGTCGCGGTGGCCGCCCCGGGGGCTGCCGTCCCCGGACCCCCGCTTCGGCCTTCGGCCTCGTCCTCGAACTCCCCCAGAGGGGGTACCCCCAGACAGGCTCAAAACACCACGCAAAGGACCCCGCATGACCCGCCGGCTCCACCTCAACGCCTTCCTCATGAACACCGGTCACCACGAGGCCTCCTGGCGCCTGCCGGAGAGCGACCCGTACGCGCACGTCGACCTCGGGCACTACGTCGGGCTCGCCCGGACCGCCGAGCGCGGCACCTTCGACTCCCTCTTCCTCGCCGACGGGCCGCACCTGTGGGGCAGCGTCGCGCAGCGGCCCGCCGGGGCCCTGGAACCGCTCACCCTGCTCACCGCGCTGGCGACGGCGACCGAGCACATCGGTCTGATCGCCACCGCCTCCACCTCCTACAACTCCCCCTACAACCTGGCCCGCAGGTTCGCCTCGCTGGACATCGTCAGCGGCGGCCGGGCGGGCTGGAACATCGTCACCACGGCGGGGGCGGAGGCCGCCCGCAACTTCGGGATCGACGAGGAGCCCGCCCACGCCGAGCGGTACGCGCGGGCCGCCGAGTTCCTCGACGTGGCGCTGAAGCTCTGGGACAGCTGGGAGGACGACGCGATCGTCGCCGACAAGGCGGCCGGCGTCTGGGGCGACGACGCGAAGATCCACCCGCCCCGGCACCGGGGCACCTACTTCGGTGTCGAGGGCGCCCTCAACGTGCCCCGCAGCCCGCAGGGTTACCCGCTGCTCGTGCAGGCGGGCTCCAGCGAGGACGGCAAGGCGTTCGCGGCCCGGTACGCGGAGGCCGTGTTCACCGCGCAGCAGACCGTCGAGGAGGCGCGGGCGTTCTACGCCGACCTCAAGGCACGGACGGCCGCGGCGGGCCGCGACCCCGACCACGTCAAGGTGCTGCCCGGCATCGTCCCCGTCATCGGCTCGACGGAGGCGGAGGCGCGGGCGCACGAGCAGCTCCTGGAGGACCACATCGTGCACCGGCACGGCGTGGCCAACCTGGAGCGGCTCCTGCATCTCCCCGCCGGCACCCTGGAACTGGACGCGGAACTCCCCGCCGAGCTGCCGCCCGAGGACGCCATCGAGGGCGCGAAGAGCCGCTACACGCTGGTCGTCGGGCTCGCCCGCCGCGAGCGGCTCACCGTACGGCAGCTGATCGGCCGGCTCGGCGGCGGCCGCGGGCATCTGACCTTCGCCGGGACACCGGAGCAGGTCGCCGACGCCATCGAGACCTGGTTCACCCAGGGCGCCGCCGACGGCTTCAACATCATGCCGCCCGTGCTGCCCTCCGGCCTGGAGACCTTCGTCGACCACGTCGTACCGATCCTGCGCGCCCGCGGCCTGCTGCGTACGGACTACGGCCCGCGCCGGACCCTGCGGGAGCGCTACGGCCTCCCCCGCCCCGCCAACCAGTACGTCACCCCCGCACTCGCCACCGCCTGACAGCCCGAAAACCCGAAAGGACGCCCCCGCATGTCCATCGAGATCCGCAAGGTCACCGCGAACATAGGCGCCCAGGTCCTGGGCGTGGACATCGCCAAGCCGCTCGACGAGGAGCAGGTCGCCGCGGTCCGTGAGGCCCTGAACGCCCACAAGGCCCTGGTCTTCGACGACGTCCGCCTCGACGACGAGGGCCAGGAGGCCTTCGCCCGGCAGTTCGGCGACCTCACCACCGCCCATCCGACGGTGCCCGCCGTCGACGGCGCCCCGAACGTGCTGCCCGTCGACAGCGAGCGCGGCCGGGCCAACCACTGGCACACCGACGTGACGTTCGTCCTGAACCCGCCCCAGGCCAGCACGCTGCGCTCCATCACGGTCCCGCCGTACGGCGGCGAGACCCTGATCGCCAGTTCGGCCGCCGCCTACCGCCAGCTCCCCGACCCGTTGCGGGCGCTGGCCGACACGCTGTGGGCGGAGCACACCAACGACTACGACTACGCCGTACCGGACGAGGAGATCGACGAGGAGAAGGCCGCCCAGCGCGCCCAGTTCACGTCGATCAACTTCCGCACGGTCCACCCGGTGGTCCGGGTGCACCCGCTGACCGGTGAGCGCGGCCTGTTCATCGGCGGGTTCGCGCAGCGGATCGTCGGCCTGTCGAAGGACGAGTCCCGCCGGATCCTCGACCTGCTCCAGGCGTACGTCACCCGCCCCGAGAACATCCTGCGCCACCGCTGGTCCCCGAACCAGCTCGTCCTGTTCGACAACCGCATCACCCAGCACTACGCCATCGACAACTACGACGGCAGGCCGCGCCGCCTCAACCGCGTCACCGTCGCCGGCGACGTCCCGGCCGGCATCGAGGGCAAGGAGAGCTACTCGATCGAGGGGGACGCCTCGCACTACACATCCGTAGCGGCGTGACCGCGGCGCGCTGACGGCGCGCCCGCTTCCGCGAGGCCCTCACGTGACGACACGTGGGGGCCTCGCTTCTTACCCCGGCCCGGCTTGTTGTTGCTAATGTGTAGTTGCAAGTTCTTTGCAATAAGAGGTTCGGAGGGGACCCATGCCCGTCTACACGCTTCCTGAACTGCCCTACGACTACTCCGCGCTCGCGCCCGTGATCAGCCCCGAGATCATCGAGCTGCACCATGACAAGCACCACGCGGCGTACGTGAAGGGCGCCAACGACACCCTGGAGCAGCTGGCGGAGGCGCGCGAGAAGGAGAGCTGGGGGGCGGTCAACGGGCTGGAGAAGAACCTGGCCTTCCACCTCTCCGGCCACATCCTGCACAGCATCTACTGGCAGAACATGACCGGCCCGAAGGACGGCGGGGGCGAGCCGCTCGCGGCGGACGGGGTGGGCGAGCTGGCGGACGCGATCACCGAGTCCTTCGGCTCCTTCGCGGGCTTCAAGGCGCAGCTGACCAAGGCGGCGGCCACCACCCAGGGCTCCGGCTGGGGCGTCCTCGCCCACGAGCCGCTCAGCGGGCGGCTGATCGTGGAGCAGGTCTACGACCACCAGGGCAACGTCGGCCAGGGGTCCACCCCGGTCCTGGTCTTCGACGCCTGGGAGCACGCCTTCTACCTCCAGTACCGGAACCAGAAGGTCGACTTCATCGACGCCATGTGGGCGGTCGTCGACTGGCAGGACGTGGCGCGCCGTTACGCGGCGGCGCGGTCCCGGGCGGATGTGCTGCTCCTGGCTCCCTGAGCCGCCGACACGTCCTGCCTCGTGATCGTCTTCTCACCGTTCACCGGGGCAGGCGGAAAGCGGGCGGCCCCCACGAGGACGTGACTCGCGGGGGCCGCCTGTGCGCTACCCCTTGCGGGCGTGCGGGGCTGTCGGGAGGATCCGCGCCCGGCGGGACGGCCGGGCGCGGCGGGACGGCCTACAGGTTGCTGAAGTCGGGGCCCTTGGTACGGGTCCGCTTGATCTCGTAGAAGCCGGGGACGGAGGCCACCGCGAGGGTGCCGTCCCACAGGCGGGCCGCCTCCTCGCCCTTGGGGGCGGGGGTGACGACCGGGCCGAAGAAGGCGATCTGCTCGCCGTCGGAGCCGGGGACCGCGATGACCGGGGTGCCGACGTCCTGGCCGACCTTGTCGATGCCCTCCTTGTGGGAGGCGCGCAGCTCGGCGTCGAACTCGAAGTCCTCCTGGTCGGCGTAGTCGATCAGGTCGGCCGGCAGGCCGACGTCCGCGAGCGCGCCCGCGATGGCCTCCACGGTCGGGCCCTCGCCGTTGTTGTGGATACGGGTGCCGAGCGCGGTGTACAGCGGGCCGAGGATGTCGGAGCCGTGCTTCTGCCAGGCCGCGGTGACCACGCGGATCGGCTTCCACGCCTTGGTCTCCAGCAGCTCGCGGTACTCCTCGGGCAGCTCGTCGAGCTTCGGCTCGTTGAGAACCGCGAGGCTCATGATGTGCCAGCGGACCTCGATGTCGCGGACCTTCTCCACCTCCAGGACCCACCGGGAGGTCATCCAGGCCCAGGGGCACAGGGGGTCGAACCAGAAGTCGACGGGGGTCTTGCCTGAGCTGGTCACGGTCTCGGACATGGCTCTCCTCGGAATACGGGCCTTTTCCAGCGGCAACACCGGCACCGGCCACCCCATTCCCGGGTGCCCGCCGTCAGGTGCACGTGGGAGGATCGGTGCTGTTTCGGCGTACCGACAACGATGCGTATCGACACGAAGGAGTGCCGCCCGTGCCCGGTGAGAATCTGTCCCGCGACGAGGCCCGGGAGCGGGCCGCCCTGCTGTCGGTCGACGGGTACGACGTGTCGCTGGACGTACGGTCCGCCGTCGGGGAGGGCCAGGACGAGCCGCGCACCTTCCGCTCGGTGACCACGATCCGCTTCCGCTGCAACGAGCCGGGCGCGTCGAGCTTCGCCGACCTGATCGCACCGGCCGTGACCGCCGTGACCCTCAACGGCAAGGACCTCGACCCCGGCGAGGTCTTCGACGGCACCCGGATCGCGCTGGAGGACCTGGCCGCGGAGAACGAGCTGGTGGTGGACGCCCGGTGCGCCTACTCCCGCACCGGCGAGGGCCTGCACCGCTTCGTCGACCCCGAGGACGGCGAGGTCTACCTCTACACGCAGTACGAGCCGGCCGACTCCCGCCGGGTCTTCGCCAACTTCGAGCAGCCGGACCTCAAGGCGCCGTTCCGCTTCGAGGTGCGGGCACCCGAGGAGTGGACGGTGTGGAGCAACGGCGCGGGTGAACTCGCCGACGGGGTCTGGCGGTTCGCCGAGACGAAGCCGATCTCGACGTACATCACGTGCGTGGTGGCCGGGCCGTACCACTACGTGACGGACTCGTACTCCCGCACCCTGCCGGACGGCTCGACGCTGGAGATCCCGCTCGGCGCGATGTGCCGCAAGGGCCTCGCCCCCTACTTCGACGCGGACGACGTCTTCCTGATCACCAAGCAGGGCCTGGACTTCTTCCACGACCACTTCGACTACCCGTACCCGTTCGGGAAGTACGACCAGGCGTTCGTGCCCGAGTACAACCTCGGCGCGATGGAGAACCCGGGCCTGGTGACCTTCCGGGAGGAGTACATCTTCCGGGGCAAGGTGACGCAGGCGTCGTACGAGGCGCGCGCCAACGTGATCCTGCACGAGATGGCCCACATGTGGTTCGGCGACCTGGTCACCATGGTGTGGTGGGACGACCTGTGGCTGAAGGAGTCCTTCGCGGACTTCATGGGCACGTTCGCGAACGTCGGCGCGACCCGTTTCGAGAACGCCTGGACCACCTTCGCCAACCGCCGCAAGGCCTGGGCGTACCGCGCCGACCAGCTGCCCTCCACGCATCCGATCACGGCCGACATCCGCGACCTCCAGGACGCCAAGCTCAACTTCGACGGCATCACCTACGCCAAGGGCGCCTCGGTCCTCAAGCAGCTGGTGGCGTACGTCGGCCAGGACGCGTTCCTGGAGGGCGCCCGCCGCTACTTCAAGCGCAACGCGTACGGCAACACGCGCCTCGGCGACCTGCTGTCGGTCCTCGCGGAGACCAGCGGCCGGGACATGGGCGCCTGGGCCGGGAAGTGGCTGCAGACGGCGGGGGTGAACTCGCTGACCCCGCAGGTGCTGCTGGACGGGGACGGCAGGGTGGCCGAGCTGGCCGTGCTGCAGGAGGCGGCCGAGTCGCACCCCGAGCTGCGCCCGCACCGGGTGGCGATCGGCCTGTACCGGCTGGAGGGCGGCGATCTGGTCCGGTACGCGCGTGCCGAGGCGGACGTGGACGGCCCCCGCACGGTGATCGCCGAGCTGGCCGGCGCCGAGGCCCCGGAGCTGGTCCTGGTCAACGACGACGACCTCACCTACTGCAAGATCCGCTTCGACGAGACCTCGCTGGCGACCCTGCGCGGCCACCTCGGCGCGCTCACCGACCCGCTGGCCCGGGCGCTGTGCTGGTCGGCGCTGTGGAACCTGACCCGGGACGCGCTGCTGCCCGCCCGGGACTTCGTCGGCCTGGTGCTGCGGTTCGCGAGCCGCGAGTCGGACATCGGCGTGCTGCAGATGCTCCAGGCGTGGGCGGAGTCGGCGCTGGTCCACTACGTGGCGCCCGAGGGGCGGGAGGCGGCCGGGCGGCTGCTCGCCGAGGGCGCCCTGCGGGAGCTGCGGCAGGCGGCGCCGGGCAGCGAGCACCAGCTGGCCTGGGCCAGGTTCTTCGCGTCGACGGCGGCGGACGCTCCGGACCTCCGGCTGCTCCAGGACCTCCTGTCGGGGGCGGCGGCGATCGAGGGCCTGGACGTCGACCAGGAGCTGCGCTGGGCGTTCCTCGAACCCCTCGCCGCGCACGGCCTGGCCGACGAGTCGGTCCTGGCGGCCGAACTGGCCCGGGACGACACGGCGTCCGGCAAGCGCCACCAGGTGCGCTGCCTCGCCGCCCGTCCGTCGGCGGCGGTGAAGGCGCAGGCGTGGGCGCAGGTCGTGGAGTCGCAGGCGCTGTCCAACGCGCTGGTGGAGGCGACGATCGCGGGCTTCGCCCAGGCCTCGCAGCGGGAGCTGCTGGCTCCGTACGCCGAGAAGTACTTCGAGATCATCGCCGGGATCTGGGAGGACCGCTCGATCCAGATCGGCATGGACGTGGTCCGGGGCCTGTACCCCTCCTTCCAGGACCGCCCGCAGACCCTGAAGGCGACGGACGCGTGGCTGACGGCGCACGCCGACGCGCCTCCGGCGCTGCGCCGGCTGGTCCTGGAGGCCCGGGACGACCTGGCACGGACGTTGCGCGGACAGGAGTGCGACGCGCGGGCCGCCGAGGCCGCCACGCGCTGACCTTTGGCCAACGGTTAGCCTCCGGGTGACCGTTACGCAATTCATTCCATCATGGCCGTAACCCCTGGTCCCCACCCATCCGGACCAGGGGTTTTGGCTCCCTACTCGGCACCCGAACACCCGTCCTTTAGTACCGTGTTGTCCGTATTTTTCGACGAACGCGTAACACCGGTTAAGGACCCGGCCGGCCCCGGGAATCCCGACGCCATGACCCACAACACCCCGCTCTCCCCCCGCCCCCTACGCCACCTGTCCGACGTCCGCCGCCGGGTGCTGACGACGGCCCAGCTCCGCTCGCACGGCGTCGCGGCCACCGAGATCGCCGAGCAGTGCCGGCCGGGCGGCCCCTGGCAGCAGCTGCTGCCCGGCGTGGTCCTGCTCCACCCCGGCCCGCCGACCAGCGAGGAACGCCTGCACGGCGCCCTCCTGTTCACGGCGCGCGAACCGGCCCCGGGCGTCCCGGCGCAGCCGACCCCGGACTCCCCGCACCGCACGGTCTACGCGGACGCGATGATCACGGGCCTGGCGGCACTGACCCTGCACGGCTTCTCCGCGACCCCGCCGCTGCTCGCCCTGGACCACGTGGACGTCCTGGTCCCGCGGATGCGCCGGCTGCGCTCCACCTCCTACGTCCGCGTGCTCCGCACCCCGGCCCTGCCCACCCCCGAGCAGGTGACGGGCCTCCCGGTCGCCCCGGTCCCCCGTGCCCTCGCGGACGCGGTGGCGGACCTGACCGACGCGGAGGCGGTACGGCGGCTGCTGACCGAGGCGGTGCGCGGCGGCCACTGCGAACCGGCGGCGGTGGTGCGGGAGCTGAACCAGGCCAAGCTGCTCTCCCGCCCCCACGTGGTGGACGCCGTCGACTCCCTGGTCGCCGAGGGCCGGGCCATCGCCGAGGCGCGCCTCTACCGGATGGTCCGCGAGCACGGCCTCCCCGACCCGGTCTGGAACGTGGACCTGAGGCTGCCGGGCGGCCCCCACCTGGGCGGCCTCGACGCCTACTGGCCGGAGCAGGGGGTCGCCGTCGAACTGGACACGCGCGCACCGCGCCAGGATGAGGACGCCCTGTGGTCGGAGTACGCCCGCAAGCGGGAGCACCTGGAACGCCTCGGCATCACGGTCGTCTACCTCACCCCGAGGAAGCTCCGCGACGCGATGGAGCAGCAGGCGGCGGTGGTCCGCACGGCCCTGATGGCGGCGGACGACCGCGACCCGGCCGCGCACGTGGTGGTGCTCCCCCGCTGAAAAACGCCCCCGCAACAGCGCCCCGTAAGGGGCGCCGGGGGTACCCCCGGCCGAAGGCTGGAGGAGGAACTGCGCGCCCGGCCACGACGGCGCAGCAGCCGAACGACGGCGAAGCACCGCAGCGTTCAGGCGAGGGGGCCGGGAAAGGGAGGGGCCGCCGGTTCGGAGGGGGACCGACGGCCACTTCTCACGTCGCGATCCGCGGCGCCGTAGGCGCCGAGCCGGGCGTCGATCTCACGTACACCGCCGTCCCACCGGCGGCCCTCACCCGGGTCGTCCGGCTGGCTCACGTACATCTGCCGCAGAGCCGGGGCCAGTTCCCGCACCGCGGTGTCGTCGCGCAGGCGCTGCCACTTTGTGAAGGCCCGCTCCAGGCAGAGCCGGGTCCGCGCGGTCTCCCGCCGGGGCGGATCCGCGTGGAAGCGGGCCGCGCTCAGCCACAGGCGCACGGCGAGGCGGCCGTCGCCGGTGAGGTGGGCGACGTGGGCGCGCACCTCGATCCAGTGGGTCGCCTCGGCCGACTTGACTGCGGCCGCCGGTCCGCTCCGCCCGCGGCGCAGTCGCGGGCGGAGCGGACCGGCGGGCTGCTACTGTCCGCCGACGCCCGGGCGCAGCTCGTCGCGGACGTCGCCGACGACGTGGTCGAGCAGGTCGGCGTAGGCGGCGATCATGCGGGTACGGCTGAACCGCTCGCGGCTCGCCGCCAGCGCGGGCGCGAACAGCTCCCGGTCGGCCACCGCCGCCGACCAGGCGAAGGCGATCGCGTCGGGGTCGAAGGGCGTCACGAACCCGTGTCCCTCGACGATCGAGGCGCTGTCGCCGACGTCCGTCGTGACCGGGACGGCACCGCACATCATGCCCTCGATGAGGCAGAGCGGCGCCGCCTCGCCGGAGGCGGAGGTGAGGGCGACGACGTCGGAGCCGGCGTAGACGGTCTCCATGTCGTGCCGTACGCCGAGCAGGTGCAGCCGGTCGCCGAGGGCGGCCCGGTCGGTGCCGAAGGCGACCTCGATGTCGGCCCACAGGGCGGGGTTGTCCTCGGTCATCCCGGCCCCGCACACGACGACGTGACCGCCGCCCTCACGGGCCAGCCAGGCCCGCGCCGCCCGCAGGAAGAGCGGCACGTTCTTCATACCGGCGTACCGGGCGGCGAACACGACCACGGGGGCGTCGGGAGCGGTGGCGGGGATGCCGAGGGACTCGCGGAAGGCGAGCCGCAGCGCCGCGTCCGGCCGGAAGCGGAGCAGGTCGACGCCGTTCGGGATCACGTGCAGCAGCTCGCCGGGGATCCCGGCGGCCTCGTACGCGTCCCGGGTGGACTCGGCGCAGCACACGCAGGCGACCACCGTGCCGTCCGCGATGGCGGCCTTGAGTTCGTCCAGCGCCGGGCCCTGGTTCTCCGGGTCGGACCGGTGCAGGCAGACGACGACGGGGCGGCGGGGCAGCCCGGCCTGGTTGAGCAGCGCGAGCGGCTGCTCCTTCAGCGACAGGATGACGTCCGCGCCGGCCATGGCCCGGGCCGTATCGGCCAGCTCGGGGCCGCTGAAAACCGACGCCGCGACGGTGCCGTCCACCAGCCCGGCGGTGCGGCCGAGGGAGGAGACCTCGATGCCACCGGCCGTAAGGGCCCGGTAACACGCGTCGTCCTCCATGCGTTGCGTGGTGGCTTCTCGGTGGACCTCACCGTGCAGACTCAGCACCCGATGCCACTGCTGTCCGCCTTCTACCAGGCCCAGCAGCACATCGCTGTGCACGATCCGGGCTCCCCCGGAGAAAAAACCCTCGTAGACCGAGAGCACACGAAGTCCGAGCCGAGCGTCCACACGACCACCTGCCTTGCACCAGATCGAGCCATCCCCGGGATCCGCGGGTTAGCCGATATGAGGCGGTACGGACGTTTCATTCGGATGAACGGAGTGTCTCGTGTCGGAGTCGGATGCGTTTACAGGATCAGTGCCGGACCCGCTGCCGCCAACATCATTCCACTTCCCTCGCTGTCACCCTTCTGACCTGCGCTTTTGCAAGGGCATCCGACTCCCCCGCGCCCTCCGGACGAGTGCGGCCGACGGCAAAAAATCGGCAAGCGGAGCGCCCGGACGCGCGACGATGTCACGAACCGCGGTGGGCGTTGAGGCGGGCGGCCCGGCGGGTCAGGTGGTCGCGTTCGGCGAGGTTCGGGGCCTTGCGGGCGGCCTCGGCGTACAGGCGTGCGGCGGTCGCCGTATCGCCGTCTCGTTCGTGCAGGTGGGCGGCGACGGCGGTGTACCGGGGCAGACCGGCGTCCAGCTCGGCGAGTGCGGCGAGGCCGGCGCGGGGTCCGTCGGCCTCGCCGACGGCGACCGCGCGGTTGAGCCGGACGACGGGGCTGTCGGTCAGGCGGGCGAGTTCGTCGTACCACTCGACGATCTGCACCCAGTCGGTCTCCCCGGCGGTGGGCGCGTCCGCGTGCAGGGCGGCGATGGCGGCCTGCGCCTGGTACTCGCCGAGGCGGTCGCGGGCGAGGGCTCCCTGGAGGATCCCGACGCCCTCGGCGATCAGGCGGGTGTCCCAGCGGCTGCGGTCCTGCTCCGCGAGGGGGACCAGGCTGCCGTCGGGCGCGGTGCGGGCGGCGCGGCGGGCGTGGTGGAGCAGCATGAGGGCGAGCAGCCCGGCCGCCTCGGGGTGGTCGATCCGGGCCGCGAGCTGCCGGGTGAGCCGGACGGCCTCGGCGGCGAGGTCGACGTCGCCGGAGTAGCCCTCGTTGAAGACCAGGTAGAGGACGCGCAGCACGGTGGCGACGTCGCCGGGCCGGTCGAGGCGGACGCCGGAGACGGTGCGCTTGGCCCGGCTGATCCTCTGCGCCATGGTCGCCTCGGGCACCAGGTAGGCCCGGGCGATCTGGCGGGTGGTGAGACCGCCGACGGCGCGCAGGGTGAGCGCGACCGCGGCGGAGGGGGTCAGGGAGGGGTGGGCGCAGAGGAAGTAGAGCTGGAGGGTGTCGTCCGCGGCGGGGACCGGCCCGGGCGGCGGCTCCTCGTCCACCCGGTCCTCGCGCCGGCGGCGGGCGGTGTCCGCGCGGGTCGCGTCGAGGAACCGCCGCCAGGCCACGGTGACCAGCCAGCCCTTCGGGTCCCGCGGCGGATCCGCCGGCCAGACCCGGATCGCCTCGACCAGGGCGTCCTGCACGGCGTCCTCGGCCGCCGCGAAGTCGGCTCCGCGGCGGACGAGGACGGTGAGCACGCCCGGGGTGAGGCTCCTGAGCAGGACCTCGTCCATCAGTGGCAGGACTCCGCGATGGTGGGCGGCGCGGCCAGGAAGGGGCGCACCTCCAGCCATTCGTGGATCGGCTTGCCGCCCGCCCCGGGTGCCGCCGACAGTTCACCGGCCAGCTCGACGGCGCGCTCCTGGCTGTCGACGTCGATCACCATCCAGCCGGCGATGAGGTCCTTGGTCTCGGCGAACGGGCCGTCGGTGACCGGCGGGCGCCCCTCGCCGTCGTAGCGGACCCACATCCCGTCGGGGGCGAGTCCCTGGCCGTCGACGAACTCCCCGGTCTTCTCCAGCCTGGCCGCGAAGTCGTTCATGTACCGGATGTGGGCCGAGATCTCCTCGGGCGTCCACTGGTCCATGGGCACGCAGTTCTCGGGGGCCGGGGCGCCGCGGTAATGCTTCAGCAGCAGGTACTTGGCCATGGTGGTTCTCCTCGGTGCCGGTGCGACCCATTGTGGCCGCCTTCACCTCTGGGACGGAGCCGGCCACGGGTTCTCGACATCGCCGCCGAGGACGCTTTCAGCTCTTTTTCAGGACCAGCTCCGTGTTCCGGTCCGTCGTGTTGCCGGCGAGGGCCTTGCTCGCACCGGGGGCGTTGAAGGCCAGCTCGCGGTAGAGGGCGGCGAGGCCGGTCTGGGAGAGGTCGGAGAAGTCGGTGCGGTGCGGGGCGGCGGACTCGATCAGGGTGGTGAAGAGCGAGATCGTGCCGTCCTTGTTGTCCACCAGCTCGACGATCCGGGCGAGGTGCGGGTAGTCGACGTGCGAGGCGGTGGTGATCTCCCAGAAGGAGTTGCCGTTCGAGGCCTTGTGCGGGGTGATGAGGTTGCGGTGGATGTGGCCGTTCACCCAGGCCAGTACGTTGGTGTGGCGGCTGAGCAGGGTGACCAGCTCGGCACCGGTGTGGCGGCGGTCGCTCGGGTGGGCCGGGTCGGGGCGGGTGTTGGTCATCGACTGGCTGGTGTGGTGGCTGAAGACGACCGCGTAGGAGTCCTTGTTCTCCTTCAGGGTCTTCTCCAGCCAGGTCAGCTGGGTGGTGCCGATCGAGCCGTCGTAGTGGCCGCCCGCGTCCGTCGTGTCGAGGCTGATGCCGATGACGTCGTCGGAGATACGGAAGGCGTAGTACTGGGTGCCCGCGGCCACGTTGGCGCTCGAGTAGCCGTGGCCGACCGGGCCGACGCCCTGGTAGGCCGGGTCCAGGTGGGCCTTGAGGTAGTCCGCGGCGGTGTAGGGGGCGCGCTTCTCGTCGGCGGTGACCGAGCGCATCGACCGGGCGTGGGCCTTGAGGAAGTCGCGGTAGCCGCTGCCCTTGGGGTCCTGGGCGTTGTGGATGGCGTCCTGGAGCTTCTTGGCGTCGGCGTCGGTGACGGACATCAGCTTCTTGCCGGCGACCGCGGCCGCGACGAGGTAGGGGTCGGCGTGCGAGCCGTAGCAGCCGAGCGGCAGGGCGTCGTGGTTGCCGACCGTGGAGTACCAGGGCAGGTTGAGGCCGGGGCTCTTCACCTCGCGGATCGCGGCGGCCAGATAGCCCGCGAGGTGCGGGAAGCCGAGCGCCTTGTCCTGGTCGCGGACGGTCGAGGAGGCCTGCCAGTACAGCTTCATCCCGCTGTTCTGGACGCCCTCGTAGTGCTTGGGGTCACCGGTGTTGGGGGTGATCCGGCCGCCGCTCATCACCTTCATGAACCACTCCAGTTCGGAGTGGGCGTTGTTGTCGGTGTTGTCGCCGGTCGTCATCACGAAGTGCAGCGGCGAGCCGGTGACCGGGGCGCCGCGCAGCGCGTTGACCCGCTCGACGAGCGAGACCGCGCCGGGCACGGTGAGCGCCTCGTGCGGCCGCCAGGCGTGCCGGTCGTGGACGCGGACGTACTCCAGGCGCAGCGGGTGCTGGACGTCCATCAGGTGCAGGTCGGTGAACTGCACGAACGCGGCGAGGGCGGTGCGGCGGTTCTCCCGGCCGGACTTGGCGGCGGCCAGGTCGGAGCGCAGCACGCGCGCCCAGCCTGCGCCGTCGCCGAGCCGCCGGTAGCCGGAGCTGTTGCGGGGCGCGGCGACGGAGGCGAGGGTGGTGCCCTTGGTGTACGGGGCGAGGGGGGCCGCGGCGGCCTTGCGGCCCTCGGCGACCGGCTGCTCCTCGGCCGCGGCGGGGGCGGCCTCGCTGTCGGTGGGACGCAGTGCGTAGCCGACGCCCGCGGAGAGCGTGACGGCTCCGGCGGCGGCGAGCACGGTACGGCGGTTGATCTCCAGTGCCTCGCGGCCCGTGCGGGCCGCGGAGGTGGCGACAGAGCGTATGCGCGACATGGCGCGATCTCCCCGAGTACGAACGCGTCGGCAGTGGTCGCGGGCGGTCGCTTCCGCGAACTTCCCGCTCACTGTGGATCGTTGGCATCGGGGATGACCTGCGCGTGAACGCGGCGGCAACGCGCAGCGCCGATCACCGTACGTGGATCAGCCGAGGTGGGGACCGGTCATGGAGCGGATTGCGGGCGGCCGGGGCCCGGCTACTCCGCGTTCATCTGCCGGGGTAGGGGAGGGTCTCCGGCGCTTACGACTGCTCTTGTGCAAACCGTCCGGCGGCCGGCCGCTCCCGCCACAGCCGCAGGGCGACGTCGACCAGCGGGACGTGCCGGAGGGACGGTACGGCGTCGAGGTCCTGCCAGGCGGCCATGTCGGTGGAGCCGTTCACCTCGTTCCTCAGCTCGCCGCCGACGACCTCGCCGGTGTAGACGATCCGTACGCCGTGGTGGTCGGTGGCGGGGCGCCGCAGACCCGCGCGGGGGAAGCGGACGCGGTTCGAGTCGATGCCGAGCAGGCCGGTGACCTCGATGCGGTAGCCGGTCTCCTCCATGAGTTCGCGGCGGACGGTGTCGTAGGGGTCCTCCCCGTGCTCCATGCCGCCGCCGGGCAGGACCCACTCGGGCGTGCCGTCGTCGGCCGGGGACCGGGCGAGGAGGATCTGACCGTCACGGACACACACGGCGTAGGCCGCCACCCTGAGCTTCTCGCGCACGTCGGCACGGTAGGGCCCGCGGCGGCCGGCGGCCAACGGGATTTCCTCGCACAGCAAGGGCGCAGATAGGGGGTTTTCCCCATACGTTCATATCGATTCGGTCAACGTTCCCAAAAGGCCGTTCCCTTGGGGAAAGCTGTGCGCTTACGCGCCGGTACTTGACCAAGTTCCGGCCACTCCATGCTCGTTCCTTTACCTACAAGGGATGCAGATGACCCTCAGCCCCCAGCACGACCCGATACCGGGCCACAGACGCCTGGGTCGAATAGCCGTCGCCGTCGGTGTCGTGGCCGCGCTCTCCGCCGCCGGGCCGGTACCGCTGGCCGCCGCCGCGGCCACGGCCCCCGCCGCGTCCGCCACCGCCGACCCCGGCGTCAAGTCGGCCCACGACAAGCTCGGTTCGGACGACGCCGAACTGCTCGCCGAGGCCAAGGCCGCGGGCGCCAAGAACGTCACGATGATGGTCGCGACCGCGCCGGGGCAGACCGAGCAGGTCGCCGAGGAGCTGGACGCGGTCAAGGGCGGCTCGGTGGGCCGTACGTACGACAAGCTCGGTTACGTCCGGGCGACCGTCCCCACTGGGCGGGCGGACTCGGCGATCGCCGCCGCCGCCAAGCTGTCCTCGGTGCACGCGATCGACCTGCGCCGAGAGATCCAGCTCGACGACCCGACGGTGAGCGGGACGGACGCGAAGGCCGCCAAGTCGACGTCCTCCTACTCGGGGCCGAACAAGAACACCCCCGCCGAGAACCCCTACAACCCCTCCTTCGAGACGGGCGCCGTCGACTTCGTCAAGGAGCACCCGAAGGCGGACGGCCGGGGCATCACCATCGGCATCCTGGACTCCGGCGTGGACCTCGGCCACCCGGCGCTGCAGAAGACCACCACCGGCGAGCGGAAGATCGTCGACTGGGTGACCTCGACCGACCCGATCGTGGACAGCGACCAGACCTGGCGGCCGATGGTCACGGCCGTGTCCGGGCCGAGCTTCACCTACGGGGGCAGGACCTGGACGGCGCCCGCCGGGTCGTACGAGATCAGCACCTTCAAGGAGTCGTACACCACGGGCGGCGACGCGGCCGGTGACGCCAACCGGGACGGCGACACCACCGACAGCTGGGGCGTGCTCTACGACCCGGCGGCGGGCACGGTCACCGTCGACCTGAACAACAACAACGACTTCTCCGACGACACGCCGATGAAGCCGTACAAGGACGGCTACCAGATCGGCTGGTTCGGCACGGACAACCCGGCGACCGACGTCGTCGAGCGGCAGCCGTTCGTCGTGCAGATCCGCAAGGACGTCCCCATGGACCCGTACGGCGGGGACTGGGTCGGCAAGAAGGCCGACTTCGTCAACATCGGGGTCATCGAGTCCGAGCACGGCACGCACGTCGCCGGCATCACCGCCGCCAACGGCCTGTTCGGCGGGAAGATGAACGGCGCGGCGCCGGGCGCGAAGATCGTCTCCTCGCGCGCCTGCACCTGGACCGGCGGCTGCACCAACGTCGCCCTCACCGAGGGCATGATCGACCTGGTCGCCAACCGGGGCGTCGACATCGTCAACATGTCGATCGGCGGCCTCCCGGCACTGAACGACGGCAACAACGCCCGCGCCGAGCTGTACACGCGGCTCATCGACACCTACGGCGTGCAGCTGGTGATCTCGGCCGGCAACTCCGGCCCGGGTGCGAACACCATCGGCGACCCGGGGCTGGCCGACAAGGTCATCTCGGTCGGCGCGGCCATCTCCAAGCAGACCTGGGCCGCCAACTACGGCTCCCAGGTGACGACCAAGTACCAGCTGCTGCCCTTCTCCTCCCGCGGCCCGCGCGAGGACGGCGGCTTCACGCCCACCCTGGTCGCGCCCGGCGCCGCGATCAACTCCACCCAGACCTGGCTGCCCGGCTCCCCGGTCGCCGAGGCGGGCTACTCCCTCCCGGCCGGCTACTCGATGCTCCAGGGCACCTCGATGGCGTCCCCGCAGGCGGCGGGCGCGAGCGCGCTGCTGCTGAGCGCCGCCAAGGAGAAGGGCATCGCCCTCTCCCCCGCCGACCTGCGCACCGCGCTCACCTCGACCGCCCACCACATCAAGGGCGTTCAGGCGTACGAGGAGGGCGCGGGCCGGATCGACATCGTCGACGCGTGGGAGTCCATCCGCGACCACGCCACCGCGCACGACTACACGGTGAAGGCGCCGGTCGACACCGCCATCGACTACGCGCTGAAGACCCCGGGCTACGGCACCGGCCTGTACGACCGTGAAGGCGGCCTGAAGGCCGGGCAGAAGAAGACGTACGACGTCACGATCACCCGTACCTCCGGAGCGGACAAGGCGATCCGCCACGAGCTGCACCTGGAGAACAACGCCGGGCACACCTTCAAGATCCTCGGCTCCGACGAGGTGACGCTGCCGCTGAACCAGCCGGTGACGGTCAAGGTGCAGGCCAGGCCGAAGAGTTCGGGTATCAAGTCCGCGATCCTGGAGGTCGACGACCCGCGGACCGAGGGCGTCGACAAGCAGATCCTGACGACGGTCGTGGTGTCGGACCCGGTCCACTACGCCTACTCGGCGTCGGGTTCGGTCCAGCGCAACAGCTCCACGTCGTACTTCGTGACCGTGCCCGAGGGCGCCACCTCCCTCGAGGTCGCGATGAGCGGTCTCGCCGACAAGAGCCAGACGCGGTTCATCGCCATCCACCCGTACGGCACTCCGGTCGACAACACCGGTACCCCGTACTGCTACAACAACTACCTGAACGGCAACGGCTGCACGCCCGACGTCCGTTCGTACGCCGACCCGCAGGCCGGGGTCTGGGAGATCGAGGTCGAGGCGCGCCGCACCTCGCCGCTGCTCGACAACCCGTACAAGCTGGGCGTCACCGTGCTCGGCGCGGCCTTCGACCCGGAGACCGTGACCGTGCCCGAGGCGAAGGTCGGCACGCCGGTCACCGCCTCCTGGAAGGTGACCAACAAGTTCGCCGCCCTCGACGGCAAGCTGGTCGGCGGCCCGCTCGGCTCCTCGAAGACGGCCCGCCCGGCCATCGGGGAGGGCGAGACCCAGACCACGACGGTGACCGTGCCGGCGGGCACGAACTCCCTGGACGTGGCGATCGGCAACGTGTCGGACGCCTCGGCCGACCTGGACCTGACCGTGTACGACGCGTCCGGCAAGCAGGTCGCGCAGTCCGCCGACGGCGACTCGGAGGAGGCGGTCTCCATCGCCTCGCCGGCCGCCGGGACCTACACGATCGAGGTCGTGGGCTACTCGGTCCCGGCCGGCTCCACCGACTACGACTACCGGGACGTGTTCTTCTCCGCCGCGCTCGGCTCCGTCACGGTCGACGGGTCGACGCCGGTACAGCTGGCCACGGGCGACTCGGCCACGGTGACCGGCCAGGTCACGGCCGCCGCGGCGGCCCCCGAGGGACGTGAGTTCTTCGGCCGGGTGCAGCTGGTCAACGCGCGCGGCACGGTCGCGGGCGTCGGCAGCGTGCAGATCGAGAAGGTCACGCAGTAACGAAGTCCGGTGCTGGGGGGGCGGGCGTCCTGCGGGGCGCCCGCCCCTTCACCTGTCCGGGCACGTCATGGTCCGCGACGCGGGCAGGTCGCGCACGATCCAGGACCGCTCCGCCGCGATCCGCGCCTCCCCGACGGCGTACCGGTCGGGCACCTGCTGCCCGCTCGTGATGCCGACCAGCAGGCGGGCGCCGGTGCGGATCCGGGCGTCGGTGCCGGACTCGAAGAGGAACTCCACCTCCTCGGCGGTCTTCGCCGGTTTGTAGGCGTGGGTCACGCGCAGGGTGACGCGTTCCTCGCCGGAGTCCGCGAGCTGGCGGACCCCGGTGACCGTGCCCTCGACGACCAGCCGGGCACAGGCGAGGTAGCCGGGGCCGCCGGCCTGCTCCGTGCCGCCCTGGCCCGCCGAGCTCGCCGGGCTGCCCGCGGCCTTGTCGGCGCTGGCGCCGTTGGACATGGAGCCCGTACCGCCGTTCGCCGCGAGCCAGCCGATGCCGAACACCGCCCCGGCGAACGCGGCCGCGAGGGCACCGGCGAGACCGAGGGCGCGGACGCCCGGGTGCTGCCAGGGGCGGCGGCGTCCGGCCGGGCGGGGGCGGGGCTCCGGCCGCGGGGGCGGCGCGGCGAGGGTGCCCCCGATGATCCCGAGGTGCTCGCGCAGGAGCGCCACGTCGGCGGCGGCCGCCCGGTGCTCGGCCATGAAGGCGGGGTCGGCGCGCTGCTCGGCGGTGAGCGGCTCCTCCGCGAGAACGGCGAACAGGGCGTCGGTGCCGCCCGGCTCACCGGGGTCGCCGTGGGGTCCGGCGGGCAGGTGCCCGTCGTGTTCGTCGGGCATGTGGTCGGCGGGCATGGTCACACCACCTCGTCCTCGTGCAGGCGGGCGCGCAGGGCCCGTACCGCCGTGTGCAGCCGGCTCTTGACGGTGCCCTCCGGGATGCCGAGCTCCCCGGCTATGTCGCGTACCGGCAGGTCGGCGTAGAAACGCAGGACGAGGATCTGCCGCTGGGCGTCCGGCAGCTCGTCCAGACCGCGGGCGACGGCGACGGAGAGCAGCCTGCTGTCCTCGCCCAGGGCGTGGTCGGGCTGGCGGAGGGAGGCCAGCCGTTCGCCGAGCCGTTCCTGGCGGCGCTTGGCGCGGTGCCAGTCCATGGCGAGCCGGGAGGCGACGACCGCCGCCCACGCCGACACGTCCCGCGGCGCCTCCTGGCCGCTCGCGGCCCGCTCCAGCAACCGCAGGCGTACCTGCTGTACCCCGTCCGGCAGGTCCGCCTGCGGTACGCCGCCCAGCGCGAGGACCGCCCGCACCCTGCGCTCCTGGTCCGCGTCCAGGGGATCACCGTGCTGGTCCCCCTGGGCGCGGCGGGCCTTTCTGCGCAGCACAACCCACCCCCCTCACCGCGTTTCTCCTACGACGCCGCGGCCGCCGGAAACGTTCGCCCTGGTTCCCGGAAATCTTCTGCGCGGTGTCCCGGGGGACCTCCGAGGCGTACGTCACACCGGCCCGCGGCGCAGCACAGCTTGCGGTACGACGGCCAAGCGGAGGTAATTTCTGCAGCTCAGCGGGGGTGCGAACGGGAGTTCCGCGGGCCGGGTGGTCCGGTCGGTGGGCATGGCGCGCAAAGAATTGGACAGGCTGGCCCTGGTCGGCCGCATGATGGAAAGGCCGTAGACACACGTCAACGTATGCAGAGGGAGTCGCTGTGAGGGTCGGAATCGTCGGAGCCACCGGTCAGGTCGGCACGGTCATGCGCAGGATCCTCGCGGAGCGGAACTTCCCCGTCACGGAGCTGCGCCTGTTCGCCTCGGCCCGCTCGGCCGGGACCGTGCTCGACGGTGTGACGGTGGAGGACGCGGCGACCGCCGACTACACGGGCCTGGACATCGTGCTGTTCTCGGCGGGCGGGGCCACCTCGAAGGCGCTCGCGGAGAAGGTCGCCGCCCAGGGCGCCGTGGTGATCGACAACTCCTCCGCCTGGCGCAAGGACCCCGAGGTCCCGCTGGTCGTCTCCGAGGTGAACCCGCACGCGATCGCCGACCGCCCGAAGGGCATCATCGCCAACCCGAACTGCACGACCATGGCCGCGATGCCGGTCCTGAAGGTGCTGGACCGGGAGGCCGGTCTGGAGGCACTGGTCGCCACCACCTACCAGGCGGTGTCCGGCTCCGGTCTCGCGGGCGTCGCGGAGCTGCACGGCCAGGTCCAGAAGGTCGCCGCCGACGCGGAGAAGCTCACCCACGACGGCACGGCGGTCGACTTCCCCGAGCCGCAGGTCTACAAGCGGCCCATCGCCTTCAACGTGCTGCCGTTCGCCGGCAACCTCGTCGACGACGGTCTGAACGAGACCGACGAGGAGCAGAAGCTGCGCAACGAGTCCCGCAAGATCCTGGAGCTCCCGGAGCTCAAGGTCTCCGGCACCTGCGTGCGCGTCCCGGTGTTCTCGGGGCACTCGCTCCAGATCAACGCCCGGTTCGCCCGGCCGATCTCCCCGGAGCGGGCGACCGAGCTGCTCGCGGACGCCCCCGGTGTCGAGCTGTCCGACATCCCGACCCCGCTGCAGGCGGCCGGGCGGGATCCGTCGTACGTGGGCCGGATCCGGCGTGACGAGACGGTGGAGAACGGGCTCGCGCTGTTCGTCTCCAACGACAACCTCCGCAAGGGGGCTGCGCTGAACGCCGTGCAGATCGCTGAGCTGGTGGCGGAAGAGCTGGCTTCTTAGGGGCCGGGCGCCTCAGGGGGTGCGGGGGTCGGCCGTCGCGCGGGTGCGGGTGCGTGGGGGCTGGTCGCACAGTTCCTCCCCCAGCCTTCGGCCGGGGGGACCCCCAGCGCCCCTTCGGGCGCGTTGCAGCAAGGTTCGTCACGAAGGGGAGCCGCGACACCATGAGCAACAGCCGACCGTGTGACAGGTCGCTTGTCCTCGACGGCAAGGTCGCCATGATCACCGGGGCGTCCAGTGGGATCGGGGCGGCTGCCGCGCGGTTGTTCGCGCGGGAGGGGGCGGCCGTCGTGGTGACGGCGCGGCGCGTGGAGCGGTTGCGGGCGCTGGCCGAGGAGATCTCGGCCGGCGGCGGGCGGGCGCTGGCCGTGCCGGCGGACGTGGCCTCGGCCGCGGACGTCGAGCGGGTCGTCCGCTCGGCCGTCGACGCCTTCGGGCGCCTCGACTGCGCCTTCAACAACGCCGGGTTCGGCACCGCCGGCACCGAGCTGCACGAGACCGGCCAGGACGTCTACGAGCAGACGATGGACGTCAACGTGCGCGGGGTCTGGAACTGTCTGCGCTTCCAGATCCCCGAGATGCTGGGAACCGGCGGCGGCACGATCGTCAACACGTCGAGCGTCGCGGGGCAGCGGGCCACCGGGGCGTCGGCGGCGTACGTGGCGGCCAAGCACGCGGTCCTCGGGCTCACCCGGGCGGCCGCGGCCGAGTACGCGGAGCGCGGCATCCGGGTCAACGCGCTGGTGGTGGGCAGCACCCGCACCGAGATGATGGACCGGGCCGTGCGGACCATGCCGGAGCTGCGGGAGCGGTTCGAGGACGAGACGCTCCAGAAGCGCATGGCCGGCCCCGCCGAGGTCGCCGAGGCCGCGCTCTGGCTGTGCAGCGACCGCGCCTCCTTCGTCACCGGCGCGGCGATGCCGGTCGACGGCGGCACGACGGCGGCCTGACGGCACCGGACGCGCGCGATCTCTGGGGTTTTCCCTCGTCGCCCTCCTCCCCGGTCCCGTGGAAGGATGGCGCAACCCACACATAACGAGGAGATGACCGCGTGCCTGGCACAAACCTGACTCGCGAAGAGGCACAGCAGCGGGCGAAGCTGCTCACCGTTGACTCGTACGAGATCGATCTCGACCTCTCCGGCGCGCAGGAGGGCGGTACCTACCGGTCCGTGACCACGGTGCGCTTCGACGTCGCCGAATCCGGCGCCGCGTCCTTCATCGACCTGGTGGCCCCCGCGGTCCACGAGGTCACCCTGAACGGTGACGCCCTCGACGCCGCCGAGGTCTTCGCGGACTCCCGGATCGCGCTGCCCGGCCTGCTCCAGGGCCGCAACGTCCTCCGGGTGGTCGCCGACTGCGCGTACACCAACACGGGCGAGGGCCTGCACCGGTTCGTCGACCCGGTCGACGAGCAGGCGTACCTCTACACCCAGTTCGAGGTGCCGGACGCCCGCCGGGTCTTCGCCTCCTTCGAGCAGCCCGACCTGAAGGCGACCTTCCAGTTCACCGTGAAGGCGCCGAGCGGCTGGACGGTCGTCTCGAACTCGCCGACGCCCGAGCCAAAGGACGACGTCTGGGTCTTCGAGCCGACGCCGCGCATCTCGTCGTACATCACCGCCCTGATCGTGGGCCCGTACCACTCGGTGCACAGCGTGTACGAGAAGGACGGCCAGAGCGTGCCGCTGGGCATCTACTGCCGTCCCTCGCTCGCCGAGTTCCTGGACTCGGACGCGATCTTCGAGGTGACCCGGCAGGGCTTCGAGTGGTTCCAGGAGAAGTTCGACTACGCGTACCCGTTCACCAAGTACGACCAGCTGTTCGTGCCGGAGTTCAACGCGGGCGCGATGGAGAACGCGGGCGCGGTGACCATCCGCGACCAGTACGTCTTCCGGTCCAAGGTGACCGACGCGGCGTACGAGACGCGCGCCGAGACCATCCTGCACGAGCTGGCCCACATGTGGTTCGGCGACCTGGTCACCATGGAGTGGTGGAACGACCTGTGGCTGAACGAGTCGTTCGCCACCTACACCTCCATCGCCTGCCAGGCGTACGCCCCCGGCTCGCGCTGGCCGCACTCGTGGACGACGTTCGCCAACTCCATGAAGACCTGGGCGTACCGGCAGGACCAGCTGCCCTCCACGCACCCGATCATGGCCGAGATCCGGGATCTCGACGATGTGCTGGTGAACTTCGACGGCATCACCTACGCCAAGGGCGCCTCGGTCCTGAAGCAGCTGGTCGCGTACGTCGGCATGGACGAGTTCTTCAAGGGCGTGCAGGCCTACTTCAAGCGGCACGCGTTCGGCAACACGCGTCTGTCCGACCTGCTGGGCGCCCTGGAGGAGACCTCCGGCCGTGACCTGAGCACCTGGTCGAAGAAGTGGCTGCAGACGGCCGGGATCAACATCCTGCGTCCGGAGGTGGAGACGGACGCCGACGGTGTCGTCACCTCCTTCGCCATCCGCCAGGAGGCCCCGGCGCTGCCGGCCGGCGCCAAGGGCGAGCCCACTCTCCGTCCGCACCGGATCGCGATCGGCCTGTACGACCTCGACGAGGCGACCGGCAAGCTGGTCCGCACCGACCGGATCGAGCTGGACGTGGACGGCGAGCTGACCGCCGTACCGCAGCTGTCCGGCCGCCGCCGGCCGGCGGTGTTCCTGCTCAACGACGACGACCTGTCGTACGCCAAGGTCCGCCTGGACGAGCAGTCGCTGCACTTCGTCACGGAGCACCTCGGCGACTTCGAGTCCTCGCTGCCCCGCGCGCTGTGCTGGGCCTCGGCCTGGGACATGACCCGGGACGCGGAACTCCCCACCCGCGAGTACCTGTCCCTCGTGCTGTCCGGCATCGGCAAGGAGTCCGACATCGGTGTCGTGCAGTCCCTGCACCGCCAGGTGAAGCTCGCCATCGAGCTGTACGCCGACCCGACCGCCCGCGAGGCCCTGCTCACCCGCTGGACCGACGCCACGCTGGCCCACCTGCGCTCGGCCGCGCCCGCGAGCGACCACCAGCTGGCCTGGGCCCGTGCCTTCGCGGCCACCGCCCGCACCCCGGAGCAGCTGGACCTCCTGGACAGCCTGCTGGAGGGCACCCACACCATCGAGGGCCTGGCCGTCGACACCGAGCTGCGCTGGGCGTTCGTGGAGCGGCTGGCGGCGGTCGGCCGCTTCGACGAGGCGGAGATCGCGGGCGAGTACGAGCGGGACCGGACGGCCGCCGGTGAACGGCACGCGGCCACCGCCCGCGCCGCCCGCCCGACCGAGGAGGCGAAGGCGGAGGCCTGGGCGTCGGTCATCGACTCCGACAAGCTGCCGAACGCCGTGCAGGAGGCGGTGATCGGCGGCTTCGTCCAGACCGACCAGCGCGAGCTGCTGGCGCCGTACACCGACAAGTACTTCGAGATCCTGAAGTCGGTGTGGGACTCCCGCTCGCACGAGATCGCCCAGCAGATCGCGGTCGGCCTCTACCCGTCCCTGCAGGTCTCCCGGGAGACCCTGGCCAAGACGGACACCTGGCTGGCCTCGGCCCAGCCGAACGCGGCCCTGGCCCGGCTCGTCTCGGAGTCCCGCGCGGGCGTCGAGCGCGCCCTGAAGGCCCAGGCGGCGGACGCGGCCGCCCAGTAGGCGGCACCTCGTCGGGGCGTCCGGTGGGATCTCCGCCGGGCGCCCCGCCTTGTGCGCGAAGTACCGATCACCCAGGACGAGTTGAGTATCCGTGCTCACGCCCGGGGCGCCCGCGCGTTGCGAGTATCGACGCAGCGGCGCGGCAGCGAGCGCCGGGTCCCTTCGGCTCGGGACGACCCGAGCCGGCCTGAGCCACTTACGGAGAACTCGCCATGTCCCGTCGTATCGCCCTGTCCGTCGTCGCCGGTGTCGTCGTGCTCGGAGGTGCCGGGGCCTTCGCCCTCGCCTACGCCGGCGACCAGGACCCGTCGCCCGCGCTGGCGCACAGCGCCGTCCGCTACACCGCTCCCGAGGCCGGTCACCAGGGCTCGCTCTCCTTCACCACCGAGGTCGGCGCGCCCTCCGGGGTCAAGAGCCTGAAGGTGCTGGCCTGGCCGGAGAAGTCCGAGTTCGCCACGGAGCATCTGACCGCCAAGGAGATGGCCGAGGCCGAAGTGGAGTCGGCGACCTGCACGCCGGCCGGCGACCACACCGTCCGGTGCGTGTACAGGGCTCCGGTCTCCGCCGCCGACGCCGCGTCCTCCGCGCACGGCGCCTGGCACGTCGCCGTGCTGGCCACGGCGAAGGACGGCCACACCACCTTCGACACCAAGGCCGCGGACTTCACCCTCGCCTGAACCGGTCACCCGAGGTGGGTGGCCAGCGCCTTCTCGATGTCCGGCGCCTGGGCGTTCTCGGCCGCCCAGGCCACGTAGCCGTCGGGGCGTACCAGCACGGTCGTCCGACGGTCGCCCGCCCAGCGGGTCACGGTCAGGCGGTCCGCGCGTTCCGTACCCGGGTCGTAGGGGGCCGGGGTGACCAGCACGAACCGGCCGCCGCGCAGGGCTTCGTAGAGGCGGATGCCGCCGGCCGGCGCGAGGTCGGGGACGCGGGTGCCGGTGAGGCGGTGCGCGCCCCTGGGGGCGGGGTAGCGGTAGCCGATGCCGGTGACCTGGCCGACCGCCTTACGGCGGGCCGGGGCGAGGTGGTTGAGTGCGGTGGCGAGCGCGGCCCGCACGGGCAGCTGCCAGCCCTTGGCCATCGCGAGGCGGACGATCGCGCCGCTGCTGCGCAGCACTGTCCGGCCGACGGGGTGCCGTTCGCTCTGGTAGGTGTCGAGCAGGTCCGGGGCGGCGTGGCCGTGCAGCACGGCGGCGAGCTTCCAGCTCAGGTTGGCCGCGTCCTGGAGACCGGTGTTCATGCCCTGGCCGCCGGCCGGGGTGTGCACGTGTGCCGCGTCGCCGGCCAGGAAGACCCGGCCGACCCGGTAGCTGGGCGCCTGGCGCTCGTCGCTGTGGAAGCGGGACATCCAGCGGGCGTCGTGCATCCCGTAGTCCCGGCCCAGGGCGAGGCGGGTGATCTCCTTGACCTCGTCGAGGTCCACCGGCTCGTGGTCGGGGACGTCACGGCCGCGGTGCCAGCAGATGACCCGGTAATAGCCGTCGCCGAACGGCGCCAGGAACGCGAACGCGTCGCCGACCGCGGCGGCCGTCAGCAGCGTCTCGGGCCGCTCGGCGAGCAGCACGTCGGCGAGGACCACGGACCGGATCGCCGACCTGCCCGGGAACGGCAGCCCGACCGCCTCCCGCACCACACTGCGCATGCCGTCGGTGCCGACGACGTACGCGGCACGCAGGTCCTCCCGGCCCTTGACGTGGACGGTCACGCCGTCCACGTCCTGGGTCAGGCCGGTCACCTCGCAGTCGTTGCGGAAGTCGACGCCCGCCTCGGCGGCCCGGTGCTCCAGCACCTTCTCCACCTCGTACTGCGGGAGGACGAGGACGTGGTTGAAGCGGGAGGGAAGGGCGCCGAGGTCCAGCGTGAGCCCGTCGAAGAGGTTCATCCGGCTGATGGGCCGGCCGACGGCCTCGAGGTCGTCGGCGAGACTCCGAGAAAGAGGCGCGCGCGCAGCGCGTCCGTTGAGGGTGGTGGTGGGCGACGGGCGGGCGTCGAGCTGCTCCAGGGCGCGGGCGTGCAGGACGAAGGCGCGGGAGAGGTTGCTGATCTTGTGGGGGCGCTTCTCGAGGAGGGTGACCGGGATGCCGGCGGCGGCGAGGTCACCGGCGAGGAGCAGGCCGGTGGGGCCGGAGCCGACGACGATCACGCGGTCGGTCTCGCCGGTGGTGACCGGGACGGGGGTGCCAGTCGTGCCGTTCATGGAGGCCTCCTGGATGTCTGCACTCGTTTGCCAACACCCGATGACCAACGCTCGTTGGCCAACGCTTGTTGACAAGCCTAGGGCGCACCTTTTTCGCAGTCAACACTTGTTGGCCTACACCTGTTGGCCTACGCTCGTTGGCATGACCGGCACTCCCAGTGGACACACAGGCCCGGCGAACGGCCCGGCGGCGCGCCGCTCCGACGCCAGCCGCTCCGCCATTCTGGCCGCCGCCCGCGAACGCTTCGCCGCCGACGGCTACGAGCGCGCCACCATCCGCGCCATCGCCAAGGACGCCCGCATCGACCCGTCGATGGTCATGCGCTACTTCGGCAGCAAGGACGGCCTCTTCGCGGCCGCCGTCACGCTGGACCTGCGGATGGCCGACGTGTCGCAGGTGCCGCGCACCGAGGCCGGGCGGGCGCTGGTGGGCCACTTCCTGGACATCTGGGAGGCGAACGAGGAACTCACCGCGGTGCTGCGGGTCGCCGTCACCAACAAGGCGGGGGCGGAGCGCCTGCAGGACATCTTCCGGGAGCAGGTGGTGCCGGTGGCGGCGCGGGTGTGCCCGGACCCCGAGCAGGTGGTGACGCGAGCGGGGCTGTGCGCCGCGCAGCTGCTGGGGCTCGCGCTGACCCGTTACGTGTTGCGGCTGCCGCCGGTCGCGGCGCTGGCGCGCGAGGAGATCATGGCGTGGCTCGCACCGACCGTGCAGCGGTATCTGACCGCGCCGAGCCCGTGAGCGACGCGCCGAGGGCGCCGGTCGGCCGCCGTACATGCGGTACGTACGGGAGCCGACCGGCGCCCTCGGTGGAACAGGTGGGGTGCGGCAGCTGGGGCAGGAGGCCTCGGGCCTACGCCTTGGCCTTCGGCTTGGTGACCCGGACCTTGGACTTGTCCAGCACCATCACCAGACCCGCGATGACCGCGAACAGCACGAGCGGGGTCAGGACGTAGAGACCCAGCGTCTGGACGACGCTCAGGCCCTTGCCGGGGTCGTCACCGTCGTCACGCGTGAGCGCGAGGGCGGGCGACGACATGAGCAGCATCATCAGCGTCGTACCGGCAGCCAGGGCGCCGGCGCGCAGGGCGTTCTTCTTGTCCACGAAGCCAAAGTTAGCTGGCCCATCCGGGTGGCGCGCGTCCGGGGTACCCGTAAGCCGTCCTCGCCCGGCGCACGGGAAGATCTCCGGAAAAGGGTGACGGGAACTGTCACCTTTGGCGGGCACCGTGGTGCCATGGACAAGGACCTCAGCCCCCAGGGCATCGGCAGGCAGGGCATCGGCACGCAGGACGTCGGCAGGCAGGACGTCGGCAGGCAGGACATCAACCGCGAAGGCCCGCTCGCCGGCCGGATCGCGCTCGTCGCCGGGGCCACCCGGGGCGCCGGACGTGCCCTCGCCGTGGAACTCGGCCGCGCCGGCGCCACCGTCCACGTCACCGGCCGCACCACCCGCGAGCGCGCCAGCGAGGTCGGCCGGACCACGGAGACCATCGAGGAGACCGCGGAACTGGTCACCGCGGCGGGCGGCACCGGCATCGCGGTCCCCACCGACCACCTGGACCCGGACCAGGTCCGGGTCCTCGTCGAGCGGATCGGCCGCGAACAGGGCCGGCTCGACATCCTCGTCAACGACCTCTGGGGCGGCGAACACCTGCTCGTCGGCTCCGTCTTCGGCAAGAAGAGCTGGGAGACGCCGCTCGCCGACGGCCTGCGCATCCTGGACCTCGGGGTGCGCTCGCACGTGATCACCGCGGCCCTCGCCCTCCCGCTCCTGGTCCGCTCGGACGCGCCGCTGCACGTGGAGGTCACCGACGGCACGGCGGTCTCCAACCGCCGTTACCGCGAGAACCTCTACTACGACCTCGCGAAGAACGCCCCGATCCGCATCGCCTTCGGGCTGGGTCAGGAGCTGGCGGAGTACGGGGGCACGGCGGTCGCCGTCACGCCGGGTTTCCTGCGCTCGGAGCAGATGCTCGCCCATTTCGGCGTGACCGAGGAGAACTGGCGCGACGCCGTCGCCCGGGATCCGCACTTCGGCGTCGCCGAGTCGCCGTACTACCTCGCCCGCGCGGTCGCCGCGCTCGCCGCCGACCCGGACCGGGCCGCCCGCTGGAACGGCAGGTCCACCTCCAGCGGGGAGCTCGCCAGGACCTACGGCGTGCGGGACGTGGACGGCAGCCGGCCGGACGCCCTGGCGTACTTCGAGGAGGTCGTGTTCGGCGGGAAGGCGGGCTCACCGGACGACTACCGCTGATCCACCGCCGATCTCCCGCTTGGCCTGCCGCTGATCCACCGCCGGTCTACCGCTGCCCGTCCGGTTCGGCGCCGTACACGGCGGCCAGGGCGCGCGCGTGCTCGCGGAAGCGGGCGCGCAGGCCCGCCGGGGCCAGTACCTCCACGTCCGCGCCCAGCCCGGTCAGCTGGCCGAAGGCGACCTCCTCGGACTCCATCGACAGGTCGAGCGTGACCCGCCCGGCGGCGTCCGGCGCGGTCGCGGACGCGGAGGCCAGCGCGGCGGCCACGCCGGCCGGGTCCGCCACGGCGGGCAGCCGGCGCAGGCCGGTCCCGGTCAGCCGCACGGTGACGGTCGTGCGCAGCAGCGCCCGGGCGAACCCGGCCGCGTGGGCCCGCCAGTGCGCAGCCAGGTCGAAGGACGGGTCGCGGACGAAGGGTTCGCCGTCGCCGGGAGCAGGGGAGAGTGCCGTGACGCGGTCGACGCGGTACGTCCGCCAGTCGCTGTCCCGGCCCGGCGTCCGCTCGTCCGGGACCCGCCCGACGACGTACCAGACCCCCGCTTTCAGGACGAGCCCGTACGGCTCGAGCAGGCGGGTCACCGTGCGGGGCGGTGCGCCGTCCCGGCCCGGCCGCGCGTAGGCCAGCTCGACGGTGCGGTCGGACCACACGGCGCGGGCCAGCTCCGGGAGCAGCTCCGGCGCCGACGGCTCGCGGAACCAGGCCGGGGCGTCCAGGTGGAAGCGGCGCACCGACGACTCGGCCGCCGCGCGCACCGAGGGGAGCAGGGTGGCCGACAGCTTCAGCCGGGCGGTGTCCGCCGCGTCCGACAGGCCCAGATCGCGCAGGGCCGTGGGCAGACCGGAGAGGTAGAGCGTCTCCGCCTCGGTGGGATGCAGCGTGGTGAGCCGGGTGCGGTGGCCGGGCGCCAGGTGATAGCCGCCCGCGCGGCCGCGCTCGGACCGCACGGGAACGCCCGCCTCCTGCAGGGCCTGGACGTCACGGATCACGGTGCGTCTGGAGACGTCCAGCTCGCGGGCGAGGGCGTCGGCGGTCAGGCCGGGACTCGACTGGACGAGAAGCGCCATGCGGATCAGGCGGGCGGCACGCATGCCTCAAGGATCGTGGACCGGCGCCCCGAACGGTTTCCGGCCCCCGGCCGCCCGCCGCCGGGGACCGGTGCCGGGGCCGGGGGCCGGGGGCCGGGTCGTCGTCACGCCGTGGACGGGCCGTCCGTGTGCAGGGTGCGGAACAGCGCCCGTACCCGCTCCGAGGCCGTCAGCTCCTCCAGGGTCACGGGGCGGCCCTTCGTGTCGGCGATCGGGAGGCGCCAGTTCGGGTACTGGTCCCAGGTGCCGGGGAGGTTCTGGGGGCGGCGGTCGCCGACGGCGTCCGGGAGCCAGACGCCGATCATGCGGGCCGGGGTGCGGCGCAGGAAGCGGTGGACGGCCCGGATCTCGGCCTCCTCGTCGCCGGACTCGGACGCGGCGAGCAGGCCCAGGCGGGTCAGCAGGGCCAGCCACTCCGCGGTGTCGGCCGCCGCTTCGGCCCGTTCCTCCGCCAGCGGGCGGGTGAGCAGGCCGAGGCGGTCGCGGAGTTCGACGTGTTCGCCGGTGAGGCGGGCGGCGGTGGGCGGCAGGTCGTGGGTGGTGGCGGTGGCGAGGCAGTCGGCGCGCCAGCGTTCCGGGGGCAGCGGGCGGGCGTCGCCCGCCCAGTCCCGTTCGAACCAGAGCACGGACGTGCCGAGCACCCCGTGGCGCTGGAGCGTCTCGCGCACCCCCGGCTCCACCGTGCCCAGGTCCTCCCCGATCACCACCGCTCCGGCGCGGGTCGCCTCCAGGGCCAGCAGGGCGAGCATGGCCTCGGCGTCGTAGCGGACGTACGTGCCCTCCGTCGGCGGCCGGCCCTCGGGCACCCACCACAGCCGGAACAGGCCCATCACGTGGTCGATGCGCAGGGCGCCGGCGTAGCGGAAGAGGGCGCGCAGGAGTTCGCGGAAGGGGGCGTGGCCGGAGGCGGCGAGGCGGTCGGGGCGCCAGGGCGGCAGGCCCCAGTCCTGGCCGCGGGCGTTGAAGGCGTCGGGCGGGGCGCCGACGGACATCCCGGCGGCGAAGTGGTCTTGCTGGGCCCATGCGTCGGCGCCCGCGGGGTGCACGCCGACGGCGAGGTCGTGCACGATCCCGACGGGCATCCCGGCCTCGCGGGCGGCGCGCTGGGCGGCGGTGAGCTGGGTGACGGTGAGCCAGGCGAGGCGGGCGTGGAAGCCGACGCGGCCGGCCAGGTCGGCGCGGGCGCGGGCGGTCTCCGGCGAGCGGGGGTCGCGCAGGGCCTCGGGCCAGAGGTGCCAGTCGGAGCCGTGCCGCTCGGCGAGCGCGTACCAGGTGGCGTGGTCCTCCAGGGCCTGCCCCTCCTCGGCGCGGAAGGCGTCGTAGGCGGCCTGCCGGCCGGGGGTGAGCGGTGCGGCGGCCGCAGTCTCCAGCGCCTCCCGCTTCAGCTCCCACACGGCGTCCCGGTCGATGAGGGCGCCCTGGTCGAGGACGGCGGAGCGCAGGTGCCCGGCGCGGTCCGCGGCGGAAGGGCCGGCGGCGTACTCGGGGACGGCCTCCGGCCGCAGGTGCACCGGGTCGGGGAACCGGCGGGAGGAGGGCCGGTAGGGCGACGGGTCGGTAGGGGCTCCGGGTACGGCCGCGTGCAGGGGGTTGACCTGGACGAACCCCGCGCCGGCCGTGCGCCCGGCCCAGTCGGCCAGCTCGGCGAGGTCGCCGAGGTCGCCCATGCCCCAGGAGCGGCGGGACAGGAGCGAGTAGAGCTGGACGAGGATCCCGTACGAGCGGCCGGCCGGGGTGGGCAGCCGCACGGGGGCGACGACCAGGTGGGCGCGGGCGGTACGGCCGTCGGGGGCGGCGGCGGTCAGCAGGTGCACCCCGGGCGGCAGGCCCCGCACGTCGTCCCGGCTCTCCCCGTCCTCCGTCCGCACCTGAAGGCGGGTGCCGGCGGGCAGGCCGAGGGCGATCTCGCCGGTGCCCGACCAGTGGACGACCGTCGGCGGCAGCAGCCGCCCGGCGAGTTCCCGTTCCCGGTCGGCGAGGGCGGCGCGGACGGCCTCCGGGCCGCTCGCGTCGACGCCCAGGGCGCCCAGCGCGGCGGTCACGGCACCGGCGGAGGCGGCGACCGTGCGGTCCGGGGCGGGGCTGTAGGAGGTGGCGACGCCGTGCAGCTCCGCGAGCCGGCACAGCCCCGGGTCCAGGGCTTCGTTCATCTACAACCCCGGCTCGCTGGTCAGGGGCACCGCGTCGGCCAGCGGCGGCTCACTGGTGAGGGGCTCGGCGTCGGGCAGCGGCGGCTCACTGGTGAGCGGGGCCTCGGCGCAGGCGCTCTCGGCGCTGAACACGCACAGGTGGGGTTCCTCCTCGGTCCGCACCGGGGGTTTGAACTGGGCCGGGATCGGATGATGAACCGTTGCGGCCACGGCGGCCTCCTCGTCTGACGTCGGGTACGGCGGCGAATGCCGGGTCAGAGGAGCCCTACCCCGTCGTCGCGAGGGCACGCGTGACGGCCGGACCGCGCGCCGCGAACCGACCGCGTCCGGGTGATCGACAGGAGACGGTGTGGGGCCCCTCCGCCCCACGGGGGCCGCCGGGAGGACGACGCGCGGACGGCGACGCGACGCTGCGGCGGGCCGCCCCCGGTGAAACCTCCGGCGGCACTGAACGCCGTCCGCCGCACCGGCCTGCCCGCCGAGCCGGATCCCGACGGGCAGATCACGACTCGCGCGCCGCGCCCGGTGGGAGCGATCCCCGGCCGGTACGGGTCAGCTCCTGGAGGTCGGGCGGGACAGGCGGACCGCCGAGACAAGGAAGAAGATGCCGCCGAAAGCGGCGTAGCCGGCGAGGACGGTCAGCGACGGGTCGTCCTGTGCGGCGCTCCGGATGAAGGACGCGCCGGCGAGGACGGAGATGCCACCGCTGAGGATCATGGCCCACTGGCCCCCCAGCGGCCGGCGCGCGACGCCCACGAGGAGCTGGACGAGGCCGGAGACGACCGCCCACGCACCCCAGACACGCAGCACGTCGGCGACGCCCGAGGTGCCGGCGACCGCGAGGCCGACGGCGGCGAGCACGCTGACGGCGATGTTGGCATACAGGCCCTTGAGCGGCCCGGCGGCGCGCGCCGACCTCGCGTCGACGACGGCCGCGGCCACGTCGAAGGCGGGATAGACGACCAGCAGCAGCTTGGCCCCGGCGGTGAGCCCTGAGCCGGACACCAGCAGGAGCGCGGCCCACGCGGCGGCGAAGACGAAGCGGACGACGTACAGCCGGCGCAGGGCGGACGTGGCGGCGAGGGGCTCGGCGGAGGCGGTGGATGCCATGGGTTCTCCAGTGACTACAAGGCAGGTAGAACGCTCTTTCTCGTTTGACCCTGGCACAGGCTCTCCACGAAAACAAGAGAGAGCGTTCTATCCGCTACCATGGACGGCATGACGAAGACGGAAGCCGGCCCAGGCACCGGCAGGCGAGTCTCCGCGGCCCGGGAACGGCTCCTGAGGACCGCCGGGCAGCTCTTCTACGCGGAGGGCATCCACACGGTGGGCGTCGACCGCCTGGTCGCCGAGTCGAAGGTCACCAACGCCACCTTCTATCGCCACTTCCGCAGCAAAGAAGACCTCGCCGTCGCCTACCTCGACAGCGTCGACCAGGCGATCCGCACCCAGATCGGCACCCTGACGGCCGCGGACATGCCGCCCGACGGCATCCTGCGGGGCATAGGCGCGTCCCTGGTCGAGCAGATCCGCTCACCCGGTTACCGCGGATGCGCCTTCCTCAACGCGGCAGCGGAGTTCCCCGACCCCGACCACCCGGTCCACCGTGCCGTCGTGCGGCACCGGGCATGGTTCCTGCAGACGGTCACCGGACTGTTCGCCGGGATCACGGCCGCACAGGCCGAGCACGCCGGGCGGCACTTCGTCATGCTCCGCGACGGCGCGATGAGCGCCGGCTACCTCGGCGACCCCGTCCTGGCCGGCGAGACCCTGCTGCGCGGTATCGAAGGACTGCTGCGGGTCCACACCGCCCGCGGGCTCGACGAGCACGCTTCCCCCGCACCCGGCCAGGCCGCCCCGGCGGCCACGACGGCCTCCCGCATCGAGTGCTCGCCGCCCGGCGCGTGACGTACGAGGCGTGCGCGTCGCGATCGTCCAGGTGAGCCGGCCCGGTCGCGGGGCGCCCCGTGCACGACGAAGGGCCCCGTGGCCGAACGGGCAGCCACGGGGTGTGCGAAGGCCCGGATCGTCAGGCGGAGATGCCGTCGATCCGGGCCAGGGCGTCGTCCGCGCCGTACGGCTGCAAATAGGGCAGCCAGCGCGGATCCCTATGGCCGGTCCCGATGATGCGCCAGGCCAGGCCGGTGGGTGGGGCCGGTTTGTGACGCAGCCGCCAGCCGATCTCGAAGAGATGGCGGTCGGCCTTGACGTGGTTGCAGCGGCGGCAGGACGCCACCACGTTGTCCCAGACGTGCTGACCCCCGCGACTGCGCGGGATGACGTGGTCGACGCTGGTTGCGACGCCACCGCAGTACATGCACCGGCCCCCGTCGCGCGCGAAGAGCGCCCTTCGGGTGAGAGGAACGGGCCCCCGGTAGGGAACCCGCACGAATCGCTTGAGCCGGACCACGCTGGGTGCGGGGACTGTGACGGTTGCGCTGTGCATATAGGCGCCCGATTCCTCCAAGGCGACAGCCTTGTTCTCCAGGACGAGGACGAGCGCGCGGCGGAGCGGTACGACGCCGAGCGGCTCGTACGACGCGTTGAGGACCAGGACATGCGGCACGGGGGCCTCCTTGGGCGTCGGCGGCGCGTGGCTCGCGCCGGGACGATCTGTGGCCAGTCTCCCCTCCTGCCAGGTGGACGCGCCACCATCTCCCGGTAACGGGCTGGGAGTGTTTTCGACCACACCGCATTCATCCCCCGCTCGCACCCCGTTTCAAGCGGGCCTGTTCAAGCGGTGGCGAGAAGCGGGCGTGAGCGCGGTCTCTCCTTCTCGTTTCGGCAGGGCCCACACACAATGCCCCGTTAGTGTGGTGTTCCTGTCCGTCCGGTGACCTTTCCGTGACCTTGAACGCCGTACCCGACCCTGATCGCCGTACCGGAGGGCAGCACCGCACCGCCTGGAGGTACCCGCCGTGTCCTTGCCCGCCGTCCTACTGGCCGCCGGTTCGTCGCCGTCGCCGACCCCCTCGGGTTCGTCGACCCCGGCGGTGCCCACGCTCCAGGACGCCCAGGAGAGCGCCACCAACGCCGCGAGCTGGGTCGAGCAGAACTGGTCGACCTGGCTGGCGATAGGTCTGAAGGTGCTGCTGATCCTGGTGATCGCGGTGGTGCTCAGAAGGGTCGTGCTCCGGGCCATAACCAAGCTCATCGACCGGATGAACCGGACCGCCGAGTCCGCGGAGGGCACGACCCTCGGGGGGCTGCTGGTCAACGCCGAGCGGCGGCGGCAGCGGTCACAGGCGATCGGGTCCGTGCTGCGCTCGGTGGCGAGCTTCGTGATCCTGGGCACGGCCGCGCTGACGGTGCTGTCCGCGTTCCAGATCAACCTCGCCCCGCTGCTGGCCTCCGCCGGTGTCGCCGGTGTCGCGATCGGCTTCGGCGCCCGGAACCTGGTCACGGACTTCCTGTCCGGCGTGTTCATGATCCTGGAGGACCAGTACGGCGTCGGCGACTCGATCGACTCGGGCGTCGCCTCCGGCGAGGTGGTCGAGGTCGGCCTGCGCGTGACCAAGCTGCGCGGGGCCAGCGGCGAGATCTGGTACGTCCGCAACGGCGAGATCAAGCGCATCGGGAACCTCTCGCAGGGCTGGGCCACGGCGGGCGTCGACGTCACCGTCCGGGCCAACGAGGACCTGGACAGGGTCCGCGCCACCCTGGACGAGGTCGCCGAGAAGATGTCCAAGGAAGAGCCCTGGAACGAGGTCCTGTGGAGCCCGATCGAGGTGCTCGGCCTGGACTCCGTGCTCATCGACTCGATGGTGGTCCGCGTCTCCGCGAAGACCATGCCGGGCAAGGCGCTGACCGTCGAGCGCGAGCTGCGCTGGCGGATCAAGCGGGCGTTCGACGCGGCGCACATCCGCATCGTGGGCGGCGAGACGGCCGTACTCCTGGACGAGGAGACCCCCGACCGCGCGGCGGGGGTGGCGGCGCCGTCGGTGTTCGCCGACTCGGACTCGCCGCAGGTGGCGGCGACGACCCCGATCGCTTCACCGCGGTCGGCGTCTGCGGGGAGGTAGAGGGAGCGGAACGGTTCAGCACGCTCGTTCGAGTGAACGGTGGGGCATTCCGGCGTCTTACGACGCCCGGGGTGCCCCATCGTTCTGCCGGGGCGCCCGGCGCGGGCTCAGCCTGGCACCGGCGCGACAAGGAGAACCAGGGATGAGCGCCGAACCGATCATGGAGAAGGTCATGACGGAGCAGGACCCCATCGATCTGTTGATCGCGATCGAGGAGGCGTCGGTAGCGCCGATTCGACCCGAGTACGTCGAGGGGACGGTCATCGTGCCGCCGCGACCGAACGACCAGCACAACGCCGGCGCCTTCAAGCTCGCCGTCCAGTTCTTCACGGCAGGGCTCGACCTGGCGGGCATGGGCAATGGCCATCGAAGCGCGTACCAGGACGGCAGCACCATGGCCCTCGTGATCCCGGACTTCTATGTCCTGCGACGCTCTCCGACGGAACTCGACGAGGCCTACCGCAAAGCCCACAGAGGCTGGTATCCCATCGACATGATCGCCTTGGTCGGCGAGGTCACGTCGACCGATCACGCGGTCGGCACCGGCGCCAGGCCGGCCACCTATGCCGCGGTCGGCATCCCCGTCTACGTCCTCACCGACCGCCACGCCAGGACCGCCCACTGCCACACCGACCCCGTCCTCCCCGGCGACGACCCCACCGAGGCGTACTACAAGACCGACGAGAAGGTGAACCTCGGCGACCCGCTCCCCCTCCCGGCGCCCTACCCCACCCTCGACACGGCCCCCTTCCGCGGCGACTGAGCAGCCCTCCTCGGCTCAACGGCCTTCCAGCGTGCGCACTATCTGGCAGAGCACGGTGAACCCCGCGCCCCGGAAGAAGCCGTTCTCCAGGTTTCCGGAGGTGCGGACCTCCACGTGGGCCTCGCCCGCGGTGGCGTCGTAGGCGACCGAGCCCTGGACGGACACCCGGGTGCGGTACGGGTGCCAGCGGAAGCGGAGCGGGTTGCCGCCGGTGAGGTCCGTGGCCCGCCGGGCCGCCTCCAGCCGGGCGCGGACGCGGTCGAACGGGACGCCGGTGACGGTGTGGGTCTGGGTGTCGTCCAGGACCTTCTCGGTGACCTCGATACCCAGGCCGTGCGCGCGCCGCGCCAGCGAACGGATCCGCCAGACCGCCCAGAGCAGGGAGGCCAGGGTCCACACCACCGCGACCCCGGTGGCCTCGCGCACGGCCGACCAGGCGAGGCCGTGGTGGATGAAGGCGATGACGTACATCCCCAGCATCAGGGGCACGAAGTCGGCGAGGCTGCGCCGCAGCAGGCGGGCGAACAGCCGTCTCCGGTGGGCCATGCGCGTCTTCCTCCACTGGTCGGTGCCCGGACCACAAGGCAGGAAACTGCGAGGAGGGCCGTCCCCACCAGCGCGGACGAAGATCGTGACGCAGCCGTGATCACGAAGCGTCCCACGGACGGATTCAGACGATCTTCACAGGTCCCCCGGATTCTCCCCGCAACCGCGATGATCTATGGTCAGCCCACTACGGGCCCTTGTTCTGGAGCGCGACGTCGCCCGGGGGCCCGTCTCGAATGTGGGGAAACATGAGAAAGCTCGCCATAGGCACCGCCCTGTCCGGCGCCCTGGCCCTGGCCGGCATCGCGGCCCCCGCCGCCTCCGCGGCCACTCCGAACCTGGTCTTCTCCGACGTGACCGTGAACAAGGGCAAGGCGATCGTCGTCGGCACCACCAAGACGGTGAACGTGCCGGTGACGTACACCCTGACCCGGCCCGCCGACCTGGTCATCGACAACAAGAAGACGTTCGCGGCGGTGATGCTCTACCGCGGCACGCTGAAGTCGCTCGCCAACGAGCTGGACCCGGAGGTCATGCCCGTCTGCACGACGACCGCCACCACGGACACCACGGTCACCGAGAGCTGCACCGAGACCATCCCGGTCGACCCGGGCGACTACCTGTACGAGGCCGCGGACGCCACCACGTGGAAGGCCGGGGGCCTGTACGCCCACTTCGACGCCACCGCCTCGGACGACTTCCTCAGCACCGAGTCCGACGTGGCCATCTGGGGCAACCTGACCACGGCCAAGGTGCAGCGCGCCGCCAGGCTGACCGCCGACGCCTCGCCGGAGCCGGTGGCCAAGGGGAAGACGGTCACCGTCAAGGGCAAGCTGACGCGGGCCGACTGGGACGCCATGGCGTACAAGGGTTACTCGGGGCAGAAGGCGGTCCTGCAGTTCCGTGCCGAGGGCAGCAGGACCTACACGAACGTCAAGGGCATCACCTCCGGCACCGGCGGCGCCCTGTCCACCACGGTGAAGGCGTCGAAGAGCGGCTACTACCGGTACGTCTTCGCGGGTACGACGACCACCGCGGCGGCGAAGGCCACCGGGGACTACATCAAGGTGAAGTGACGCTCCTGCTCCTGGGACGTATACACAGCAGGGCCCGTCCGGATCACTCCGGGCGGGCCCTTCGCATGTCCAAGCCCAGGTAACGACTGGGTTGCCGCCCCGGCGGACTATTGACGCCCCCCTTCCGGCGGCCTACGTTTTCCAGCCAACAGGAAACTTTCCTAACAGTGATCAACGGATGGACGGCCGAAGCCGGTCACCCGGCTGGACCGAAGGTCCGGGTCACTGGGAAACTGAGCGGCTGGAAAGGCAGGTGTCGAACCCCATGGCAGGAACCGCCGGTACGCCGGGCACCCCGCGCGTTCTGCGCGCCATGAACGACCGCGCCGCACTGGACCTGCTGCTGGAGCACGGCCCGCTCTCGCGCACCCGGATCGGCAAGCTCACCGGCCTCTCCAAGCCGACCGCCTCCCAGCTGCTGGCCCGCCTGGAGGCGGCCGGGCTGGTGCTGGCGACCGGCACCAGCGAGGGCCGGCCGGGCCCCAACGCCCAGCTGTACTCGGTGAACCCGGGCGCGGCCCACGCCGCCGGACTGGACGTCAACCCGGGCCGGATCCGGGCGGCCGTCGCCGACGTCACCGGCCGTACCGTCGGCGAGTACGAGCTGCCGACCCCCGGCCGGCGCTCCGCGCAGTCCGTCGTACGGCAGGTCACCGACGCCCTCGACGGCGCCGTGAAGGCGGCCGGGCTGGCCCGGGACGACGTCCACCGGGTCGTCGTCGGCACCCCGGGCGCCTTCGACCCCAACACCGGCCGGCTGCGGTACGCCTCGCACCTGCCCGGCTGGCACTCCCCCGCGCTGCTCGACGAGCTCGCCGCCGCGCTGCCGATGCCGGTCGAGTACGAGAACGACGTCAACCTCGCCGCCATCGCCGAGCAGCGGCTCGGCGCGGCCCGCGGCCATGGCGACTTCGTGCTGCTGTGGAACCAGGAGGGCCTCGGCGCCGCCCTGGTCCTCGGCGGCCGGCTGCATCGCGGCTGGACCGGCGGCGCCGGCGAGGTCGGCTTCCTGCCGGTGCCGGGCACCCCGCTGGT
Organism: Streptomyces sp. NPDC013157; assembly: GCF_042899865.1. Lineage (NCBI taxonomy): Bacteria > Bacillati > Actinomycetota > Actinomycetes > Kitasatosporales > Streptomycetaceae > Streptomyces > Streptomyces sp. NPDC013157. The sequence continues at coordinate 169,425 of NZ_JBIBAK010000006.1, read as the reverse complement.
CCGCCAGGTCACCAAGGCCAACAGCGGTGGCTACCAGGAACTCGCCGGTTCGCAGGCCGTGCCCCGGCTGGCGCGCGAGCTGGGCATCGAGGACCTGCCGGCCGGGCCGTACGACGAGGTGGCCGCCGAGCTCGTCGCGCGCGCCGCCGACCACGCCACCGGGCCCTACCACCAGCTGCTGCGGACCTACGCGACCCGGCTCGCCACCGGTCTCGCCTCCCTCGTCTCCGTCCTCGACCCCGAACTCGTCGTCCTCAGCGGCACCGCCCTGACCGCCGGCGGCGAGGTGCTGCGCGCCCTCGTCCAGGCCGAACTGGAGGAGCTGGCGGCCGCCCGGCCACGGCTCGTCGTCGGCGACGTCCGTCAACACCCCGTGCTGCGCGGCGCGCTGGAGAGCGCGCTCGCGACCACCCGCGACGAGGTCTTCGACACCTCGCGCTGAGCCCCCTCAGACCCCCGCACAGCCAGTCCTTCCCACGCTCACCGCCCGCCCCGGGAGATCTCGCCATGCCCATACCCTCCGCTGCCCGAAAGACGGCTTTTGCCCTGACCGCGGCGGCCAGTTCACTGGCCCTGCTCACCGCCTGTACCGGCCAGTCCTCCTCCGGAGCCGACGACGACGCCTCCGCGAACACCACCATCAACTTCTGGCACGCCTGGAGCGCCCCGAACGAAGTGAAGGCGGTCAACGCGCTGATCGCCGGCTTCGAGAAGGCGCACCCCAACATCCACGTCAACGTCGTCAGCAACATGACCGACGACAAGATCAACCAGGCGCTGCGCAGCGGCGGCGACAAGGCCCCGGACGTCATCTCGTCGTTCACCACCAACAACGTGGGCAAGTTCTGCTCCTCGGGCGCACTGGTCGACCTGAACCCGTTCTTCAAGAAGTCCGGGATCGACCCGACGACGACGTTCCCGAAGGCGATGAACGAGTACACCCAGTACGACGGCAACCGCTGCTCGGCGCCGCTGCTCGGTGACGCGTACGGCCTCTACTACAACAAGACGGCGTTCAAGAAGGCCGGCATCACCAGCCCGCCGAAGACCTGGACCGAATTCCAGTCGGACGCCAAGAAACTGACGATCAACCAGGGTGACAGCTACAAGCAGCTCGGTTTCATGCCGGACTACCACGGCTGGGAGACCACGACCGAGCACTACGCGGCGCAGTTCTCGCCGGCGTACTTCACCTCCGACGGCAAGTCGAACATCGCCAAGGACCCCGCCTTCACCGAGGCGTTCACGCTGCAGAAGAACCTGGTCGACGAACTCGGCGGATTCCAGAAGCTGGAGAAGTACCGGGCGACGCTCGGCGACGAGTGGGGCGACAAGCACCCCTTCCAGACCGGTCAGGTCGCCATGCAGCTCGACGGCGAGTGGCGGCTCGGCATGGCGCTCGCGACCAAGCCGAAGTTCGACATCGGCGTCGCCCCGCTGCCCGTACCGGACGACCAGGTCGCGCAGTACGGCAAGGGCTACATCACCGGCACGATCGCCGGTATCGCCGCGAACAGCAAGAAGCAGAACGCGGCCTGGGAGTTCGTCAAGTACATCACCACGGACACGGACGCGGTGGTGAACTTCTCCAACGCCATCCACAACGTGCCGTCCACGCTGGCGGCACTGAAGTCCCCGAAGCTGAAGTACGACCCGCGCTTCAAGACCTTCCTGGACATCGCCGCCAACCCGAACTCCACGACATCTCCCGCCTCCATCAACGGCGGTGTGTACCTGGCGACGATCCAGAACTTCGGATACGACTACGAGAGCGGCAAGGTCAAGGACCTGAAGTCCGGTCTGGCGGCCACGGCCAAGCAGATCGACACGGACATCGCGCAGGCCAAGTAGCGATGAGCACCATCACGTTGGCGTCGAAGCGCCGCCGGTCGGCGCTTCGCACGGTCGCTTTCATGTCGCCCTGGCTGATCGGGTTCGCGGTCTTCTTCGCGTACCCGCTGATCTCCACGGTCTATTTCTCCTTCATGCACTACGACGGCTTCAAGGCGCCGACGTGGACCGGCACGAAGAACTGGACGTACGTCTTCGAGCACTACCCGTACTTCTGGCCCGCGCTGCGCAACACCCTGTGGCTGGTCATCGTGATGGTGTCGCTCCGGGTCGTCTTCGGACTCGGCGTCGGCATGCTCATCACGAAGATCAAGACGGGCACGGGGGTCTTCCGGACCCTCTTCTACCTGCCCTACCTGGCCCCGCCGGTCGCGGCGACCATGGCGTTCGCGTTCCTGCTCAACCCCGGTACCGGACCGGTCAACTCGATCCTGGAGAAGGTCGGCATCCCGGCCCCGGGCTGGTTCAACGACCCGTCCTGGTCCAAGCCGGCCCTGACCCTGCTCGCGCTCTGGGGCGTCGGCGACCTGATGGTCATCTTCATGGCCGCACTGCTCGACGTGCCGAAGGAGCAGTACGAGGCGGCGGAACTGGACGGCGCGTCGGCCTGGCAGCGCTTCCGCTTCGTCACGCTGCCCAACATCTCGCCGATCGTGATGTTCGCGGTCGTGACGGGTGTCATCCAGACGATGCAGTACTACACACAGCCGCTCATCGCCGGAAAGGTCGCCTCGGGTGTCATCCAGGGCGCGGGCACGCAGTTCGAGCCCGGCTATCCCGAGAAGTCGACGCTGACGCTCCCGCAACTGGTCTACAACCTCGGCTTCCAGCGCTTCGACTACGGCTCCGCGTGTGTCGTCGCCCTCGTGCTCTTCGCCCTGTCCATGGTGTTCACCGCGTTCCTGATGCGGCGCCGGGGCGGTCTCATCCAGGCAGGTGACTGACGATGACCCAAGTGCTGGACCGGCCGACGGAACTGAAGGCCCCGGTGTCCGAGGCCGAACGCACCGCCCGCCGCAAGGCGTTGCTGAACTGGGTGGCGGTCCACTCCCTCGGCGTCGCCGCCGCCCTGTTCTTCACCCTCCCCTTCGTGTTCGTGTTCCTGACCTCGCTGATGAGCGACAGCCAGGCACTGAGCCGGGACCTGATCCCGCACACCTGGGAGTGGGGCAACTACAAGAAGGTGTTCGACACCCCGGGCTTCCTGACCTGGTGGAAGAACACCCTGATCTACGCGGGCCTCGGCACCGTCCTGACCGTCGTGTCCTCGCTCCCGGTGGCGTACGCGCTCGCCAAGTTCCGCTTCCGGGGCCGCAATCTGTCGCTCATGCTGGTGATCTCGATGATGATGCTGCCGCCGCAGGTCGTCATCATCCCGATGTACCTGTTCTGGGCGAAGCAGCTGGACCTCTCCGGCACCCTGTGGCCGCTGATCGTGCCGATGGCGTTCGGCGACGCGTTCTCCATCTTCCTGCTGCGCCAGTTCCTGATGACGATCCCGAACGAGTACCTGGACGCGGCGAAGGTGGACGGCTGCGGCGACCTCAGGACGCTGCTCAGGGTGGTCATCCCGATGGCGAAGCCGGGCATCGCCGCCGTCGCTCTCTTCCAGTTCTTCTACGCATGGAACGACTACTTCGGCCCCCAGATCTACGCCTCGGAGAACCCGGGCGCCTGGACCCTCTCCTACGGCCTGGAGTCGTTCAAGGGCATGCACCACACCGACTGGAACCTGACCATGGCCGCGACCGTGCTGGTCATGGCCCCCGTGATCCTCGTCTTCTTCTTCGCCCAGAAGGCGTTCGTCGAGGGCGTCACGCTCACCGGAGTGAAGGGTTAACCAAGCATGAAACTCACTGTGGTCGGCGGAGGCTCGACCTACACCCCCGAACTCATCGACGGCTTCGCGCGGCTGCGGGACACCCTGCCCATCGAGGAACTGGTGCTGGTCGACCCGGCTGCCGAACGCCTGGAACTGGTGGGCGGACTGGCCCGCCGGATCTTCGCCAAGCAGGGCCACGACGGCCGTATCGTCACCACCTCGGACCTGGACGCGGGCGTCGAGGGCGCCGACGCGGTGCTGCTCCAGCTGCGCGTCGGCGGCCAGGCCGCCAGGCAGCAGGACGAGACCTGGCCGCTGGAGTGCGGCTGCATCGGTCAGGAGACCACCGGCGCCGGCGGTCTCGCCAAGGCCCTGCGCACGGTGCCCGTGGTCCTGGACATCGCCGAACGCGTCCGCCGTGCCAACCCGAACGCCTGGATCATCGACTTCACCAACCCGGTGGGGATCGTGACCCGTGCCCTGCTCCAGGCCGGTCACAAGGCGGTCGGGCTGTGCAACGTGGCGATCGGCTTCCAGCGGAAGTTCGCGAACCTGCTCGGTGTCACGCCGTCCGAGATCCACCTGGACCACCTCGGCCTCAACCACCTCACCTGGGAGACGGCGGTCCGCCTCGGCGGCCCCGAGGGCGAGAACGTCCTGCCCAAGCTGCTCGGGGAACACGGCGACACCATCGCCGCCGACCTCAAGCTGCCGACGTCCCTCCTCGACCGCCTGGGCGGCGTCATCCCGTCCTACTACCTGCGCTACTACTACGCGCACGACGAGGTGGTGCGGGAGCTGCGCACCAAGCCGTCCCGGGCCGCCGAAGTCGCGGCGATGGAGAAGCAGTTGCTGGAGATGTACGGCGACCCGGCCCTGGACGAGAAGCCGGAGCTGCTCGCCAGACGGGGCGGCGCCTACTACTCGGAGGCGGCGGTCGACCTGGCCGCGGCACTGCTCGGCGGCGCCGGGAACCCCTACCAGGTGGTCAACACCTACAACGGCGGCACACTGCCGTTCCTCCCCGACGACGCGGTGATCGAGGTCCAGGCGGCGGTGGGCCCGGCCGGCCCGAGGCCGCTGCCCGTCCCGGACGTCGACCCGCTGTTCGCCGGGCTCGTCGCGAACGTGACGGCCTACGAGGAGCTGGCCCTGGAGGCGGCCCTGCGCGGCGGCCGGGACCGCGTCTTCCGGACGCTGCTCGCCCACCCCCTGGTCGGCCAGTACGAGTACGCCGACGCCCTGACCGACCGACTGATCGCGCACAACCGGGAGCACCTGGCGTGGGCCTGACCGCAAGTGTCCTCGCCATCGACGCGGGCAACAGCAAGACCGACGTCGCGGTGGTGGCGGCGGACGGCGAGGTCCTCGCCACGGCCCGGGCCGGCGGCTTCCGGCCGCCGGTGGTGGGAGTGGAGCAGGCCGTGGACGAGGTGGCCGGGGCGGTCGCCGAGGCGTACGCCGCCGCCGGGGTCACCTCGGCCGCCCACGTCTCGGCGTGCCTGGCCAACGCCGACTTCCCCTTCGAGGAGGAGCAGTTGGCCGCCGCGCTGGCCACGCGCGCGTGGGGGGCGACGGTGGAGGTCCGCAACGACACCTTCGCGATCCTCCGGGCCGGTGTCACCGAGCCGCGCGGGGTCGCCGTCGTCTGCGGCGCCGGCATCAACTGCGTCGGCATGCGCCCCGACGGCCGCACCGCCCGCTTCCCCGCGCTGGGCCGCATCTCCGGTGACTGGGGTGGCGGTTGGGGGCTGGCGGAGGAGGCCCTGTGGCACGCGGCCCGCGCGGAGGACGGCCGCGGGGAGGGTACGGCCCTGGCCCGCGCGCTCCCGGCGTACTTCGGGTACGACAGCATGCTCGCGCTGATCGAGGCGCTGCACCGGGAGGAGGTCGAGCCCGCCCGGCGCCACGAGCTGACGCCGGTGCTGTTCGCGACGGCGGCCGACGGCGACCCGGTGGCCCGGGCGGTCGTGGACCGGCTGGCGCAGGAGGTGGTGGCCATGGCGGTGGTCGCGCTGACGCGCCTGGATCTGCTGGACGAGGAGACGCCGGTGCTGCTGGGAGGCGGTGTGCTCGCGGGCGGGCATCCGCAACTCGACGACGGAGTGCGGGAGTCGCTGGCGGCGCGGGCACCGAAGGCGGTACCGAGGGTGGTGACGGCACGGCCGGTGCTGGGCGCTGCGCTGCTGGGGCTGGACGTGGTCGGGGCGGGGGTGGCTGTGCAGGAGAGGGTGCGGGCGTACTTCGAGGGGTGACCCGGGGCGGGGGCCGGGGGGACGCTTACCGGCTCTTGCAGGGTGCCCCCCCCCCAGCCGAAGGCTGGGGGAGGAACTGCGCGAGCAACCCCCACCCGCCCGCACCCCGCGACGATCCAACACCACCCCCTAGGAACCGAACCGATGCCCCCGGCGTATTCATGGGCAGGGGTTCCGCTGCGATCCGATCAAGATCCAGTGAAGGCCGGTGCCGAATGTCAGTCCGGGCGGCGATACTGGGCGGCGACCGGATGACCATGGGGGAGGTCACGTGACACACCCGCCGACGAAGAGCGCGGCACCGCCAGGCGCGGGCGCAGCCCTGCCCGCGCAGCGGACCGGCTCCCCCACGCCCGAGGCGGCGCCCCCACGCCGCCGCTCCGCGTTCGCGGAGGGCGCCGAGCAGCTGCGCGCCGCCGCCACCACCGAGCCCGGCCGGCTCCGTGTCATCGGCGCCGTCCTCGCCGTGCTGATCGTCGCCTTCGGGGCCGTCACCGCCTGGCAGATGACCGACCGCGCGGCCGCCGCCGACGACGTGCTGCACCGCAGCCAGCCGCTGAGTTCGGGCGCCGCCGACATCTACCGTTCGCTGGCGGACGCCAACACCACGGCTTCCAGCGGCTTCCTGGCGGGTGGTCAGGAGACGACCGCCTCCCGCGCGCGGTACGAGAAGGACATCCGGACCGCCGCCGCCAAGCTGGTCACCGCCGCCGCCAACTCCGAGCCCGGCTCGCCCTCCGAGGCGGCCATCGCGAAGCTGAACACGCTGCTGCCGGAGTACAAGGGGCTGGTCGAGCGGGCCCGGGTGTACAACCGGCAGGGCTACCCGGTCGGCGGCGCGTACCTGCGGTACGCGAACGAGAAGATGCAGCAGGAGATGCTCCCGGCGGCGCAGGACCTCTACACGAAGGAGAACGCGCGCCTCGCCTCCGACTACTCGGACGCGACCCCGTACCCCTGGGCGGCGATCGTCCTCGGCCTCCTCGCGCTCGCCGCGCTCGCCTGGGCCCAGCTGCGCCACTACCGCCGGACCAACCGCCTGCTGAACCACGGCCTGGTCGCGGCCTCGGCGGCCACGGTCGTCACGCTGCTGTGGCTGGTCGTCGGCCACACCCTCGCCCGCGCCGGCCTGGACGGCTCCTACGACCACGGCGTCCGCTCGCTGAACGTGCTGCACGACGCCCGGATCGCCTCCCTGAAGGCGCGCGGGAACGAGAACCTGAGCCTGGTGGCACGCGGCGCCGAGACGGTCATGGTCGGCGGGCAGACGTACGACGCGTACTACTACGACTTCGACAAGGACATGACCGCGCTCGGCAAGGGCCTCACCGAGGCCGCGGCGCTCGCGGACGACAAGGCCGGCAGCAAGCCCGTCGTGGCGGCCGAGGGGAACATGAAGGTGTGGAAGGAGCGGCACGCCGACGCCCGCACCGAGGACGAGAACGGCGACTACCAGGCGGCGCTGGACAAGGTGATAGGCACGAAGGACGCGACCGCCGAGTGCTTCGACAGCGTCGACACGAACCTGAAGAACGCGCTGGCGTACGAGGAGACCCAGTTCAGGGAGCGGGCCACCGACGGGCGGGACGCGATGTCCGGACTGCCCATCGGAGCCGCCATGCTGGGGGTCGCGGCGGCGGCCGGCGCGCTGTTCGGCATCGGGCGCAGGCTTTCGGAGTACCGGTGAGAGGGGGCGTGACGATGTTCGTGCGGCGGATGAGGGCCTCCCTGCGCGGCTGGGGCGGAGTGGGCGCGATGGCGGTCGGCTGCGTCCTGGCGCTGGCGTTCGTCCTGCTGCTGCCGCTCACCCAGTCCCGCGGTGCGGGCGGCCAGGGCGAGGGGCTCGGCGGTCCGGGACTGGCGACCGGCAGCCCGGCGAAGGCCGACGACTGCGTGGACTCCGAGGCACAGAACGAGACCTGGTCGCCGTCGGGCGCGGACGGGTCCACCATCGACGCCATCAAGGCCCGTACCGGCGCCAAGCGGAAGCTGATCGTCGGCGTCGACCAGAACAGCTACCGCTGGGGCTACCGCAACCCGAACAACTCGGACGCGGAGCTGGAGGGTTTCGACATCGACCTGGTGCACCGGATCGCCCAGGACATCCTCGGCGACCCGAACGCCGTGCAGTTCAAGGCGATTCCGACGAGCCAGCGGATACCGGCGATCCAGGACGGCCGCGTCGACATGGTGGTGCGCACGATGACCATCAACTGCGACCGCCTGAAGGACGTCGCGTTCTCCGCGCCGTACTTCAAGACCGGTCAGCAGGTCCTCGCCCCCAAGTCGTCGCCGATCACGGGGTACAACGACACGCTGGCGCACAAGAGGATCTGCACGGCGGCCGGTTCGACGGCGTACACCAAGCTGGCCGCCGACCGGAAGTCCGGCAAGCTGGTCTCCTCGGCGGACATCTCCACCACCGTCCCCAACCAGCTCGACTGCCTGGTGCGGCTGCAGCTCGGTGAGGTCGACGCGGTGGTCACCGACGGCGCGCTGGCCGCCAGCCAGGCCGCCCAGGACCCGACGGTCGAGCTCAAGGGTGCCGCCTTCACGACCGAGTACTACGGGGTGGCGATGAAGAAGGACGCGACCGATCTGGTCCGCCGGGTCAACCAGATCCTGGTGGAGTACCGGTCCGACGGCTGGCAGGCGTCGTACGACAAGTGGTTGTCGGCGACACTGGGAGCGGACTCGGCGGCGTCGAAGCCACCCGCGCCGCAGTACCTGCGCACCAGCTGACCCGCATCCGCGAGGCCCAGCCCCGACGAGCAAGCGAGAGGTGATCGATGGGCGTCACGGACCCCGCCGGGCCGGTGATGGACCGGGACGAGGTGGACCGTGCGCTGGCGCGGCTCGGCGCGGAGCACGAGGCGATCGAGACCTCACTGCTCGCCCTGCAGGACCACGCGGGCCGCAGGCTCCTCGAAGGCGCCGAACTGACCGGGACGACCCGGGAGCGGTGGACGGCCGCCGACGCCTCGATCACCCTGCTGTGGGCCTATTTCGACGCCTACACGGACGCGTTGCGCTCCGCCCGGGAGATCAGGGCCCGGCGCCGCTGGTCCAGCCGCGAGGACCTGGTGGAGCTGACCGAGCTGCTGCGCGGCGAGTCCGTGACGGTGGCGGGCAGCGCGACCGCGACGGCGAACGCGCCCACCCTGCTGTCCGCGGCCGGCCGGCTCAGCGAGCGCTTCTCGCTGACCGGTCTGGTCGACCGGATGAACGAGCTGTACGCGACCTCGCTGGACATGGTCGTCACCGCCGACGCGGTGTGGTCGGCGCTGCCCGCGCGGATCGATTTACTCGCCGCCGAGCTGCAGCGCACCCGCAAGCTGGCGCACTCCGTCGGCGTGCGCCCCGGCGAGCACCCGGCGGGCGACGACCTGGAGCGGATCACCCGCACGCTGACGAAGCTCCGCGAGGACGTGGTCTCCGATCCGCTGGCGTTCTGGGTGCCGGCGCCGGGGAGTTCGGCGCCCGGCGGCGGCCGGCCCGACACCACGGTGTACGACCGGGAGGCGCGGGCACTGGAGGAGGTGCGGCGGGAGATCGACGCCGTGCTGACGGTACGGCAGGACGCCGAGGCCCGGCTGATCAAGCTGCGGGACGTGCTCTCCCGCGCGGACCGCACCCTCGCCGAGGCGCGCACCGCGCGCGGTGAGGTGCTGGCGAAGATCGCGGCGACCGAGGTGCCGGTGGTCAGCGGCCCGCCGACCGCGCTGCAGGAGCAGCTGGCGACGGCCGCCGAGTACCGCAGAGGGGCCCAGTGGCACCGCCTGTCACCGCTGCTCGAATCGCTGGAGCAGAAGGCGGAGGACGAACTGCTGCGCGCCCGCGAGTCATTGACGGCGGTCACCGCCCCGCTCGCAGTGCGCGCGGAGCTGCGCGGTCGGCTGGACGCGTACAAGGCGAAGGTGGCCCGGCACGGGCTGGCGGAGGACCCGTTCCTGATCGAGCGGTACGACGCGGCCCGGCGGATGCTGTGGAGCGCGCCCTGCGACCTGCGGGTCGCGGAGCAGGCGGTGCTGCGCTACCAGCACGCGGCCGCCGAGGCGCTGGGGGCGCCGCGGGTGCCGCAGCAGAGCGGACCCGAGGACCGGAGGGGGGAGTAGCCGTGAGTCAGGCGGGAGACACCTGCCAGCGGCCGGACTGCGAGGGGTCGTACGAGGACGTCGGCGGCGGTGAGCTGTACTGCGACACCTGCGGTCTGGCCCCGGTCGTCTCGGTTGGGGGTCCCCCCTCTGGGGGAGGGATGGTCGGCTCGCCGCCCACCGGGATCACCGCGGGCGGCAGGGGCTCGACAGGCAGCGGGAGTTCACGCTCCAGCAGCCGCACCTCGCGTACGTCGTCGCAGTCGTCGAAGTCGCGGCGCTCGGTCTCCGGGCGGCTCTCGCGGTCCCTGTCGGGCAAGTCGACGGGCCGTTCGGTGTCGGTGCGCAGCTCCGGTTCGTCGAGCAGTGCGTCGGCGCGCAGCCGGCTGGGCGCGGGCCTGGTCACGGTGCCGCAGGTGCCGAAGCCCGACCCGCGCGAGATGGTCCTGGAGAACCCCGAGGTACCCGAGCGGAAGCGGTTCTGCTCGCGGTCGGACTGCGGGGCGCCGGTCGGGCGCGGGCGCGGCGACCATCCGGGACGGACCGAGGGGTTCTGCACCAAGTGCGGCAACCCGTATTCGTTCGTGCCCAAGCTCAAGGGCGGCGACGTGGTGCACGGCCAGTACGAGGTCGCGGGCTGCATCGCGCACGGCGGCCTGGGCTGGATCTACCTCGCCGTGGACCGGGCCGTCGCCGACCGCTGGGTGGTCCTCAAGGGCCTCCTGGACACCGGCGACCAGGACGCGATGGCCGCGGCGATCTCCGAGCGGCGGTTCCTCGCGGAGATCGAGCACGCCAACATCGTGCGGATCTACAACTTCGTCGAGCACCTCGACCAGCGCACCGGCTCCCTCGACGGCTACATCGTCATGGAGTACGTCGGCGGCAAGTCCCTCAAGGAGATCGCCAACGCCCGCCGCACCCCGGAGGGCCGCCGCGACCCGCTGCCGGTGGAGCAGGCCTGTGCTTATGGCATCGAGGCCCTTGAGGCCCTCGGCCACCTGCACAGCCGCAACCTCCTCTACTGCGACTTCAAGGTCGACAACGCCATCCAGACCGAGGACCAGCTCAAGCTGATCGACATGGGCGCGGTGCGCCGGATGGACGACGAGGAGTCGGCCATCTACGGCACGGTCGGCTACCAGGCACCCGAGGTCGCCGAGGTCGGCCCGTCCGTCGCCTCCGACCTGTACACGGTGGGCCGGACCCTCGCGGTCCTCACCTTCGACTTCCAGGGCTACACGACCGTCTTCGTGGACTCGCTGCCCGACCCGGACAACATCGAGGTGTTCCGGCAGTACGAGTCGTTCTACCGGCTGCTGGTCCGGGCCACCGACCCCGACCCGGCGCGCCGGTTCGCCTCCGCGCAGGAGATGGCGGAGCAGCTGACCGGTGTGCTGCGCGAGGTCGTCTCGGTGCAGACCGGCACGGCCCGGCCCGCGCTGTCGACGCTGTTCGGGCCCGAGGTGAAGGTCACGGACACCGAGCTGTTCCCGAAGCTGGACGGGGACGTGTCCCGGCTGGGCGCGCGGACAGTGGCCTCCCGGACGCTCGCCCTGGAGCCGTCGGGAGGGGCCGCGGCCCCCGCCGACCCCGCCCTCGTCAGGCCCATCGCCACCCCGGCCGCCGCGCTCGCCCTGCCGGTCCCGCTGGTCGACCAGAGCGACCCGAACGCCGGTTTCCTGGCCGGCCTGTCGACCTCGCTGGTGGGCGAGGTCAGTCTGCTCAGCGCGCTGGCCGCGGCCCCGACGCAGACGGTGGAGACCGAGCTGCGGCAGGTCCGCGCGCGGCTGGAGAACGGCGACTTCGAGGCCGCGCAGGTGAGCCTCGGCCGGCTGGAGGACGAGCGGCCCGACGACTGGCGGGTGGTCTGGTGCCGGGGCGTGGCCGGCCTGGTCACCGGCGACTTCGAGGGCGCGGCGCTCGCCTTCGACGCGATCTACGACGCCTTCCCCGGCGAGACCGCGCCCAAGCTGGCGCTCGGCCTGTGCGCGGAGGTGCTCGGCCAGCTGGACAACGCGGCCGAGTACTACCGGCTGGTGTGGGCGACCGACCCGGGCTTCGTCAGCGCCGCGTTCGGCCTGGGCCGGGTGCAGCTGGCGGCCGGGGACCGGCGGGGTGCCGTACGGACGCTGGAGTCGGTGCCGGAGGCCTCGATCCACTACACGGCGGCCCGGGTGGCGGCCGTACGGGCGCGGCTGCGGCACCGGACCGCGGCGGCCGACGACACACCGTTCCTGGACGACCTGACGGCCGCCGCCGGGCAGATCGAGGCGCTGGACGCGTACGGTCTGGATCCGGCCCGGCGCGAGCAGTTGTCGGCGGAAGTCCTCGGCTGCGCGCTGGACTGGATACTCTCCGGGGGCCAGGACTCCCAGCCCACTGTCGGCGGCCGGGTGCTGCTGGGCAGCGGTCTGGACGAGCGGGGCCTCCGCTTCGGCCTGGAACGCTCGTACCGCACGCTGGCCAGACTGGCGACCGGCGGTGAGGAGAGGATCGACCTGGTGGAACGGGCCAACCGTTACCGCCCCCGGACGTGGGTGTAGTTGATGTCGCAGATGCCCCAGCAGGTAGCACCGGCGAAGTGCCCGAGCTGCGCGGAGCCGCTCGAATCGGGTGACCTGTTCTGCGGTGCGTGCGGGTACGACCTGTCGGCCGTGCTCGCCGCGCCGCAGGACCACCCGACCCTCACCATGGGCGCCGCCGGTGTGGGATCCTCGGGCGTGGACTGGCCCCCGCCCGAGCCGGAGAGCTCCGGTACGCCCGCGGCACCGCATCTGCCGACCGACCTGCCCGGCACCGACTCGGGCGGCACGTCGCTGCCGGTGTCGCCGGCCCCGCACGGCTCGCCGGCCTCCCCGCCGCCGCACGGCTCGCCCCCGCACGGCTCGCCGGTTTCACCGGCCTCCGGGGTGCGGTTCGACCGGCCGCCGGAGCCGGACGAGTACCCGCTGCAGGCGCCGGACCCGCGGGTGGCCGCCTCCGCCGCCGAGACGGCCGAATCGGCCGGGACGGCCGACACCACCGAGCTGTCGAAGGTCTGCGTGGCCTGCCGCGCGGGCCGGGTCGACGACGACGGCTACTGCGAGAACTGCGGGCACGCCCAGCCGCGCGAGCGCGACCACATGGAGCAGGAGTCGGGGCCGGTGGCCGCGGTCAGCGACCGCGGCCTGCGCCACCACCGCAACGAGGACGCGTTCGCCGTCGGCCACACCGCGCTGCCCGACGGCACCCCGGCCGCGCTGGCGGTCGTCTGCGACGGCGTCTCCTCGGCGACCCGTCCCGACGAGGCCTCGATGGCCGCCTCCCGGGCCGCCATCGAGGCGCTGCTGGCCGCGCTGCCGCAGGGCACCCATCCGCAGGCCGCGCTGCACGACGCGATCGTCGCGGCCTCCCAGGCCGTCAACGCCCTCGCGGAGGAGCCCCCCTCGGCCCGTGAGCACGCCCCGCACCAGAACGCTCCGGCGTGCACGATCGTCGCCTCGATCGTGGCCTCGGGCCTGCTGGTGGTCGGCTGGGTCGGCGACAGCCGCGTCTACTGGGTGCCGGTGGACCGCGGCGCCCCGGCCGCCCGGCTCACCGAGGACGACTCCTGGGCCGCCCAGATGGTCGCCGCGGGCCTGATGAGCGAGGCGGAGGCGTACGCCGACGAGCGCGCCCACGCGATCACCGGCTGGCTCGGCGCGGATGCCTACGAGGTGGAGCCGCACACCGCTTCCTTCAAGCCGGACCGGCCCGGTGTGGTGGTGGTGTGCACCGACGGCCTGTGGAACTACGCGGAGACGGCCGAGGAGATGGCCGAGATCGTCCCCGCCGACGCGGACGTACGGCCGCTGCACGCGGCCCGGGTGCTGGTCGGCCACGCCCTGGACGGCGGGGGCCACGACAACGTAACAGTGGCGCTGCTCCCGTTCCCGGAACCGCCGCAGGGGGCAGGATCCGCCTGAGGCCGCCGCAAACGGCCGCAAACGGGAGCGAGACGCACGGGGAAAGAGGCGTACGGCGGAAGACGTACGGGGAAGCAGCGGCGGACCGGAGGGGACCGGTCCGCACACCGTCAGCACCCACGCGTGGGGTGGAGGGGGACCAGAGCAGTCATGGCCAATTTCTCGAAATCGAGCGTGCCGCAGTTCTCGGTGGACGTGTACCAGAACGAGTACCTGCCGGAGGGCGGCCGCGAGGTCAACGCGATCGTCACGGTGACGGCGACCGGCGGCGGCACCGTCGGGACCGCGGTCGGGGCGTCGTACGCCGCTGGGCAGGGGCCCGCCGCCGGGGTCGCGATCATGGTCGACTGCTCGGGGTCGATGGACTACCCGCCCACCAAGATGCGCAACGCCCGGGACGCCACCGCGGCCGCGATCGACACCCTGCGCGACGGCACCCACTTCGCGGTGATCGGCGGCACGCACGTGGCCAAGGAGGTCTACCCGGGCGGCGGCCGGCTCGCGGTGGCCGACCGTACCTCGCGCGAGCAGGCCAAGCAGGCGCTGCGCAGGCTCAGCGCGGGCGGCGGGACGGCGATCGGCACCTGGCTCCGGCTCGCCGACCGGCTGCTGTCCTCCGCGGACGTCACCATCCGGCACGGCATCCTGCTCACCGACGGCCGCAACGAGCACGAGTCGCCGGAGGACCTCAAGGCCGCCCTGGACTCCTGCGCCGGGCGGTTCACCTGTGACGCGCGCGGTGTCGGTACCGACTGGGAAGTGAAAGAAGTCACAGGGATCGCCTCCGCGCTCCTCGGCACCGCCGACATAGTCGCCGACCCCACGGGCCTGGCCGCCGACTTCACGCAGATGATGGAGACGGCGATGGGCAAGGAGGTCGCCGACGTCGCGCTGCGGCTGTGGACCCCGGTCGGCACGACCATCAGGTTCGTCAAGCAAGTGGCGCCCACGGTGGAGCAGTTGACCGACCGCCGCACCGAGGCCGGGCCGCGGGCCGGGGACTACCCCACCGGCTCGTGGGGCGACGAGTCCCGTGACTACCACGTCTGCGTGGAGGTCCCGACAGCCGGCCTCGGCCAGGAAATGCTCGCCGCGCGCGTGTCGTTGGTCGTCCCGCAGCCCGACGGCAGCGTCCAGAACCTGGGCGCACAGGGCCTGATCAGGGCGGTATGGACGGACGACATGGTCGCCTCGACCTCCATCAACCCCCAAGTCGCCCACTACACCGGCCAGGCCGAACTGGCACAAGCCATCCAACAGGGGCTGGATCTCCGCAAAGCGGGCGATATGGACGGGGCAACGGCCAAACTGGGTCGGGCCGTTCAGTTGGCAAGCGCTTCCGGGAACGCGGATACTGCGAAACTGCTTGCGAAGGTGGTGGACGTGGTCGATGCCACGACAGGTACTGTGCGATTGAAGGCGAAGGTCGAGGAGGCCGACGAGATGACTCTCGAGACAAGGTCCACAAAGACTGTTCGTGTAAAGAAGTGACCTGACAGTCCACACGCAGGACCACCCAGACAGGCTCAGGACGATCCTGACAGAGAGGGAAGCCCGCCATGCCGACCTGCCCGAACGGACACCAGTCGGGTTCCGACGACTGGTGCGAGGTGTGCGGTCACCGCATGGCCGGTGCCGTACCTCCGCCGCCCCCGCCGACCGCCGGCGGCTACGGCTTCCCGCCGCCGTCGCCCGGCGCCCCGGCCGGTGGTCCCATGGGCGGCGGCCGCCATCTGTCCGCCGTGCCGAACAACTCGCCCGAGCCCGAGCTCTGCCCGCAGTGCCGTACGCCCCGTGAGGGCGGTGCGC
The DNA here is from genome assembly GCF_042899865.1 of Streptomyces sp. NPDC013157. Lineage (NCBI taxonomy): Bacteria > Bacillati > Actinomycetota > Actinomycetes > Kitasatosporales > Streptomycetaceae > Streptomyces > Streptomyces sp. NPDC013157. Next base: position 153,647 of record NZ_JBIBAK010000006.1, on the reverse strand, counting down.
CGTTCTGCGAGGAGTGCCGCTGGAACTTCCTGACCAACACGGCCACCTCGTACACCCCGGCCGCCCCGCGCCCGCCTGCGGGCGGCGGTCCGGCCGCGCCGAACTTCCGGCCGCCGGCCCCGCCGTCGTACGGCGGCGGCGACTCGTTCGAGTACCAGGGCTCGCGCCCCTCACAGGTGAACCGTCCGGCCGAGCCGATCCCGTCCTTCGGCAGCGAGCCCTCGGGCCCGACGCCGTTCGCGGGCGAGCGCGGCGGCCCGTCCGCCTTCGGCGCCGACCGCGGCCCCTCGGCACCGCCGTCGGGTCCCCCGGCGTTCGGCGGCGGCGACCGCGGTCAGTCCGGCCCGTCGGGTTTCGGTGGTGACGACCGAGGCCAGTCCGGCCCCCCGGCGTTCGGCGGCGGCGACCGAGGCCAGTCCGGCCCGCCCGCGTTCGGCGGCGGCGACCGAGGCCAGTCCGGCCCGCCCGCGTTCGGCGGCGGCGACCGAGGCCAGTCCGCTCCCCCGCCCTACGGCGGCGGCGACCGAGGCCAGTCCGCTCCCCCGCCCTACGGCGGCGAACGCGGTCCCTCTTCTCCGCCGCCCCCGCAGTTCGGCGGCGGCCCGGGCCAGAACGCCGGCGGCGCGTCCGCCTTCGGTGCTCCTCCCGGCGCCGGTCAGGCCTCCGGCCCGTACACCCGCGATCCCGCCGGCGGACCCTTCGGTGGCTCGGACCCGTCCCGGCCGCCGGGCGGCCCCGGTGCCACCACCGGCGGCGCTCCCGGCGCCTTCCAGCAGTCGGCCCCGCCCGCCCCGCCCGGCTTCCCGCAGGAGACCAGGCAGCCGGCCGGCGGCCCGTCCTTCGGCGGCGGTGACGACGACTGGGTGATCTCCCCGCCCGGACCGGCCGGCGGTCCTGCCGGCCCCGGCGCGCCCGCCCGTCCCGGCGGCTACGGCTACCCGCAGCCCGGCGCCACCCAGGCCCCACCCGGCCCCGGCTTCCCGCAGGCCCCGCAGGCTCCGGCGACCTGGACGGCGACGATCGGTCCGGACCGCGAGTACTTCATGGCGATGATGCAGCGCTCGGGCCCGGAGGCGGCCGGTCTCAACCTGCCCGCGTACTCCCCCGAGCAGCAGCGCACGCTCACCGGCAACCAGGTCACCATCGGCCGCCGTCGGCACTCCACCGGCGACACCCCCGACATCGACCTGTCGGTACCGCCGGAGGACCCGGGCGTCTCGCACCAGCACGCGGTCCTGGTCCAGCAGCCGGACGGCAGCTGGGCGGTCGTCGACCAGAACTCGACGAACGGCACCACGGTGAACGGCGGCGAGGAGCCCATCCAGCCCTTCGTCCCGGTACCGCTGCAGGACGGGGACCGGGTACACGTGGGGGCGTGGACAACGATCACTGTCAGGCGGGGCTAGGGAACCCTGCCCAGGGGCGCTGGGGGTACCCCCGGCCGAAGGCTGGGGGAGGAACTGCGCGACCAGCCCCCACCGGCCCGCAGCCGGAGTACTGCACTCAGACCGGGAGCGGCCAGACGAACGGCCCCTCCCGGTCGTCCAGCCACGCCCACTCCCTGTCCTTCTCGACACACACCCCGTACCGCTCGCGCCCGGGCCTTCCCTCCCCCACCCACACCTCATACGCCTCCCGCGGACTGAGCACCCCCTGGGTCAGCTCGACCAGGAACTGGAACAGCTCGTCCTCGAGAGCCTGGGACGGCACCCCGGCCGTATCCCCCACCCCCGCCCTCGCCACGCCCCGCAACGGCACGAAGAACGCCGCCGACGGCAGAAACCTCCCCTCCGCACCCCCTCCCCGCACGGTCAGCGCCAGCAACCCGGTGGCCACCGGCGTGAGGATCCGCGCCCCCTCCGCGCACTGTTCGACCCACGCCCGCGGCACACCCGGCAGCGCACAGGTCCCGATGATCCGGTCGTACGGCGCCCGCTCCGGCACCCCCCGTGCCCCGTCCCCCGTGACGACGGCCGGCCGGTACCCGGCCGCGGCCAGATGACGCCGCGCGGACTCGGTGATCTCCGGATCCACGTCGACGGTCGTGACGAGACCGTCGTCGCCCAGCCGGTGCGCCAGCAGCGCCGCGTTGTACCCGGTCCCCGCGCCGATCTCCAGGACCCGGTCGCCGTCCGTGACCTCCAGCGCGACCAGCATCCGCGCCATCAGCGAGGGCTGGCTGCTGGAGGAGAGCAGTTCGCCGTCGCGCAGCCGGGTGGCCAGCGGTACGTCCTCGTAGGCGCCGCGCACCCACCGCTCCCGGGCCGCCGGATCCGGGCTCTCGCCCCACCGGCGCTCGTAGCCGCGCGTCCCGGCGACGTAGTAGTAGGGCACGAACAGATGCCGGGGCACCGCCGCGAAGGCCTCCCGCCACACCGGGTCCCCGGCCCAGACCCCCTCCGCGTCGATCTCCCGCACCAGCCCGGCCCTCGCCACGGCGGCCGGCCCCTCGGTCTGCGAGTCGTAGGCGCCCATGCGTCCACCCTAGATCCGCGCCCCCGCTCCCGGTCCTAAGCCTTGAGTCCTCGGTCACCCCGTCTGAGACCATGTACGGGTGAGAGAGATTCGGCGCGGCACGCTTCAGGAGAAGACCTTCTACGAGCAGGTCGGCGGGGAGGAGACGTTCCGCCGGCTGGTCCACCGTTTCTACGAGGGCGTCGCCGAGGACGAGCTCCTGCGGCCGATGTACCCGGAGGAGGACCTGGGCCCGGCCGAGGAGCGGCTCACGCTGTTCCTGATCCAGTACTGGGGCGGCCCGACGACGTACAGCGACAACCGCGGCCATCCGCGGCTGCGGATGCGGCACGCCCCGTTCACCGTGGACCGGGCGGCGCACGACGCCTGGCTGCGGCACATGCGGGTGGCGGTGGACGAGCTCGGCCTCTCCGAGGAGCACCGGGAACAGCTCTGGAACTACCTCACCTACGCGGCCGCCTCGATGGTCAACACCCCCGACTGAGCGGCCGCGCGGCCTTCAGCGGACGCTGACGCCCAGCGCCCCGAGCCCGGCCCGCCGTACGGCGATCGACCCGTACGGCGTCCGCAGTCGCAGCCACGCTCCCGAGGACAGCAGCACGACCTCGTCGGCCGTGTCGGTCGCGGCGGCCGGCCGCAGGAAGCCGAGCGACTGGGCGGCGTGCACGGCCCGTACCGGGAGCGGGGTACCGCCCACGGTCCGGGACCAGATGTCCCGCCCGATCCGGTCGAGTTCGGCCCGGGTACGGCCGTCCGGTGCCAACTCCTGCGTACGGGACCGGAATTCACGTACCGCGGCGGCCACCGTGGCGCGCAGCGCCTGCGGCGCGGGGAGCCCGGGCTCCGGCTGCCAGCCGCCCCTCGGCGGCAGCACCCCGGCCCACGGCGGGCCGGTGACCGCCCCCGGCACGGTGGCGGTGGCGGCCGGCTCGTCGACCGACTCCAGCAGCTCCCCCGCCGACACGGTCACGTCGAGGGTGACGTCGAGTCCGTCCTCGTACGGCTTGGCGAGCCGCACCGCGCGGATCGCCAGCACCTCGAAGGACGGCGGGCGCCCGAAGACGGCGAGCGCGGTGCCGGCCGCCTGCAGGCGCACCGCGGCCGAGCGGTCGTAGTGGAGCAGCCGGGAGAGGAAGGCGGCGAGATCCGCCGTCTCCCCGTCGTCGGCCAGGTGGAGCACCGTCATGCGGCGACGGCCTCCTCCTTGTCGTCGTCGCGGTACTCCTCCAGGAAGTCCCGCTCCTCGGCGGTGATCCGGCGCGGCCGTCCGGCGTCGAAGTCGAACGGCACGACGACCGTCGAGGCCCGTACGTAGACCAGGTCGTCGTCCTTCACCTCGTAGGTGATGGTGAAGGACGCGGCCCTGATCTCGGTGATCCACAGCTCGATGTCGACCGGGTGGTGCCGGTGGACGAGCTGCCGCTTGTAGTCGATCTCGTGGCGCGCCACCACCGACCCCTGCTTGAACTCCTTGTCCGGGCGGAACAGGAAGTCGATCCGGGCCTCCTCCAGGTAGCGGATGAAGACCGCGTTGTTGACATGGCCGTACGCGTCCATGTCGGACCAGCGCAGGGGGCAGCGGTAGAGATGACGCAAGTTCGATCAGCCCCGGGTCAGCTTCTTGTAGGTGGCACGGTGCGGACGCGCGGCGTCCGGTCCCAACCGCTCGATCTTGTTCTTCTCGTACGACTCGAAGTTGCCCTCGAACCAGAACCACTTGGACTCGCCCTCGTAGGCGAGGATGTGCGTCGCGACCCGGTCCAGGAACCAGCGGTCGTGGGAGACGACGACGGCGCAGCCGGGGAACTCCAGCAGCGCGTTCTCCAGGCTGGAGAGGGTCTCGACGTCCAGGTCGTTGGTGGGCTCGTCGAGGAGCAGCAGGTTGCCGCCCTGCTTGAGGGTGAGCGCGAGGTTGAGGCGGTTGCGCTCACCGCCGGAGAGGATGCCGGCGGGCTTCTGCTGGTCCGGCCCCTTGAACCCGAAGGCGGACACGTACGCGCGGCTCGGCATCTCGACCTGACCGACGTTGATGTAGTCGAGCCCGTCGGACACGACCTCCCACAGCGTCTTCTTGGGGTCGATGTTGGCGCGGCCCTGGTCGACGTACGAGATCTTGACGGTCTCGCCGACCTTGATGTCACCGGAGTCCGGGGCCTCCAGGCCCTGGATCATCTTGAAGAGGGTGGTCTTGCCGGCACCGTTCGGACCGATGACGCCGACGATCCCGTTGCGCGGCAGCGTGAAGCTGAGCCCGTCGACGAGGACCTTCTCGCCGAAGGCCTTGTTCAGCTTGTCGACCTCGACGACGACGTTGCCGAGCCGCGGGCCCGGCGGGATCTGGATCTCCTCGAAGTCCAGCTTCCGCATCTTGTCGGCCTCGGCGGCCATCTCCTCGTACCGCGCGAGACGGGCCTTGGACTTGGCCTGCCGCCCCTTCGCGTTCGACCGCACCCACTCCAGCTCTTCCTTGAGCCGCTTCTGCCGCTTGGCGTCCTTCTGGCCCTCGACCTTGAGACGGGTGGCCTTGGTCTCCAGGTAGGTGGAGTAGTTGCCCTCGTAGGGGTAGGCACGCCCGCGGTCGAGCTCGAGGATCCACTCGGCGACGTTGTCGAGGAAGTACCGGTCGTGGGTGATGGCCACCACGGTGCCGGCGTACTTGGCGAGGTGCTGCTCCAGCCAGTTCACCGACTCGGCGTCGAGGTGGTTGGTGGGCTCGTCGAGGAGCAGCAGGTCGGGGGCCTCCAGCAGCAGCTTGCAGAGCGCGACGCGCCGCTTCTCACCACCGGAGAGCGTGGTGACGGGCCAGTCGCCCGGGGGGCACCCGAGCGCATCCATGGCCTGCTCCAGCTGGGCGTCCAGGTCCCAGGCGTTGGAGTGGTCCAGGTCCTCCTGCAGCTTGCCCATCTCGTCGAGCAGCGCGTCCGAGTAGTCGGTGGCCATCAGCTCGGCGATCTCGTTGAACCGGTCGAGCTTGCCCTTGATCTCGGCGACGCCCTCCTGGACGTTCTCCAGGACGGTCTTGTCCTCGGTGAGCGTGGGCTCCTGCATGAGGATGCCGACGCTGTAACCGGGCGAGATGAAGGCGTCACCGTTGGACGGCTGCTCCAGTCCCGCCATGATCTTCAGCACGGTCGACTTACCGGCACCGTTCGGACCGACGACGCCGATCTTGGCCCCCGGCAGGAAGTTCAGGGTGACGTCATCGAGAATCACCTTGTCGCCGTGCGCCTTGCGCGTCTTGCGCATGGTGTAAATGAACTCAGCCAAGAGAAACCGTCCGGCAGCTTGAAATCTGGCAGTGGGCAGATACACCCCATCTTGCCGTACGGCCAGCCCTGTGCGGAAACTCGTTGGGTCGGGGGGCTGTGACCTGGGGGTTCGTGGTTGGTGCGGTGGGCTTGTTCGGGGGCGGGGCGGGGATCGTAGATTGGGGCCGTGATCGAAGATGCATCGCCTGACCGGTTAGACCGGTCGGCCACCAGACGGAGGCATGCCGCGCCGAAGAAGGCCGGGGGCGGCGGTCTGCTGCGTTCGTCGGCGTTGATGGCGGCGGGGACGGTGGTCTCGCGGGCCACCGGGTTGATACGGCAGGTGCTGCAGGCCGCCGCGCTGGGCACCGGGCTGCTGGCCACCACCTACAACCAGGCCAACACGGTGCCGACCAGCCTGTACTTCCTGCTGATCGGCGGCGCGCTGAACTCCGTCCTGGTCCCCCAACTGGTCCGGGCCCGCGCGGAGGACCCCGACGGCGGCGCCGCCTTCGAACAGCGCCTGGTCACCCTGGTGCTGTGCGTCCTCGGTGCGGGGACCGCGCTGGCCACGTGGGCCGCCCCCGAGATCATCGGCGTCTACCAGCGGGACACGCCCGCCACGCACGCCGCGTTCGAGCTGACCGTGGTCTTCGCCCGTTTCCTGCTTCCGCAGATCTTCTTCTACGGCGTGTTCAGCATCTTCGGCCAGGTCCTCAATGCCCGGGACCGCTTCGGGGCGATGATGTGGACGCCGGTCCTGAACAATCTCGTTCTGATCGTCATGTTCGGCCTCTACCTCGGTCTGATGACCGCCCCCGACCAGGTCTCGGACATCACCGATGCGCAGGTCAGGCTGCTCGGGACAGGGACCACGCTCGCCCTGGCCCTCCAGGCGCTCGCCCTGGTCCCCTACGCTCTGGCGGCCGGTTTCCGCTTCCGCCCGCGCTTCGACTGGCGCGGCACCGGCCTGCGCAAGAGCGTGAGCGCGGCCCGGTGGACCCTGTTGTTCGTGCTGGCCAACCTCGTGGCGAGCACGGTCGTCACCCGCCTGGCCTCCTCCGCGGACGCCGCGCTGCCGCACGACGGCGTCGGCTACACCGCCTACAGCTATGCCCAGCAGATCTGGATGCTGCCGCAGTCGATCGTCACCGTGTCCCTCGTGACCGCCCTGCTGCCGCGCATGAGCCGGGCCGTGGCCGAACGCCGCGTCGGCGATCTGCGCACGGACCTGTCCCGGGCGCTGCGGGTCAGCGGCGTGGTCGTCGTCCCGGCCGCCTTCTTCTTCCTCGTCTTCGGACCGCAGATCGCGCAGCTGCTGTTCGCCCACGGCGCGGCGGACGCCGCGGCCACCCGCCCGCTGGGCCACATGCTGCAGGCCTTCGGCCTGGGGCTGGTCCCGTTCTCCGCCCAGTACCTCCTGCTGCGCGGCTTCTACGCCTTCGAGGACACCCGTACACCGTTCCGGATGGCGGTGTGGATCAGCGGCATCGACATCGCTCTCGCTGTGGCCTGTCACCTCCTGTTGCCGCCGCGCTGGGCGGTCACCGGGATGGCCGCCGCCTATGCCGTGGCCTACGCGATCGGCCTGCTGCTGACGGCCGTACGGCTGCGGCGGCGCGTCGAGGGTCTGCTGGACGGCCGGCGGATCTGCCGCACCTACACACGGCTGACGGCCGCCGCCACCGCCGCCGGGGCCGCCGGGTGGCTCATCGCCCGAGCCTGCGGTCAGGGCCTGGCGTCGGCCTCCTGGACACCGGCGCTCTCGCTGGCCGCGGGCGGCATCACGATGGTCCTGCTGTTCGTCCTCATGGCGCGGCTCCTGCGGGTCGGGGAACTGCGCAGCCTCCCCGGGCTGGGTTGAACCCGGCACGCAGGGGCACGGTCGCTCACGACATGACAGCGCTCGCGAGGCAGCGCAAGCTGGGAGGGCCGGGAGAGACGAAAGGCCGCTCATGCCGCGATCCATGCGTGCGCTCGTAGCCGGCGAGGTCGGCGAGCCGGACGATGTCCTGCGGCTGGAATCCCGGCCTGTTCCCCTGGCGGAGGCCGGCCAGGCGTTGGTCCGCGTGACGGCGACTCCGGTGCACGCCAGCGATCTGCACGTGCTGCGCGGTCGTTACGGTTTCTCCCCGGAGTTCCCCACGGTCGGGGGATACATGGAGTGCGTGGGCCGGATCGAGGCCCTCGGTCCGGGCACCGAGGGGCTGAGGATCGGCGAGCGCGTGGTGGACGCCGCGATCCCGGCGGTACCGGGGCCGCGGGTCGACGGCACCTGGCAGGAATACCTCGTGGCCGATGCGCACAGGCTGCTGCCGGTCCCCGATCGGCTGAGCGACTCCGAAGCCTGCCAACTCGCCGTCAATCCCTTGACCGCGCTGCTCCTGGTGACCCGCGAGCTCGACGTGCAGCCGGGCGAATGGCTGTTGCAGACGGCGGCGGGCTCCACCGTCGGCCGGCTCGTCGTCCAGCTGGCCGGGCATCTGGGGATTCGCACGATCAACGTGGTGCGGCGGCGCGATGCCGTCGAGGAGATCAGGGCGCTGGGCGGCGACGAGGTCATCTGCACGGAGGACGAGGATCTGGTGCAGCGGGTGGCCGAGATCGCAGGGCCGGCCGGCGTGCGCAAGGCCACCGACTGCGTCGCGGGGCAGCTGGGTGCCCAGGTGTCCCAGGCATTGGCTCCGGGTGGCGAGGTCGTGGTCTACGGCGCGCTCTCCACCCATCGTCAGACCGATCCGGCGGCGCTGACCATTCCCGTGTCGGCGCGCTCGCTCATCTACGAGACCAAAGTGGTCCGCGGGTTCTGGCTGAACCGCTGGTTCGGTGCCGCCTCACCTGCGGACGTCCTGGACGCGCTGTGCGAGGTGCGCAGTCTCGTCGTCAATGGAGTGCTGACCATCCCCGAGGGCCGGCCGTTCCCGCTCGAACGCTTCGCCGAAGCCGTCTCGTTCGCCGAAGCGCCCGCCCATGGCGCCAAACCGCTCCTCGTCTTCGACGTCGGCCGGCCCGAGGACGACAGGCAGGTATGAAGCGGTGTGAAGCGCCACGGCGTGGTGTGACACAGTATTCGGACAGCGGAGACACGCGTCGTCGTTGTCCTTGCTCGGTGGTGCCTATCGCCAGACCCGGTCGCCGCCCGGCACACCCCTGGCGACGCAGCGCCTTCTACTCACCCTCTCCCTGCCCCGGCACAACTCGCTTGTATCCGGCCTCCACTGCGCGGCGGTACCAGTCCTGAGCCTCGTCCTCTTCACCCCGTAGGCTCAGGCAGTACGCCAGATTGGCCATGGCCGGCGGAAATCCGCGGTCTGCCGCGTGCCGGTAGACCGTGCAGGCGTCGTCCTGATCGCCCGCGCGATCGAGGGCGAGGGCCAGGTTGAACAACTGGAGCCCGGCCTTGTAAGGGGCCAAGACGGACAGATACTGCCGTTCGACGGCCTCCAGTCCCTCCCGGCGATAGGCCTTGAGCAGGAGGTTCGTCGCGCTTCTGGTACCTGACGGTGTGGAGAACCAGGCGAGCGGCACACCGATGCAGATCGCCAGAGCCGCGAGCATCCACGCCACCCAGGCCGGTGTGCCGATCACCGAACGGCTCCACCCCGTGGCGGCTCCGAGGACGAGTGCCGCCGGAACCCCCGTCGAGGCCACGAAGAGGAGCACGAGAGAACGTCTCTTCCAGCCGTAAGTCACTGCACAAGGTGAGCACGCCGGCCAGTGGCTTTCAAGGGCCGGTCACCGGGTCGGAGAGCCTTGCAGGGTCCTGTGGAGGAGGAGGGCCGTTGCCGCCGCCGCTCCCACTACGCCCGCCGTGCGGAAGGAGCGGGTGGAGCGCCAGGACAGGACGGACCAGCGGGAGTTGGCCGAGAGGACGGAGCCCGTGCTCAGCCAGGAGCCGGCCGAGACGAGGGACAGGGCCGAGCCGATCGAGCCCGCCGAGAGGGCGCTGCCGATCGAGCCGACGGAGAGGGCCGAGCCGACCGATCCGATGGAGAGCACCGAGCCCACCGAACCGATCGACAGCACCGAGTCGTGCGACCAGAGGGACAGGACGGAGTCGGAGGACGACGACCTGTCGGGTGCGGGTGAGTTGGTCATGACGTCATAGTGCCCGTCCGGGAGTCAGTCGGTCTGCTGGTTCTCCCGCTGGCGGAGGATCACCAGGACCGCCCCGCCGATCACCACCAGCCCGATGGCCACGCCCGTGATCACGCCGGTCGCGGAGTCACCGCCGGTCGCGGCCAGGTTGACGTCGGAGGCGGTGCCGCCGACCGAGGCCGGGCTGGGCTCGCTGAGGGTCTGGGTGGCGAGGCCGGCGTCGGTGCCCTGGGTCCTGCAGTCGAGGACACCGGTGAAGCGGCGTTCGAGGCCGTTCGCGCCGGTGATCGTGAAGTCGTAGGCCTGGTCCTCCTGGAGCGGCACGGTCACCGTCCGGGAGGCGCCGGCGGGGATGGCGTACTCCGTGCTCACCAGCTTGAAGGTGAACGGCTTGTCCCCGGTGTTGGACGCGGTGATGTCCACGCCGCTCCGGGCGCAGTTCTTCTCGGCCGACAGTGCCGGTATCGCGCCCCGGTCCGCCCACGTCGCGTTCGCGGTCGCGGCGACCGTGGACTCGCTGGAGCCGGCCAGGATCTGCGTCTGGCTGCGGCTCCCGGAGGTGAAGGCCCGGCCGACGGGGACGGTCGTCGACGCCTGGACGGTCAGTTCGGCGGAGGAGTCCGCGGCGTCGTCGGGGACCTTGAAGTACAGCTCGCTGCCGTCCTGCGCGGTGGTGACCGGCTTGCCGGCCTTGTCGGTGATCCGTACGCCGCTGAGGGCCGCGTCGGACGGCGGGACCACGGTGACCGTGCGGGCGTTGGTGTGGACCGTCACCGGGCCGAGCAGGCCGCCCGGTCGGCCGGACACGGCCGGCGGGGAGAGGGTCAGCGAGGCCTGCGGCTCGTTCTGGCCGCGGGCGTTCTTCTCCAGATAGTCGGCGAGCTTCTCGGCCTGCGGATCGACGGCGTCGACGTCCGCGCCGTCCGAGAAGCGCCAGATCGCCACCTGGGTGCCGGCCGCCGCGTCCTGCTCGGTGAGGCTGCCGGCACCGGCCTTGCGGGCCAGCGCGGCGAGGTCGTTGACCTGCGGGTAGGAGTTCTGCAGGATCCAGCGGATGTCGCCGGCGTTCTTGTTGGCGCCGAGCGAGGTGCCGCTCCACGCCGTCTCCTGGTACTTGGCGTCCCGCTGGGCGGGGTTGTGGAGGTCGACGCAGTACGTCTGGAGCGTGCCGCCGCCGTCCACGGACATCTCGAACAGGCCCGCGGCCACCTGCTCGTCGCCGCTGTCGCCGTGGACCACGGCCTCGCCGTAGGTCTTCAGGCCGTTCATGGTCGCCGTGGCCCCGCTCTGGCTCTGGGCGGTCCCGTCGTCGGCCGCGGCCCGGCCGGCGCCGGTCAGCGCGGCGGCGGCCACCAGCCCGGACACCAGGGCCGCAGCGGCGAGGCGGACCACGCCTCTCGCGGCCACGGCAGTGCCGTAGTGCCTGGTGGACGCGCGGGGCGCCGAGAGACCAGAGAACGCAGCGAGCACAGAATTCCCCTTCGAGCAGGACCCGTTGGACGCGGGGGGGCGGTCCCACCAGCAGAATCAGCGGCCCCAGGGGCCATGCCCGGCATCCTATGGATCAGCCGCACCGCCCTTTCCCGGTGAGATGGTCCGATGAGCGATCCGATCCGTAATCGTTATCGCGGAGGCGCGAACGAGCGGGTCCTATCGACAAATCCACCTGGTCGTGGTGACGGGCGCTTCGGAGCGCATTCGCCGACAAGCCGTCAAGGACCGCCAAGGGCCGACAAGGGATCGCCAAAGGTCGTCAAGGGCCGTCGAGCCCGGTCAGGGGCCGTCGGCGGCCGTCGATGACGGTCGACAGACATCGGCGGGCGTCAACGGGCGGTCGCTCTGCTGCCGTTCGGACGAGTAGGCGCCAACAGGCCTTGACGCCGACCCACTTCACGTCCCGTCACGGCGCGGCCACCGCCACCGCCACCGGTTCCGGTTGCGCCTGGGCGGGCGGGTCGGGGGATTCCGCCGGTGTCTCCCAGTCGGGTTCCGGGCGCGGTGGTGCCGGTGCCGTCGAGTCCGGCCTGCCGGTTCGCCGGAAGGCCGCCGTGCCGCGGGCGAGGTCGTGGCCGATCGCCACCGCGTCGATGTCGGCGGAGGCCCACTGCTGGCCCTCCCGGGTCTCGGTGCGCACCTTCAGCCGCCCCTGTACGACGACCGGGTCGCCGACCGTCAGCGAGGTCGCCGCATTGGTGGCGAGCTGCCGGTTGGCCCACACCGTGAAGAAGTTGGTGTGGCCGTCCGTCCAGGCGTTCTTCTCGCGGTCCCAGTAGCGCGCGGTCACCGCCAGCCGGAACCGGGCCGACGGACCTGCCGCCAGCTCCCGGAACACCGGTTGCGTCGCCACGTTGCCCACCGCGCAGACCATCGTCTCGTTCATCACGAACCCCTCCCTCGCCCGGCCGCCGCGGCCGGGCGGATCCGCGTACGGGTCCGTCCCGTACGGCTGTGTCCACCGCGGCGACCGGGTGCGTGTATGCATCGGTATGCGCCCGTGTGCGTCCCTGTGGGTCGCGATCGCCGTGGCCCCAGACTGCCGCCGTCGGCCCGGGCCCGCCGAGCGCTGTGGATCACCGCCGGGCGGTGGAGAACTCCACCACCCGGGCGGGTGACGCCGTCCCCCCGGACGGAGTCTCACCCCACTCCGGCGCCCGTCCGCCTCACCCGCGCGTACTGCTCCCGCACCTCCTGGTACCGCAGCAGCTCCGCCGCCACCGGATCCAGCACCCGGGCCCGCCCGCAGCCGGCCGCCGCCTCGCGGAGCCGGCGTTCCGCCTCCAGGCCGTACCGGCGGGCCGGGCCCCGGGCCGCCATCCGGCAGCCCCACTCGACCAGCGGGCCGCCGATGATCCCGGAGACCATCAGCAGCACCGGAACGCCCAGGTTGGGCGCCGTCACCCCGGCGATCTGCCCCATCAGCCACAGTCCGCCGAGCACCTGGAGGAGCGTCATGGCGGCCTGGGCGAGCACCGCCACCGGCCACCAGCCCGGCCGCGGCGGCCGCCCCGGCGGCAGCCCGGCCCGTGCGGCCAGGTCGTCGAGCGCCTCCGGAAGGCCCTGCGAGCCGCGTACGGCCGCCTCGCGCACCGCCTGCGCCCAGGGCACGGGCAGCCCGGCCGAGGCCCGCTCGGAGACCGTGCGCACCGCCTGCTCGACGCGCTGCCGCGCGGTGGCCTCCTCCTCCGGCTGGGCCTTCTGCAGGCGTCCGGTGGGCGGCTCGGCGCGCTTCTGGTACCAGCGCCACAGCCGGAGCCAGGGCGTGCCGCAGGCCCGGTTGGCGTTGCGCCGCCAGGCGCGTTCGGCGGCCTCGCCGGCGGCGGTGGCACCGACCGCGTCCGCGAGCCGCCCGGCGAACTCGTCGCGCGCCTCCTCGCTGAGCCCGGCGCGCCTGCCGGTGGCGTAGACGGGCCGCAGCCGGGCCGCGGCGGCGTCCACGTCGGCGGCGACGCGGCGGGCCGCCGCGCCCCGCTCGGACACGAACTGGCCGAGCACCTCGCGCAGTTCGCCGACGCCGTCGCCGGTGAGCGCGGACAGCGCGAGCACGGTCGCGCCGGGGTCGCCGTACTCGCCGAGGGCGATGCCGTCGTCGTCGAGCAGCCGGCGCAGATCGTCCAGGACCAGGTCGGTGGCCTCGCCGGGCAGCCGGTCGGTCTGGTTGAGGACGATGAACATGACCTCGGCGTGGCCGGCCATGGGCCGCAGATAACGCTCGTGGAGGACGGCGTCGGCGTACTTCTCGGGGTCGACGACCCAGATCACCGCGTCGACGAGTTTCAGGATCCGGTCGACCTGTGCGCGGTGCTGGACCGCGGCCGAGTCGTGGTCGGGCAGGTCGATCAGGACCAGCCCGCGCAGCTGCGCGTCCGCCTCCGGGTTGTGCACGGGGCGGCGGCGCAGCCGGCCCGGGATGCCGAGCCGGTCGATGAGGGCGGCGCTGCCGTCGCTCCAGGTGCACGCGATGGGCGCGGCGGTGGTGGGCCGGCGTACCCCGGTCTCCGAGATCGCGACTCCGGCCAGCGCGTTGAAGAGCTGGGACTTGCCGCTGCCGGTCGCACCGGCGAGGGCGACGACGGTGTGCTGGCCGGAGAGCCGGCGGCGGGTGGCCGCCTCGTCCAGGACCCGGCCGGCCTCGGCGAGGGTGTTGCTGTCGAGGCGGGTGCGGGAGAGGCCGACGAGTTCGCGCAGGGCGTCGAGACGGGAGCGCAGCGGTCCGTCGTACGCGAGCGGGGCGGGGGTCGGGGCGCCCGGGCCGCGGGTCTCCACGACGGGGACGGCGGCTTTGGCGGTCTCGGTGACCCGGCGGGCGATGAGACCGTCGTCCCAGACGTCGTCGCCGGTGGCCGGATCGTCGTCGGCGGGCGGGCGGTCGTCGGTGGTGGCGGTAGCGGGCGGGCGGTCGTCGGCCGGCTCCCGTTGCTCCCGCACGCGTGCGTGCGGGACGCTCTCGGTCCCGGCGGCCGGTTCGGCAGCTTCGGCCGCCTCGGAGGCCTGCTTGACCGCGGGAGATCCGGGCGGAGATCCAGGGGCTCCTGCCGTGCCCGCGCGCTCCTTGGACTCCTTGGACTCCTCGAGGTCCTTGAACTCCTCGAGGCCTTTGGACTCCTTGAGGTCCTTGCCACTGTCGTCCCGGTGCTGGGCGCCGTCCGGGGCACGGTCTCGTGCGGGCTCCCGTGCGGCGTCCGGTGTGGGGTCCGTCGTGGTCGGTCCGCTCTCGAAGTCGCTGGCGTAGTCACCGGTGAAGTCACTGGTGTGATCCATGCGTTCCATGTGATCCGTGTGGTCGTGGTCAGTGACGGCGGTCACCGGTCACCTCTCCTTCTGCAGGACGGACAGGGCGGCGATGAGTTCGGCCTGGGGTTCGGGGTGCACGTCGAGGGCGTCGAGCGGGGCGAGGCGGCGCTCGCGTTCGGCGTACAGGACGCGGTCGACGTGCTCGGTGAGCAGCCGTCCCGCACGGTCGCGCAGCCGCAGCGCGCCGTGGGCGCCGATGCGCTCGGCGAGCCGCTCCCCCGCGATCTTGGTGCGCCGGCCGCCGAGCAGCGCGGTGGCCACCAGGGCGGCGACGACCTCGGAGTCCGGGGCGACGCTGCGGTCGAGCTCGCGCACCTCGTCCTCGGCGTACTCCTCCAGCTCGCGCCGCCAGCGCCGGACGGCGAGGCCGATGCGGTGCTCGGCGCTTTCCATGGACGGGTCGCGGTCGGTGAGTCCGGGGGCGGCGGAGGCCGGCTCGCGGCGCCAGGCGTCGTCGACGCGTTCGTCGGCGGCGGTGACGGAGCAGAGCAGCAGGGCGGCGAGGCTCTCCACCAGGGCGTCCAGCAGTTCGTCGGCGGAGCAGTCGAGGGGGTAGGCGCGCCAGCGCTTGAGGGCGTCGCCGGCGAGGACGGCTCCGCTCTGCAGGCGTCCCCGTACGCGCGCGTGCTCGCTGTCGTACGCCGTGTCGACGGCGGAGGTCAGGCGCAGCGCGGCGGCGTACTGGGCGGCGGCGGCGCCGGCCAGTTCGGGCATGCGGGCCTTGAGGGAGTCGAGAAGGCCGTGAGCGGTGCGGGCCAGGGTGTGGCTGCGGGCGCCGGGGTCCTGGGCCTGGTGGAGGAGCCAGGCGCGCAGCGGGGCGACCGCGGTGGCCGGGAGCAGGCCGCCGCCCCAGGCCGACTCGGGCAGCTCGGGCACCGTGAACCGGGGTACGTCGCCTAGTCCGGCCTTGGTGAGGAGGGCGCCGTACTGTCGCGAGACCTCGGACACGACCGTGTGCGGGACCCGGTCGAGGACGGTCACCAGGGTGGCGTCGTACTCCTTGGCGGCGCGCAGCAGGTGCCAGGGGACGGCGTCGGCGTAGCGGGCGGCCGTGGTCACCATCACCCAGACGTCGGCGGCGCAGATGAGCTCTGCGGCGAGGACGCGGTTGTCGACGACCAGGGAGTCGATGTCGGGGGCGTCGAGCAGCGCGAGGCCGCGCGGGATGCTGTCGGCGGTCTCGACGCGCAGCACGCGCGCGGCGTTCTCGCCGGGCAGGAAGGGGTCGTCGCTGGGCTCCTGGTGCGGTACCCACTCTCGGGTGAGGTCGGGCAGCACGCGCATGCCGCTGAACCAGTGATGGTCCTCCGGATGACAGACCAGGACCGGCGTGCGGGTGGTCGGCCGCAGCACGCCCGCCTCGCTGACCCGGCGGCCCACCAGTGAGTTGACGAGGGTCGACTTCCCGGCGCCCGTGGATCCGCCCACCACGGCCAGAAGTGGCGCTTCGGGCTCTTTGAGGCGGGGCACCAGATAGTCGTCGAGCTGTGCGAGCAGTTCGTCGCGGTTGGCACGCGCGCGTGGAGCCCCCGCCAGGGGCAGCGGGAAGCGTGCGGCAGCGACACGGTCGCGCAGGGCGGAAAGTGTGTCGAGCAGCTGAGGCCGTACGTCCAAGGTCACCACATGCGAAGAATGCCCAATTTTAGGGGAATTCTGAAGCATATAGACATGTCTGCGTGCCGACAGGACACAACGGGCGGAAGGGGCGACTGGGACGGGGGCACAGTCCAGGCATAACGAGTGCACAACACCCGGTGCGTCGGGCGGCAAAAGCGATGCACGATTCGTACCTGCCTGCGATTATCAGGACCGCTTCACCGAACCTCCACATTGAGCCACGGAGGCGAAGCAACAGGGACACGGATCGGGGAGTTCTATCCTTGTCCCCGGCAACGTCACGGACCCGCCCCCACCAGGGCAGTGCGTACGAGGCCAGCACAGCCGGCCCCCGTAGCTCAGTGGATAGAGCAGGCGCCTTCTAAGCGCTTGGCCGCAGGTTCGAGTCCTGCCGGGGGCGCCACGTCTCCGCCCTCCTCCGGGAGGGCGTTTTTGCTGTTCAGGTGGGTGGCCACGGTGAATCCGCGGGGAAGTTCCGCAAGCGGACGGTGGCTCATTCCGTACCCACACCGATCATCGCGCCCTCTCACCCGACGAGATCACCCGGAGGGCCGACAGCCCGGCGGTCGGTCATCTCGCTTCCCCGTCCCGGTGGAGCCCCCGACGGACTCCTCGCACGACCGAGTCGGTCAGCTCCACGGCGCGGACCCCCAACCAGCCTCGCGGGGTTCTGAAGTGAGCCCATGTCATGTGCGGTCACAGGTCGGCGGTCAGGTCCGGAAATCCGGCCGGGCCGGCCTCGGTCAGTTCGGCCCAGACCGTCTTGCCCTGCCGGGCATGGCGGGTTCCCCAGCGTGCGGCGAGCTGGGCGACCAGCAGCAGGCCGCGGCCGCCCTCGTCGAAGGTGCGGGCCCTGCGCAGGTGCGGAACGGTGCCGCCGGCGTCGGAGACCTCGCACAGGACGGCGCGGGCGGGATCGTCGCCGGGCCGGTCGGGAAGCCGGGGGAGGATCAGGCGCAGCCGGACGGGCGGCCTGCCGTAGCGGATGGCGTTGGTGACGAGTTCGCTGACCACCAGTTCGGCGGCGAAGGCGAGTTCGTCCAGTCCCCAGGCGGCGAGCTGCCGTGCGACGCCGGAGCGGGCCGGGGCGACGGCCGCCGGGTCCGGTTCCAGGTCCCAGACGGCGACCCGGTCCGCGCCCAGGGTGCGGGGACGGACCAGCAGCAGCGCGACGTCGTCGTACGGCCGGTCGGTGGACAGCAGTGCCTGGAGCACCGTGTCGCAGGCCGCCTCCAGGGAGGCGGCGGGCCGGGCGAGGACCGCCCGCAGGGCGGCGAGGCCCTCCTCCACGTCGTGGTGGCGGCCTTCGAGCAGGCCGTCGGTGTACAGGGCGAGCAGACTGCCCTCCGGCAGGTCCGCCTCCACCGCCTCGAACGGCAGCCCGCCCAGGCCCAGCGGCGGTCCCGGCGGCAGGTCGAGGAGACCGGCGGTGCCGTCGCGGTGCACCACGGTGGGCAGCACATGGCCGGCGCGGGCCAGGCTGCAGCGGCCGGCGACGGGGTCGTAGACGGCGTACAGGCAGGTGGCGCCGATGTCCCCGGCCGACGCCCCGTCGGGACCCAGAACAGGACCGGGGCCGAGGTCGGAGCCGAGGCCGGGGCCGGAGCCGAGGCCGGGGCCAGGGTCGGGGCCGGAGCCGAAACCGGGGTCCGGGCCGGAGCCGAAACCGGGGCCAGGGCCGGGGCCGGAGCCGAAACCGGGGTCCGGGCCGGAGCCGAGGCCGGGGTCCGGATCCGGGTCGACGGCGGCCTCCGCGGAGAGCCGGATGACGACGTCGTCCAGGTGGGTCAGCAGTTCGTCGGGCGGCAGGTCGATGTCCGCGAGGGTACGGACGGCGGTGCGCAGCCGGCCCATCGTCGCGGCCGCGTGGATGCCGTGGCCGACGACGTCGCCGACCACCAGGGCGACCCGGGCGCCGGACAGCGGGATCACGTCGTACCAGTCACCGCCCACCCCGGCCCGGCCGCCGGCCGGCAGGTAGCGGCAGGCGACCTCCACGGCGGACTGCTCGGCGGTGCGCCGCGGCAGCAGGCTGCGCTGGAGGGTGAGGGCGGTGGCCCGGGCGTGGGTGTAGCGGCAGGCGTTGTCGACGGCGACGGCGGCCCGGGCCGCGATATCCTGCGCGAGGAGCAGGTCCTCGTCATCGAAGCGGGCGGGGTGGCGGTGCCGGGAGAACCGGGCGACACCGAGGGTGCTGCCGCGGGCGGTCAGCGGCACCACCAGCGTGGCGCGGTCCGCCTCGGTGTGCCGGGCGGGCCGTCCGGTGGCCAGGGCGCGGGCCGCCGGTGACCCGTCAGGGCAGCTGTGCAGCTCCTGCACCTTGACCGCCGGTTCCGGGCCGCCGCCCGCCGCGTACGTTCCCTGGGCGACCCGGCGCAGCAGGAACCGCTCCGCCGCCGGGGGATCGTGGCCGCGCACCACGGAGTCGAGCAGGTCGACGGTGACGAGGTCGGCGAAGTCCTCGGTGCCGAGGTCGGCCAGCTCCTGGGTGGTGCGGGCGATGTCCAGGGCGGTCCCGACCCGCAAGCCGGCCTCGTTGACCAGGGACATCCGCCACTGCAGGCGCCGGTCCCGTTCCTCCTGGAAGGCGAGGACGCCCTGCTCGGCGATGCGGTCGACGTACCGGGTGGACAGGGCGAGCAGCCGGCGCGCGGCCGCGTCGACCAGTTCGGGGTCGTCCGTCAGCCGGGGCAGTTCGGCGAGGAGGACGTCGAGGAAGACGCCCTCGCCGAGCCGGTGCGCCCGCAGCATCGCGGTGACGGGGATGCCGCGCCGGGCCAGCCTGCGGACACGGTCCACGTCGACCGGGGGCGGCTCCAGGGCCCGCAGGTCGAGTCCCGCCTCCAGGCCGGTCAGCACGCCGGCGACGTGGTCGGCGATGTTCTCGGAGGTCATCCGGGCGAGCTCCCGGTCCTCCCACAGCTCGGGGACCTCGGCGCGCAGGCACCGGACGACGTCCGCGACCAGCTCGTCCACCCGCGGGGCGAGTTCATGTGCGGCCCGGGAGACGAGCCCGTCGGCGGTGCCGTCCACACAGTCGACGGTACGCCCCGGGGGTGGCCGCTTCGCGACGACGCAGAGGCAGGCGTACACCACCGCCGCCAGGGACAGCACGGCGGCGGGCAGCGCCCGGGCGGCGGATCTCCGGGCGCAGGCGGAGCACCGCGGCCGCGGCCGTCGGCAGCGCATCACCCGAGGTGAATGGTGGATTCATCAGAACTGTGGCCGACATCGCCCCAGCGCTGGACTCTGCGCATGCCTACGTCAGCCCCGGTCGGCAACCGGTTCGAACGGCGCCGCGCCGAGACCCGTCAGGCGCTCGTGCGCGCGGCCCGGCGCATCCTCGTCGAGACCGGCGACACCAGCGCCGGCATCCAGGCGAACGCCGAACAGGCCGACGTCGGGTTCGGCTCCTTCCACAACCACTTCGGCTCCAAGGCGGAGCTGTTCGAGACGGCCGTGGTGGACGCCCTGGAGGAGTTCGGCCAGGCCTTCGACGAGCGGCTGACCGGGATCGACGACCCGGCGGAGCTGGTCGCCGCGGGTTTCCGGCTCAGCGCCCGGATGGCGCATTCGCACCCGGAGCTGATGCAGGTCCTGCGCCGCCGCGGCCTCGGGCACATCCACGCCGAGAACGGCCTGACCCAGGAGGGCGCTCCGGGACGTCCAGGTGGGCACGGCCTCCGGCCGCTTCACCGCCGTCGACCCGACCGTGGCCCTGTGCGCCCTCGGCGGCAGCCTGCTGTCCCTGGTGGAGCTGCGGTTCGCCCGCCCCGAGGCGGACGGCGACGAGGCCGCGGCGAACCTCGCCGAGATGGTCCTGCGCATGCTGGGCGTACCGCCGGACGACGCCCACGAGGTGGCCCGGCGCCCGCTGCCCGGACTCGGCTGACCGCCAGGGCCTGCCCTAGGACAGGCTGCCCTGGTCGCAGACCCGGCGGGCGACCTCGCGGAGCTTGACGTTGTTCTCCTGCGAGTAGCGGCGCAGCACGTCGAAGGCCTGTTCCTCGGTGAGGCGGTGACTGCCCATGAGGATGCCCATGGCCTCGCCGATCAGGTGGCGGGTGGCGACGGCCTGCTCCAGCTGGGCCTGGGTGCGGGCGCTGGAGAAGGCGACCGCCGCGTGCGAGGCCAGCAGCCAGCCGGCCAGCTCACCGGCCTCGGTGAAGGCGCCGGGCCGGTGGGAGTAGATGTTCAGCGCGCCGAGTTCCTCGTCCTCGGTGTACAGCAGGAAGCCCATCATGCTGCCGACGCCGAGCCGGTGGATCTCGGGGGCGAAGGCGGGCCAGCGCGGCTGCTCCCGGGTGAGGTCCCGGATCCGGAACACCCGCTCCCCCGCCCTGGTACGGGCGGCGTCGAAGCAGGGCCCCTCACCCAGCCGCTCCTGCAACCGGTCGCTGTCGACGACCAGTTGCCCGGTGGGCGCGAGCGTCCGCACCTTCCCGCCGTGCAGCACCAGGATGCCGGCCGCCTCGCAGCCCTCCACGAGCTCCACGGCCGAGCCGGTGATCCGGGCCAGGGTGGCGTCGACCGACTCCTGCGCCAGGAGATCCCGCGCCATCGCCGCGAGCTGCTGCGCGAACCGGGCCCAGTCCACCACGCCCGCCACCTCCCGGTCGGTTGCGCCGAAGCCGCGCCCTCAGCATGCCACGCCCACCGGACCGTACCCACGAGGCGCCCGCCGCGCGGGGGCGCGTGGTTCAGGCCCCGACGGGCCCCTCCGGCCCGGCCCCGGCGGCGATCTCGGCGGCGATCTCGTCGACCACCGTGCGGGCCTGCTTCTCGGGGACCCCGGCCGCGATGAGGCCGGCGACGGCCGTGCGGGTGCCGTCGTCCTCGAACGTTCCGCTGTTGACCTCTTCCAGCAGGGCGATCGTCATGCCCTCCAGGGCGGCGCCGAGCACAGCGGGCGGGAGGTGGGGGTGGAAGACGCCGTCCCGCTGGCCGCGCTCCACGACGGCCGTGGCCCGGACCCGGGCGGGCCGGAGGACCTCGGCGACGCGTTCCGCGCCCAGGTCCCGGTGGGCGAGGGCCACCAGCATCCGGTAGCGGTCGCCCACCGGCCACATCGACAGGGAGAAACGCGCGAGGGCCCGGTCGGCCGGCTCCGCCGGCTCCGCGCCCCGCGCCACGGCGGCCTGGAGCGTCTCGGCGGCCTCCTCGGCCAGCGCCTCCAGGAGCGCGGCCCGGCCCGGGAAGTGCCCGAAGAGGGTGCGCCGTACGACACCGGAGGCGCGGGCCAGTTCCTCCAGGGTGATGTCGGGGTTCCGGCCGAGCTCCTGGCGGGCGGTGGCCAGGATGCGCGCCCGGTTGGACCGTGCGTTGCGACGCTGCGGCACGCGGCCGACGGGCTGGGACACGGACAACCTCGATGAAGACCGGACGGACGACGGGCGCCCTCATTCTGACATGGGCGGCCCATGGCGATGGACAACGTTGTCAGGAGCCGGGCACCCGATGCCACCGGTGGCCGCGTGCGGGTGCGCCCGATGCCACCGGTGGGCGTCCCGACGTCGTCCCACCGGTGACGTCGCCATGGGGCTCAGGTCCGGTCGACCAGCTCGCTCAGGGTCGCGGCCAGTTCGCCCACCGACTGCTCGCGCAGCAGGTGGTGGGCCGGTACCGGGATGTTCAGGGCCGACTCCAGGGTGCGCTGGAGGGTCAGCGCGGTGAGGGAGTCGATGCCCTGGGTGTAGAGGGGGCGGTTGCGGGCGATGCGGTGGGCCGGGGGGATGTCCAGGTGCTGGGCCAGGTTGCGGCAGAGGAACGTCTCGAACGCCTGCCTGCGGTCGTCGCCGGAGGTGTCGCGCAGGGCGCCCAGGTTCAGCGCGGTCGTCGGTGTGCCTGACACGGTCTCATCGTCCTTTCGGGTGGCGTGGTCGGGGCTGGGAACTGCGCAGTTCGCGGGGGTCGGGGCCGGGACGCGGGCCGGCGCCGTCGGACCACACCAGCCGGAACCGCCAGCGGTGCAGCCGCCAGCCGTCCGGGGTGCGGACCGCCTCGCCCTCGCTGCAGCCGCCGATGTCGAAGCGGCCGTCCGGGTCCGGGCCGTCCTCGTGGTGCACGTGGGACGCGACGAGGTGGACGCGGATCCGGGCGGTGTCCCCCGACACCCGGATGCCGTAGTTGGCGGCCAGGTGGTGGGTGCGGGCGAAGCGGGACTTGCGGTCGTGGTGGAAGGCGGCGGCCCGGTCGCGGCCCTCGACGGTGCCGACCGGGAACTCCAGGCGGCAGTCCGGGGTGAAGACCGTGGCCGGCCAGGTGGGGTCGAAGCCGTGGTCGTCCTGGGTGTCGAGCAGCGTGATGTAGCGGTCGACCAGCTCGGCGACCGCCGCGCGGTCGGCGAGGGCTCCGAACTCGGTGCGCAGGGCGTCGAGTTCGGAGCGGAGTTCGGCGACCGTGTCGGTGCGGTCGGGGGACGGGGAGGTCATGGGGTCCGGGACTCCGATTCGGTCGGGGATGCGGGCGAGGGGGCCGGCCGACTGGCAGTGCCGCGACAGGCCGTCGGCCGGCTGCGGCGCCGTCGTGGCTGGTCGCGCGGTTCCTCCCCCAGCCTTCGGCCGGGGGTACCCCCAGCGCCCCTGCCGGGGCGCTGCCCAGGCGGGCCCGCTCATGCCGCCCGGCCGCCGGTGACGCGCCAGCCGCGGGGGTCGCGGTGCGTCGCGAGGCGTTCCGGACGGCGCCAGGCGGCCACCGGGCGGGGCTCCAGGGGGCAGGGGGCCACCGCGGCCAGGGCGGCGGCGCGGGCGAGCAGGACGGTGGTGAGGGCGGCGAGCTCGGCGGGGCTCGCCTGCCCCTTGACGACCCTGATGACCAGGGCGCCCTCCGCACCGTCCGTGCTCTCCGGCGCGCTCACTGCGGCGGGTTGCCGTGCTTGCGGCACGGCAGGTCGGCCTGCTTGCTGCGGAGCATCGCGAGGGCGCGGATCAGGGTGGAGCGGGTCTCGCGCGGATCGATCACGTCGTCGATCAGACCGCGCTCGGCCGCGTAGTAGGGATGCATCAGCTCCGCCTGGTACTCCTTGATCTTCTGCGCGCGGGTCGACTCGGGGTCGTCCGCGGCCGCGATCTCCCGGCGGAAGATGACGTTCGCCGCGCCCTCGGCGCCCATCACGGCGATCTCGTTGGACGGCCAGGCGAGGGCGAGGTCGGTGCCGATGGACCGGGAGTCCATGACGATGTACGCGCCGCCGTACGCCTTGCGCAGCACCAGGGAGATCCGCGGCACGGTGGCGTTGCAGTACGCGTAGAGCAGCTTGGCTCCGCGCCGGATGATGCCGTTGTGCTCCTGGTCCACGCCCGGCAGGAAGCCCGGCACGTCGATCAGGGTGACCAGCGGGATGTTGAAGGCGTCGCAGAACTGCACGAACCGCGCCGCCTTTTCGCTCGCGTCGATGTCCAGGACCCCGGCGGAGGAGGCCGGCTGGCTGGCGACGAGGCCGACGACCTCGCCGTCGAGCCGGGACAGCGCGCACACCACGTTGGTCGCCCAGCCGGGCTGGATCTCGAAGTAGTCGCCGTCGTCGACGATCTCCTCGATGACGGTCCGGATGTCGTAGACCCGCCCGGGGTCGTCCGGGACCAGTTCCACCACCCGGTCGGTACGGCGGTCGGCCGGGTCGGTGGTCGCCGAGCGGGGCGGCAGGTCACGGTTGTTGGACGGCAGCAGCGACAGCAGGTGCCGTACGTCCTCCATGCAGCTGCGCACGTCGTCGTAGGCGAAGTGGGCCACGCCGGAGGCACCGGCGTGGACATCGGCGCCGCCGAGGTCGTTCTGGGTGATCTCCTCGCCGGTCACCGCCTTCACCACGTCCGGTCCCGTGATGAACATCTGGGAGATGTCCCGGACCATGAAGACGAAGTCGGTCAGGGCGGGCGAGTAGGCGGCGCCGCCCGCGCACGGCCCGAGCATCACGCTGATCTGCGGGATCACTCCGGAGGCGCGGGTGTTGCGCTGGAAGATGCCGCCGTACCCGGCGAGCGCGGAGACGCCCTCCTGGATCCGGGCGCCGGCGCCGTCGTTCAGCGACACCAGCGGGGCCCCGGCCGCCATGGCCATGTCCATGATCTTGTGGATCTTCTGGGCATGGGCCTCGCCGAGGGCGCCGCCGAAGATGCGGAAGTCGTGCGCGTAGACGAAGACGGTACGGCCGTGGACGGTGCCCCAGCCGGTGATGACGCCGTCGGTGTACGGCCGCTTCTTCTCCAGGCCGAAGCCGGTGGCACGGTGCCGGCGGAGCATCTCGACCTCGTTGAACGAACCCTCGTCGAGCAGGAGTTCGATACGTTCGTACGCGGTGAGCTTGCCCTTGGCGTGCTGGCGCTCGGTGGCGAGGGGGTCGCCGTGCCGGGCGGCCTCCTTCATCAGGCCGAGCTCCTCGATGCGCTCGGCGGCGGTCCACTGGCCGCGGTGCTCACGGTCGTGCAGGCTCGGGCGGCCGGCCACCGGACCGGCTTTCTGTTCGAGTGACATTGGCGGGTCACGCTCCCCAGTCGGATACTCGGGTGGTCACGCCCACGGCCACGGCTACGGGCACGCCCACCGTCCCGTCGGCGTCCAGGTCGACCGTCCCGCCCGCGTACAGCGCGGCCGGCGGCACCCAGCGGACGGTGACCTGTTCCGGTGCCGTGCCGCGCACCGCGACGGCCGCGTTGTGCCGGGGTCCGGACGGCAGGTCGAGCAGCGTCCAGCCGACCGGCCTGCGGCGCGGGTCGGCGCCCAGGTAGTCGTGGCCGGGGTCGCGGGAGAGCCCGGTGCCGAGCGCCTTGAGATAGGCCTCCTTGCGCGTCCACAGCCGCCCGAAGGCAGCGCGCCGCTCCCCGGCGTCGCCGAGCGCGGCCAGCTCGGCCTGCTCCCCCGGGTGCAGGGCTGGGGTGCAGACCTCGACGGTCTCGGCCCGCGGCAGCCGCTCCACGTCGGCGCCGACGACCGTACGGGAGACGGCGACCACGGCCATGCCGTGGCTGTGCGCGAGGGAGAAGTGCAGCGGCGGGTCGGGGTGGGCGACCGCCGGCCGGCCGTGCGGCTCGGCGCAGCCCGGGCAGGGCTCCCGCACGAACGGCACGTCCTGCGGGGGCCGCCCCAGGTAGCCGCCGAGCAGCCGACGCAGGGCGACGTGCGCGGAGGCGTACGTCACCCCGTCCGTGGGCCGTACGAAGGACGCGGTCCGCCGGCGCTCCGCCTCGCTCAGCTCGGACAGGTCGAGCAGCTCGGCCGCGGTTTCCAGGGCGGCCCGGCGGACCAGCCAGACGTCCAGCTGCCCGGCGGCGGGCAGTCTCGGCTCGACGGCGAGGGTGGCCGTGCCGAACTCCAGGACCGGCATCTCCCCGATCACCTCGGGCTCGGCACGTCGTGCGCGACCAGGTGGTGCCGGCCCCGGCCTGCGTGCTTGTGCGGGCTGTCCTCCGGGCCGAGCTGGCCGGCCAGGCAGTCGACCAGCTCGGCGGCGCTGTTGGCGCGCAGCAGCCGGTTGAGGTTGACGTCGACACGCAGCGCGGCCTCCATGCGGCGCTGGAGTTCCAGGCCGTTGATGGAGCCGATGCCGAGGCTGTTCATCGGGCGGCCCACGGTGTCGATGCTGTCCGGTGCCACGCGCAGCACCCGGGCGAGTTCGCCGCGCACGTACGCGTCGATGAGCCGGGTGCGCTCGGCGAGGCCGACGGAGGCGAGGTGCGCGAGGCTGGGCGGCACCACCTCGACGATCTTGTCGCGCTCGAACTCGTAGTCCAGATCGTCGAGTTCGTCGTCCAGGTCGTCGAAGACCCAGGTCTGCGTTGTCTGGTCCATGGTCATTCCCCGTGGTGGAGTGAGGAGGGTGGGGTGCGGATCAGGCCGGTGAGGCCGACGAGCAGGCCCAGGAAGCCGAGGGCGGCGACCAGGGTCAGTGCCGGCCGGCAGGCCGCCGCCGCGGCGGCCGGACCCGCGCCGGGGGCCGGCGCGTGGGCGGCGAGCAGGGCGGCGACGAGCGCGACCGCGAGGACCGCGGCGAGCTGGACGGCCGTCTGGTACAGGCCGCTGCCGGTGAGCCGGTCGGCGGGGGCGAGGCGGGACATCGCCTGCATGTTGAGTGCGGCGAAGGAGAGTACGAAGGCGGCGCCGACGAAGAGGAGGGTCGGCAGCATCCGGCCCTGGTAGTCCAACGGCCATGCGTGCGGCCGGAGTTGGAGCAGTCCGCCCGCGAAGGCGCAGGCGGCGCCGGCCACGATGAGGCGGGGGGCGCCGAACGTGGCGACCAGGCGGCCGGAGGCCAGCGCGGTGAGCGCCGGGGGCGCGGCGGCCGGGAGCAGGGCGAACGCCGTGTGGAGGGGGGACCAGCCGGCGAGGGTCTGGGTCTGGTACGTCAGGACGAACAGGAGTCCCAGGTAGGAGCCGTTGAGGCAGGCTGCGCCGAGGGCGGAGCGGATGAGAGTGGGGTTGCCGCGCAGGGGGGCGGTGTTCAGGAGGGGAGCCGGGGCGTGCCGCTCTACTCGCCAGAGCAGCAGGAGGAGGAGGGCGGCCGCGGTGAGCGGTCCGACGGCTCTCGGGTCGCTCCAGCCGTGGTCAGGGAGTTGGGTGATGCCCTGGACCAGGGCCAGGAGGGCCGCCAGCAAGGTGAGGGCACCGGGGATGTCGTAGCGCTGTGCCGTCGCGGTCATGGTGCGGCGCCGGGGAGGCTGGTCGCGCAGTTCCCCGCGCCCCTGTGGGGCGCTCTCGCCGTCCCTTCCTGGAGCGCTCAGGTCAGTCCCCTTCGGGGCGCTCTCCGCGGGCCTTCTTGGACCGCTCAGGTCAATCCCCTTCGGGGCGCTCTCCGCGGGCCTTCTTGGACCGCTCAGGTCAGCCCCCTTTGGGGTGCTCTCGTCGGCGCCTCTCGGTATCAGGCGCAGGCCGAACGCGAAGAGCAGCAGTACCACCGGGGCCGGGAAGGCGAAGGCCCAGCGCCAGGAGGTTTGTGTCAGCCAGCCGGAGAGGAGGAGGCCTGCTGTGAAGCCGCCTGCGCCGAAGAGGGTGTAGACGGAGACCGCCCGGGAGCGGGGGCGGCCCTCCGGGAAGGTGGCGGTGATGATGGCGAGGCCGGTGGGGGCGGTCAGGGCGGCGCAGAAGCCTTTGGTCAGTCGGGTGGCGAGGAGCAGCCAGGGGTCGTGGGCGAGGGCGCTGAGGGCGGAGGCGGCGGCGAAGGCGAGGAGGGCCGCCAGGTAGACGCGGCGGCGGCCGAGGAGGGTCACCACGCGGGCGCCGAAGAGGAGCAGGCCGCCGAAGCCGGCGGCGAAGCCGGTCATCGCCCACTGGGTGACGGTCGGCGGCTGCCCCAGGTCCGTGCCGATGGCGGGCAGCGCCACCACCGCCACGGACACTTCCAGCGCGTCGATGAGCATGTTGCCGGCGAGGACGAGCAGCAGCCCCCACAGCCGGGGGCCGAACCGCTCGTCCGTGCCGGCGGCGACCGGTGCCGGAAGGGTCCTGGTCACCGCGTCACCCGAGGAGTGTGCCGCCGCTCGCGTCGACGAAGGAGCCGGTGACCCAGCGGGCGTCGTCGGAGACGAGGAAGGCGATGACGTCGGCGACGTCCTGCGGCTCGCCGACACGGTTGAAGGCGGACAGCGCGGACATGGCCTCTACGGCCTCGGGAATGTCGAACAGCGGGTTGCCGTTGCGGGTGATGCCCGGCGCGACGCTGTTCACGGTGATCCCGCGCGGACCGAGCAACTTGGCGTAATGGAGCGCTAGTTGCTCCACGGCGCCCTTGCTCATGGCGTAGGCGATCTCGTCCGGGTTGGCGAACCGGGTCAGCCCGGAGGAGATGTTCACGATCCGGCCGCCGTCGGGCATGTCGGCGAGCGCCCGCTGGATGACGAAGAACGGCGCCTTGGCGTTGACGGCGAAGATCCGGTCGAACTCCTCCGGGGTGGTGTCCTCGGCCTTGACCCCGCCCATCACTCCGGCGTTGTTGACCAGGATGTTCAGCTCGGTCTCGCCGGTGCGCTCCTTGAGTCCCGCCTCCAGGGCGAGGAACAGCTCGTGGACGTCGCCGGGCGTGCCCAGTTCGGCCCCGACGGCGAACGCCCGCCCGCCGTCCTTCTCTATCCCGGCGACCACCTCGGCGGCGGCCTCCGCGCTGCTGCCGTAGTGCACGGCGACCAGGGCGCCGTCGGCGGCCAGCCGTTCGGCGGTGGCCCGGCCCATGCCCCGGCTGGCGCCGGTGACGAGGGCGGTCTTTCCGGCCAGGTTGCCCATCTTCCTTCTCCTGACGGTTGGTTGTGGTGTGCGGGGGACGCGTGGGTCGGGTGCGAACCAGCGGCCGAGGGCCTCGTGCAGGCCGTCCTCCGCCGCGTCGCCGGCCCAGGCGACGTAGCCGTCCGGCCGTACGAGCACGGCGGCCAGGCCGTCGAGGGGCCCTGCGGGACGGGTGACGACCGTGTCCACCGACGCGGACCGGTCCGCCGCCGCCCCGCCGAGCGCCGGGTCGGTCACGAGCAGCAACCCGCGGGCGGAGTGGAGCAGTTCGGCCGTGGTCGCCCCCGAGTCGAGCCGCGTGTCGGGCAGCCGCGCGCCGACCAGCACGTTCTCGTCGTCCCCGTACCGCACGTCGAGGCCGCTGATCGTCCCGGCGAGGTGCGCCCGGACCGGCTCGTACGAGGTGAGTTCGCCGACGACCGAACGCAGGGACTCCACCTCGGGCCCGCCGAGCAGCAGCCGGGCCTGGGCGCGGATGGTGGACAGGACACGGCGCCCGACGGCGTGCCGTTCGTCGTGGTAGCTGTCCAGCAGCCCCGCCGGGGCCCGGCCGAGGACGGTGGCCGCGAGCTTCCAGCCGAGGTTCACGGCGTCCTGGAGGCCGAGGTTGAGGGCCTGCCCGCCGATCGGCATCTGCTGGTGGGCCGCGTCGCCGGCGAGCAGCACCCGGCCCGCGCGGTAGTGCTCGGCCTGCCGGGAGGCGTCGCCGAAGGAGTTCACCCACAGCGGGGTGCCGTGGCCGATGTCCTCGCCGGTGACGTCCCGCCAGGCACTGACGATGTCGGCGAAGCGGGCCTCGCCCGCGCGCGGCGGGGTGCCGAAGCGGTGGACCATCACCCGGGTGACGCCGTCCCCGCGCCGGGCGGCGATGGCGAGCCCGTTCGGCAGCCGCTGGAACCGCCGGTTCGGGATGTCGATGCCGTCGACGTCGGCGCGGATCAGCTCCCGTTCGGCGTCGTTGCCGGGGAAACCGATGCCCGCGAGGCGCCGGACGGCCGACCCCTCGCCGTCGCAGCCGACGGCGTAGCGGGCCGTGAACTCACGGCGGGTGCCATGGTGTTCTGCGACGACCCGGACGCGGTCCTGCTCCTGCACGAGGTCCAGGACCTCATGGCCCCGTAGCACCCGCGCCCCGAGCCGCTCGGCCCACGCGCCGAGGAGTTCCTCGGTGCGGGTCTGCGGGACCTTCCACTGCCCGGGGTGGCTGCTGGGCAGGGTGAGGTCGAGGGGGAGGCCGCCGAAGTGGCCGCGGGGCTCGTTCGGCGGCGGCTCGGGGTCGGCGAGGCCGCCGGGACCGTCCAGCAGCCCGCGCTGCCGCAGCAGTTCCATCGTCCGTGCGTGCAGGGTGGACGCCCGGGACTCCGTCGTCGGGGCGGCCAGCCGTTCCAGGACGGTCACGTCGGCGCCGCCGAGGCGCAGTTCCCCGGCGAGCATCAGCCCGACGGGTCCGGCGCCGACCACCAGGACGTGCGTGTCGACCGCGTCGGCACCGGCCATCGGTCAGCGCCTCGCTTCGGCGTACGCCTTGGCGTGGTTCAGGGTGGCGCGGCTGTTGGTGCTGAGCGCGCCCTGCACGTACTCACGGGCCTCGGCGACGCCCGCCTCGGGACCGAGGATCTTCGCGATGTTCTCGGGGCGCAGCACGACGGTGTGCTGCGAGGAGGCGAAGGTGCCCTCGTCGGTCTCGCGGAAGGTCCAGTAGCCGGTGTGCAGGTTCATCAGGGCCGGCAGGGTGGTCTGCTTGTAGGCGATCTTCCGGCCGTCCAGGCAGACCCGGTACGACTTGGTGGTGTGCGTCGAGCCGTCCTTGGCGCGGGTGTCCATCTCCAGGGTCTGCAGGCCCGGGGTGTCCTCGGTGAGCCGGACGGTCGCCACGTGCGGCAGTCGCTCGGACCAGCGGTCGGCCTCGTTCACGAAGTCGTAGAGGTCCTTGGCGGCCCCCTCGACCCGGACGGTGTCCTCGAAGGAGAACGTCAGCTCCTGCGAGGCGGTGGCGAGTTCGACATTGGTCTTCAGCGCGGCGAGCTCGGAGCGGGAGTTGCGGTCGACGGCCTCGTCGATCCAGGCCAGCCCCGCCGGGTCGTCGCCGACGGCGGTGTAGTCGTGCAGCAGCCGCACCCGGGAGGTGGCCGCGTCGAGGGGCTCGATGATCCAGGTGCCGCCCATGCTCGCGACGGGCGGGGTGGAGACGGTCTGGCGGAAGGTGATCCGCAGGCCCTCGGGGTCCAGGACGCGGCGCGAGGTCCAGTTCTTGGCCTCGCCGTTGGCGGTGGCCCAGATCCCGATCAGCTCCTCGTTCCCGGAGCGCTCCAGGTGGTCGACGTAGATGGTCGGCGGGAAGATCCGCGGCCAGTTGGCCACGTCGGCGATCAGCCGGTAGACCTCGGCGGCCGGCGCCGAGATCGTGACCTCGTGCTCGACTTCCTTCGGCTCGGACATGGGTGAACTCCTAGAAGATGCCGGGGTTTTCAGAAGTTGCCGAGGCCGCCGCAGACGTTGAGGGCCTGTGCGGTGATGGAGGCGGCGGTGTCGGAGGCGAGGTAGCCGACAAGCCCGGCGACCTCCTCGGGGGTCGAGTAGCGGCCGAGCGGGATCTTCGCCGTGAACTTGTCGAGGATGGCGTCCTCGCTGGTGTCGTAGGCGGCGGCGTAACCGGCGCGCACGCGCTGCGCCATGGGCGTCTCGACGTACCCCGGGCAGACGGCGTTGACGGTGATGCCGGTGGGGGCCAGCTCGTTGCCGAGGGCCTTGGTGAACCCGACCACCCCGTGCTTGGAGGCGGAGTACGGCGCCCCGAGCACGACGCCCTGCTTGCCGGCCGTGGACGCGATGTTGATGATCCGCCCCCGGCTCTTCTCCCGCATGCCGCCGGTGGTGAGGGCGGCGCGGGTGAGGCGGAAGACGCTGTTGAGGTTGGTCTCGACGACGTCGTACCAGAGCTCGTCGTCGATGTCGGCGGTCACGCCGCCGCCGGACCGCCCGGCGTTGTTGACCAGCACGTCGACGGTGCCGTACCGCTCGACGGCGGCCCGCACGAAGTTCTCGATGGACAGCGCGGACCGCACGTCGAGGGTGGTCCCGTCGACGTCGAGGTCCTCCGCGCGCAGTTCCTTGACGGTCCGCTCGACGTTCCCGGCGTCGCGGGAGCCGATGAAGACGCGGTGGCCCTGCCGGGCCAGCAGCCGCGCCGAGGCGAGACCGATTCCGCTGGTGGCCCCGGAGACCAGGGCGACCCTCTGCTGCTGTTCGGACATGTCTGCAGCTCCCTTTCAGGGCATGGGGGAGCCGCCGGCGCCCGGTCAGGGCGGGCGCCGGCGGCCGGAGGGGGTGGGGAGAAGGTCAGGCAGCGGCGGCGACGTCACCGAGCTGCGTGTTGACGACGGCGAGCAGCTCGCGGGGCGTCTTGGCCTCGGTCACCACGGTGTCGTCCAGCGTGATGTCGTACTCCCGCTCGATGCGCCCGCAGGTCTCCAGGATGGCGAGCGACTCGTAGCTGAGCTCCTCGAAGTCGGTGTCGAGGATGTCCCCGTCGAGATCGACGCTCTCATCGGCGCCGGCGGCCTCCAGCAGGATCCGCTTGAGGTCGTCGAGGGTGAAGGACTGGGTGGCCACGGTGATCTTCCTTTCACGACTACGAATGGGAACGCCCGCCCTGTCGGCCCCGGGCGTGGGAGAGATGGGGGGGCCGGGAGGACGGGCGGGTCTGGGGGGAGTTCGGTGGGGGGGCTGGGGTCATTGGGAGAAGCTGGGGTCGGTGGGGGCTGGGGTCGGGGTGGGGACGCTCACCGGCGCCGACCGGGTGCCGCCGGCGCCCACCCGTGCCGCCCCAGCGGCACGACTGCCCGCGGCCAAAGGTGGCACGACTGCCCGCGGCTGAATGGATGTGGCTGGGGCAGCGCCCCGTAAGGGGCGCTGGGGGTACCCCCGGCCGAAGGCTGGGGGAGGAACTGCGCGATCAGCCCCCACCGGGCCAGCCGCGCCACCGCGCGAGCCGCTACGGTCGTGGGCGAAACTACGCCCGTACGACCATGGCAGAGTTGAACCCGGCATAACCGCGGGCCAGCACCAGCGCCGACCGCACCTCGGTCAGTCGCGGCTCCCCCACCACCAGGTCGAGGTCGTAGCCCGCCTCCGGCGAGACGTTCACCGTCGCCGGCACCACCCCGTCCCGGACGGCCAGCAGCGCCGTGGCGACATCCAGCGGCGCCGCTCCCGAGTAGAGCCGCCCGGTCATCGTCTTCGGCGCGGTCACCGGCACCCCGTGCGGCCCGAACACGTCGCTGATCGCGTCCGCCTCCACCCGGTCCAGCTCCGGCACGGCCGCCGCGTCGGCGAACACCACGTCCACGTCGGCCGCGTCGGCGCCCGCGTCGGCGAGGGCCAGCTCGATCGCCTTGCGCAGCCCCGGCGGCCGCCCGCTCCCCGGCGCCGGGTCGAACGTCGCGCCGTACCCCGCGATCTCCCCGTACACCCGGGCACCGCGCCGTACGGCCATCTCCTCGGCCTCCAGGATCAGGATCGCCCCGCCCTCGCCGGCCACGTGCCCGGCCGCGGCGGAGTCGAAGGGCAGGTACGACCGGTCCGGCTCCTCCGACGTGGACAGCCGGTCGCTGGCGAGCTGCGCCACCCAGCCCCACGGGCAGATGGACGCGTCGATCGCCCCGGAGACGATGAGCTGCGTCCCCTTCCGGATCTGCCGGCGCGCGTGCGCGAGGGCCTCGAGGCCGCCCGCCTGGTCGGAGACGACAACCCCGCTCGGGCCCTTCATGCCGTTGCGGATGGAGATCTGGCCGCTGTTGACGGCGTAGAACCAGGCGAACGACTGGTATGCCGAGACGAACTGGCTGCCCTGGCTCCACAGCTTCTGCAGCTCGCCCTGCCCGAACTCGAAGCCGCCGGAGGAGCTGGCGGTGACGACGCCCATGTCGTAGGCGGGCAGGTCGGCCGGAGTGACCTCCGCGTCGGCCAGCGCCCAGTCCGTCGCGACGAGCGCAAGGCGGGTCATGTGGTCGGTCTGGGCGAGCAGCCGGCTCGGCAGGTGTTCCCCGGCGCTGAACCCGGGCACCTCACCGGCCAGCTTCGCCGGATACCCGGACGGGTCGAACCGCGTGATGCGGCCGATCCCGCTCTTCCCGGCGCGGGCGGCCGCCCAGTAGTCGGTCGTGCCAAGGCCGTTGGGCGCGGCGATGCCGAGCCCGGTCACCACGGTCCGCGTGCTCATGCGGCCGCGCTCCTCTCCGGTCGGGCGAGCACCATCGCGCTCTGGAAGCCGCCGAACCCGCTGCCCACGGTGAGCACCGCGTCGGTGCGGTGCTCACGGGCGGTGAGCGGGACGTAGTCCAGGTCGCACTCGGGGTCGGGGGTGTGCAGGTTCGCCGTCGGGGGCACGACGTTGTGCTCCATGGCGAGGACGGACGCGGCGATCTCGATGGAGCCGATCGCGCCGAGCGAGTGCCCGACCATCGACTTGATCGAGGAGACCGGGGTCCGGTAGGCGTGGTCGCCGAGGCTCTTCTTGAACGCGGCGGTCTCGTGCCGGTCGTTCTGCTTGGTGCCGGAGCCGTGCGCGTTGATGTAGTCGATCGCCCCGGGGTCGAGGTGCGCCTCGTTCAGGGCGACCGTGATGGCCTCGGCCATCTCCGCGCCGTCGGGCCGCAGCCCGGTCATGTGGAAGGCGTTGCAGCGGGAGGCGTACCCGGCGATCTCGGCGTAGATGTGCGCGCCCCGCCGCTTCGCGGCCTCCAGCTCCTCCAGGACGAAGACGGCCGACCCCTCCCCCAGCACGAACCCGTTGCGGGTGCCGTCGAAGGGGCGGGAGGCGTGCTCGGGGTCGTCGTTGCGCGGGGTGGTGGCCTTGATGGCGTCGAAGCAGGCCAGGGTGATCGGGGAGATCGGGGCGTCGGTGGCGCCGGCGATCATCGCACAGGCCGAGCCCTCCCGGATCAGCTCCACGGCGTGCCCGACGGAGTCGAGCCCCGACGTGCAGCCGGTCGACACGACCGTGGCCGCGCCCTCCGCGCCCACCGCCCAGGCGACCTCCGCCGCGAACGAACTGGGCACCAGGTAGTTGTAGAGGTGCGGGACGGCGTAGGTGTGGTCGACGAGGTCGAGCCGGCCGCCGTCGCTGACCACCCGGTACTCCTGGTCGAGCCCCATGGTCGCGCCGACCGCGCTGCCGATGGTGACCCCGACCCGGTAGGGGTCGGCGCCGGACAGGTCGAGCCCGCTGTC
The DNA here is from genome assembly GCF_042899865.1 of Streptomyces sp. NPDC013157. Lineage (NCBI taxonomy): Bacteria > Bacillati > Actinomycetota > Actinomycetes > Kitasatosporales > Streptomycetaceae > Streptomyces > Streptomyces sp. NPDC013157. The sequence goes on along the minus strand of NZ_JBIBAK010000006.1, from coordinate 118,977 downwards.
GGCGAGGGCCTCCCGGGCGCTCACGACGGCCAGCTGCGCCGCACGGTCCATCCGCCGTATCTCCTGCGGGCTCAGCCCGTGCTCCTCCGGATCGAAGTCGACCTCGGCGGCGACCCGGGAGCGGAAGGAGGACGGGTCGAAGAAGGTGATGCCGCGGGTCGCGGTGCGGCCCTCGCTGAGCAGGTTCCAGAAGTTCTTGGTGCCGACACCGCCGGGGGCGATGACACCGACCCCGGTGATGACCACTCGCCTGGCGTTCACGCCCGGCCCTCCCAGTCGTAGAAGCGCGTGGCGACCGCGTCGGCGGGAGACCGCCAGGTGGCGGGGTCGTACGCCTGGATGAACGGCTTGAGGTCCTCGCTGATCCGCACGAACCGCGGGTCGCTCTTGGCCTCCTCGATCAGCTCACCGCCGTTGTCGGTGTCGAAGCTCTGGAGGTGGAAGTACAGCCCGCGGTACGCGAAGAGCTCCCGCCGCCGCGTGCCCATCAGATGCGGCATCTCGGTCCGGTCGAACTCCCCGAACAGCCGCGCGACCTCCTGGCTGCTACCCGGTTCCATCCGGGCCACGATCAGAGTGCTGTGCATGAAAACTCCTCAAGGAAAAGCGCCCCGTCAGGGGCGCTGGGGGCACCCCCGGCCGAAGGCTGGGGGAGGAACTGCGCGACCAGCCACGACGGCGGGGCAGCCGCAACACGACACGACCCGGCACTCTCGGCAGCGCCCTCAGCGGGCAGGCCCGAACCACCGCTCAAGGGCCATCGGCAGATCCGCATGACTACCCGGCGCCGCCCACGCCACATAACCGTCGGGCCGCACCAGCACCGCGGACGTACCCACCAGCACGCCGTCGCCCGGCACCGCCGTGACGACGTCCACCCGGTCCCGCCAGGCCCAGGCCCGCTCCCGCAGCCTCGCGTTGTCGGCGAGGTCCAGCAGCACACCCCGCCCGGCGCGCAGCGCCTCCGTGCTGGAGGCCACCCTCCTGTGCCCGGTGAGCGGCACGTTCGGCAGCCGTCGGCCGAGCAGCGCGCCCGCGCCCCCGTCGAGGTCGTAGTGGATCTCAAGACCCGACACCATCGCCGCCAGGTGCCTGCCGACCTCCGGATACCGGATCAGCTCGTTGAGCACGTCGCGCAGCGGCTGCACCTCGGGCCCGGACAGGAACAGCAGCCCCTGCGCCCGGGTGTTCATCATCAGCCGCTCCCCGACCGGGTGCCGTTCGTCGTGGTAGGTGTCGAGCAGCGTCTCCGGCGCCCGCCCCCGCACCACCGCACCCAGCTTCCAGCCGAGGTTCACGGCGTCCTGGATGCTGGTGTTCATGCCCTGCCCGCCGGCCGGGAGGTGGATGTGCGCGGAGTCGCCGGCGAGGAGGATCCGGCCCCGCCGGTACTCGGTGACCAGGCGTGTGCCGTCCCCGAAGGACGACACCCACACCGCCTCGGCGTGCGAGATGTCGTCGCCGGTCAGCCGCTGCCAGGCCGCCGCGGCCTCCGCCCAGGTCGGCGGCTTCTCGCGGCGCTGCGGCGGGGTGCCGCGCTCGCAGATGATCAGCCGGGTGATGCCGCCGGGCAGCGGCCCGACCATCACCATCCCGCCGGGCAGGGTCTCCCCGATCATCCGGGGCTCCAGCTCGATGCCGCGCACGTCGGCGAGGTACATCTCCAGCGTCGACGGCGTCCCCGGGAAGTCGAACCCGGCGGCCTTGCGGATGGTCGAGCGGCCGCCGTCGCATCCCACGAGGTACTCGGCGCGCAGCCGGTGCACGCCCTCGGGGCCGCGCACCTCGACCTCGACGCTGTCCTCCTTCTCCTTGACGGAGAGCACCTCGTGCCGGCGCCGGATGTCCGCGCCGAGCCGGCCGGCCCACTCCTCCAGGACGGTCTCGGTGACCGACTGCGGGATCGTTTTGGCAGCCTGGTGGGCGCCGTCGAGGACACCGAAGTCGACCGGCAGGCCGCCGAAGTGGCCCACGTTGCTGACCTCGATGTCCCCGAAGCGGGGCAGCAGTCCGCGCTGGTCGAAGACCTCCATGGTGCGGGCGGTGAAGCCGAGCCCGCGCGACTCTCCGGTGCGCGCGGGCAGCTTCTCCAGGACGATGACGTCGGCGCCCGCGAGCCGTAGCTCGCCCGCGAGCATCATGCCGGCAGGACCGGCGCCCACGACGATGACTTGTGCGTCCATGACACTCCTCGGGAACGGTTCCGTACGGCCCCGTCGGGGAGACCGTCGGCGAAGACGAACTGTCAGCGGTACCGGCGGCCGATCGCCCGGTTGGCCACGTGCGCGGCCGCCGCGTGCCGCGGGTCGGGTGCCAGCGCCTCGTGCCGTACGGCGACTTCGGCGAGCTTGATGGCGTGCTCGTCGCCGATCCGGACGGCCTCGGCGAACAGGGCGGCCGGGTCGGGGGCCGCCGGCAGCGGGGCCGCGGGCCGGGGCACGGCGTGGAACCAGTCGAGCATCGTGCGGCTGACGGCCCGCGCCACCCGGTACGACGGCCACCGCTGCTCCGCCGGCAGGTGCTCCACCACCAGCCGTACGGCGGCGGGCCCGGTGACCGAGTGGATCAGCGGGATCGGGTGCGGGAGGGAGAGCGTGGCGTAGATCCCGCAGAACTCGGCGACGAGCTCGTCCAGCGCCCGTACGACATCATCGCCGTCGCCGTCGCCGTCGTCACCGGCTGGGTGCTCCGGGACCACGACTCCGCCCTCGGAGTACCGGGCCGCCCAGTACCCCAGCCCCTGTGCCAGTTCGGCCAGTTGCATGCGGTGGTCGGGGCCGGCGGTCACCACCGCCCGGACCGCGTGCGCGGTGCGGATCACCCCGTGGGTGAGCACCCCGGACATGCCGGGCAGCAGCCGGGGCCACCAGCGGGCCAGGACGTCGGTCCACTCCCCCTCGGCCAGCTCGCGCTCGAACAGGCCGGTCCAGTCGGCGACCCGGCCGAACTCGCCGAGCGCCTGCCGCCAGTCGGCCTCGTCGGCCGGGTCGAGGGTGAACCGCCGCTCGGGCACGTCGTGGAAGGTGTGGCTGCGCAGATGGCCCTCCACCCAGCCGGGCACCTCGTCGGCGTAGCCCATGTGGGCGAGGGCCTCGGCGGCCATCGGGGCGTGGTTGACGAAGCTGCGCCCGTGTTCGTACCCCACGGAACGCAGCCGCTCCAGGGCACCGTTCATGGCGTCGGTGTAGGTGAGTGCTGCCAAGGCGATCAGTCCTTGATGTCGCAGATCGCGGCCCCGGCGGCGAGGGCCTGCCCCACCTCGGCGGCGATACCGGTGACCGTGCCGGACCGGTGCGCGGTGAGCGGCTGCTCCATCTTCATGGCCTCGAGTACGACGACCAGGTCGCCCTTCTCGACCGGCTGCCCCTCGGCGACGGCGACCTTGACGACGGTGCCCTGCATGGGAGAGCTGAGCGTGTCCCCGGAGGCGGCGGGGGCCGAACCGCCCGCGGTGCGGCGGCGGGACCGGGGCGCGGCGACCGCCCCCACGAGCGTCCGGTCGGGGACCCTGCCCAGCGCCGCCGGCAGCGAGACCTCCAGCCGGTGCCCGCCGACCTCGACCACCACCGTCTCGCGACCGGCCTCCTCCGTCTCGGAACCGGCAGCCGGGGCCGCGGTGAAGGCCTCGATCCCGTTGACGAACTCGGTCTCGATCCACCGGGTGTGGATGCGGAACGGGTCCCCGGTGAAGGCCGGGTCCCTGACGACCGCCCGGTGGAACGGGATCGCCGTGGCCATCCCCTCCACGCGGAACTCGTCGAGCGCCCGTGCGGCCCGCTCCAGCGCCTCGGCGCGGGTGCGGCCGGTGACGATCAGCTTGGCGAGGAGCGAGTCCCAGGCCGGGCCGATCACGCTGCCCGGCTCCACGCCCGCGTCCAGCCGTACCCCCGGACCCGACGGCGGCTCGAAGACCGTCACCGTGCCCGGCGCGGGCAGGAAGCCCCGGCCCGGGTCCTCGCCGTTGATCCGGAACTCGAAGGAATGGCCCCGCAGTTCGGGGTCCCCGTAGCCGAGTTCCTCGCCGTCGGCGATCCGGAACATCTCCCGCACCAGGTCGATGCCGGCGACCTCCTCGGTCACCGGATGCTCCACCTGGAGCCGGGTGTTGACCTCCAGGAAGGAGATCGTGCCGTCCTGCCCGACGAGGAACTCGCAGGTTCCGGCGCCGACGTAGCCGGCCTCGCGCAGGATGGCCTTGGACGCCCGGTACAGCTCGGCGGTCTGCTCCGGCGTCAGGAACGGTGCCGGAGCCTCCTCCACCAGCTTCTGGTGGCGGCGCTGCAGCGAGCAGTCACGGGTCGATACGACCACGACGTTGCCGTACCGGTCCGCGAGGCACTGCGTCTCGACGTGCCGCGGCCGGTCCAGGTAGCGCTCCACGAAGCACTCGCCGCGGCCGAAGGCGGCCACCGCCTCCCGCACCGCCGACTCATAGAGCTCCGGCACCTCCTCCAGGGTCCGGGCGACCTTCAGCCCGCGCCCGCCGCCGCCGAAGGCCGCCTTGATGGCGATCGGCAGGCCGTGCTGCTCCGCGAACGCCACGACCTCGTCCGCACCGCCCACCGGGTCCGGGGTGCCGGCCACCAGGGGCGCGCCCGCCCGCTGGGCGATGTGCCGGGCCGCCACCTTGTCGCCGAGGTCGCGGATCGCCTGCGGCGGCGGGCCGATCCAGGTCAGGCCCGCGTCCAGGACCGCCTGCGCGAACTCGGCGTTCTCGGAGAGGAACCCGTAGCCGGGGTGGACGGCGTCCGCCCCGGTCTCCCGGGCGGCCCGCAGGACCTTCCCGATGTCCAGGTAGCTGGTGGCCGGGGTGTCACCGCCCAGGGCGAAGGCCGTGTCGGCGACCTTGACGTGCAGGGCGTCGCGGTCCGGGTCCGCGTAGACGGCGACGCTCGCGATCCCGGCGTCCCGGCAGGCTCTGGCCACGCGTACGGCTATCTCGCCACGGTTGGCGATGAGCACCCTGCGCATGTCAGGACGCCTGCCGGGCGTGCTGGAAGCGGTCCGCGCCGGTCTCCAGCGGGCCCAGGGAGCCGTCGAAGAAGATCAGCGGTTCCAGACCGTGCTCGGGGACGCCCAGCTCCACCACCTCGCCGATGACGATGTCGTGGTCGCCGGCGGTGTGCACGTCGACCGTGGTGCAGGTCAGGTGGGCGAGGGCCTCGCTGAGCACGGGCAGCCCGTCCTCGGTGAAGTGGTGCGGGACGCCCTCGAAGGCGCTCGCGCCGGCGGTGGCCCGGCGTCCGGCGAAGTGCCGGGCCAGCGGCTGCTGCCGTCCGGACAGGAAGTTCACGGTGAACCCGCCGCTCCGCTCCAGGAGCGTGTGCAGCCGGGACCGGTGGTGCAGACAGAACAGCACCAGCGGGGGGTCCAGCGAGACCGAGGTGAACGAGTTGACGGTGGTGCCGTCCGCGTCGCCGTCGGGGCCGGTGGTGATGACCGTGACGCCGGTCGTGAACAGGCCGCACACGCGGCGCAGATCCAGCGGTTCGACGGGCCGGGTCTCTTCGGCGCGGGTCAGCGACCGCGCTGCTGCGGACATGCGGATCCCTTTCTGGCTTGGCTGGGAGTGGTCAGAGGAGCTTGCGGACCTTCGCACCGGCCTTGAGGATGCCGAGCAGGAACTCGCGGCCGACGCTGTTCATCTCGGCGGGGGCCTCGACGGAGGCCCAGTACAGGAAGCGGGCCATGGTCAGCGTGGACGGGTAGATGAACCGCTGCTCCTCGTCCTTCCAGCCGAAGACCGGGTTGACGACCGGGGACTCCTTGAGCAGCCCGAAGACGATGTCGGCGGCCTCGTCGCCGGTGAGCGCGCCGGCCTCGTACTTCTCGCAGGTCTCGGCGGTGGTCTCCAGGATCCGCTTGAAGGAGTCGCTCTGCGGCCACCACAGGCCGGGGTGGGCCACGTTCTCCAGCTCGTCGAAGTGGCGTACGTCGTGGTCCTTGAAGTGCTTGAGGCGGGCCCGGGTCAGCCGCATGGTGCCGGGGGTGATGAAGGAGCCCCAGACCCGGAAGACCGCGTTCCACAGCCGGAAGTGGGAGAAGGCGATGAAGGAGCTGTTGACCAGGTCGTCGTTGTACTGGAGCAGGCCCTGCTCGACGCGTTCGACGTACGCGAAGCGCTCGGCGGAGAAGTCGCCGTCCTTGAGGGCGGGGATCAGCCGCGAGGTGAGCGCGTCGACGACCTCCATGGTGTTCGACAGGCCGCGGGAGAACAGCGGGTCGAGGAAGCCGGCCGCGTGGGACATCAGGCACCAGCGGTCGCCGATGGTCTGCTTCGAGGAGTACTGCAGCCGGTCGGTGGAGATCCACTCGCGGACCCGGGTGGCGCCGTCGAACTGGCGCTTGACCGCCGGGTACTTGTCGAGGAAGGACTGGAACTCCTGCTCCGGGGTGAGGTCCTTGGGCTTGGGGTAGGTGCGCTCGTCCATCGTCAGGCCGACGCTGCACAGCGGGTTGCGGGACTTGGGGTGGTTGTCGAAGGGGATGATCCAGAACCAGCCGCGCTCGATGAGGTGGTGCATGGTGCCGGTGTGCCAGTCGGCCGGCGGGCGCAGCTCCCGGGGGTGGCCGCTGACGTCGTCGAACCGCTTGATGCCGACGTAGTGCGTGAACATCGAGCGGGAGTGGTGCTTGAAGCGGGCGGTGGGCTTGTCGCGCAGGTCGAACTTGTCGGCGAGCGGGGAGCGGAAGCCGGAGGCGTCCACCAGGTACTTCGCCCGGTACAGCTCGGGTTCGGCGCCGGGGGCGGCGCTGCGGCCGAGGACGGTGACGCCGTCCTCGTCGAACTCGACCTCGTTCGCACGCCAGTTCTGCCGGGGGGTGCATCCGTACGTGACGGCGACGTGGAACATGAAGGAGTCGCTGTCCTGCCGGAACATGTGGCTGTTCTGGTGGAATATCTTCGGCAGTGCGAGCTGGGTGGCCTCACGCGGGTTCGGCTCTTTTCCGACCTCGTGCTTCATGAAGCCGAAGTGGGCCTTCGTGCCGAAGGTCGGTGCGATGTCACGGGTGGAGGCCTCGACACTCGCCAGGCTTTTCAGCTCGGGAATATCGTGGCGTTCGGAGAGGATGTGGATCCATTCCACGAGCTGCGGGGTCATGGACTCGCCGATGGCGAAGCGCGGGTGCGCGGCGGCGTCGACGAGCAGCACCTTTGCACCGTGCTTGGCCAGGACGGCACCGGTGACGGAGCCGGCGAGGCCCGAGCCGAGGATGATGACGTCGAAGGTCATGTCCTCGGGTATGCGCGCCGGTTCCGGCGCGCCGTCGGTCTTCTGGGCGACCATGACTGTCTCCTTCGTCGAGGGGCGGTGCGCAACGGGAAAACCATGTGCCGCGGGACATCCGCATAAAAAAGGCCCCTCGCGGCCCTTCCGAAAGGAAATCGGAAGGGCGGTGCGAAGAGCCTGGAAAAGGGCGCGGAGTATCCGCTGAATTAAGCGTGACATCCTTTGGCCAGAGGGTCAACCCCTGGCGGAAACGGATGACTTGGTGTTCTCGGCGAATGCCGGACCGGAATGCGTCGGGGCCAGGAGTTTCAGCAGCAGTTCCCGCAGTTCGTCCTCGCCGCCGGGGCCGAGCATGGCGGCGACGTCCGCGGCGAGCCCCGCGACGGCCCGGGCCACGACACCGAGTTGCTCGCGGCCGAGGTCGGTCACTTCGAGGGCGTAGCGGCGCCGGTCGTGCGCGTCCCGGCCGCGGCGCACCAGGCCCAGCTTGACGAGTTCGTCGACGAGCTGGGAGGCGGCGGGCCCGGTGATGGCGAGCAGTTCGGCGAGCCGCTGCTGGGCGATGGGCCCGAGCACGTCGAGGGCGGAGAGCGGGCCGTAGTGCCGCACCCTGAGTCCGGTGCCGGCCAGTTTGTCGTCGCCGTGCTTGCGCAGCCGGTGGTGGGCCTGCCCGACCAGGTACTCGGTGCCCTGCACGAGGGGCTGCGCGGACTCGGGCAGCAGCCGGGCCAGCAGCTCGTCGAGCCGGGCGGTCTCCTCGTCCGTCAGTACGGCGGTGAGCCGGGCGTCCCGCTCGGCGACCGCCCGCCGGCTGGCCTCGACGGCCTCGCGTCCGCGGTCGGTCAGGGAGAGCACGTACTGGCGCCGGTTGTCGGGGTTGCGGGTGCGCCGGACCTCGTCGCGGGCCTCCAGCCGGTCGATGACACCGACCATGATGGTGCGGTTGATGCCGAGCCGTTCGGCGAGGTCGAGCTGGGACTCCCAGTCGCGGCCGGTGAGCGCGTCGAGGACCAGGAAGTCGCGGGGGTCGCTGCCGCCGCCGTCGTCGGTGGCGGCGAACTGCGCGTAGACGCGGCGCAGGAGGTAGCCGATGAAGTCGGTGAGCGCGTCCGGGAGGACGCCGGGGACCTCCGCGGTCTGCTCGGTCCGGGTCACCGGGCCGCGCTCGTCGTCGCTCTCGTACCGCAAGACAGCACCTCCTGCCCGAGTATATCGACGGCTTGCCGGCCGGCTCCGACACCGACACCGGCTGCCGGAACCGGGAACCGGCGACCCCGCCCGGAAGCAGTCAGGGCGGGGCCGCCGGGGTCGGTCACAGGGCGACGGGCGGGTGCTCGGCGTCCTGCTGCTGGGGGCGGGTGCCCGGGAGGGTGGCCAGGGCCACGATCAGGGCCAGCAGGTAGAAGGCGCCGCCGAGCAGGAACCCGTACGAGTAGCCGGTGGTGAGGGCGTGCGGGACGCTGCCCGGCAGCTCGTGGTCGGTGATGGCGGTGGCCGCCGCGGCGAGGGCCGCCAGGCCGATGGCGCCGCCGATCTGCTGGGCGGTGTTGACCAGACCGGAGGCCGCGCCGGTGGCCTGCGGGGCGACCCCGCGGACGCTGACGATGGTGACGGCCACGAAGACCATGCCGAGGCCGAGACCGGCGACCAGCTGGGCCGGCAGCAGCGCGGCCCACGGGGTCTGGCCGGGCTCGATGAAGCTGAACCAGACCATGCCGGCGGTGCCGATCAGCAGACCGAGGGCGATCACGTTGCGCTCGGGCAGCTTGGCGAGCAGCTGCGGGCCGACGCCGCCGGCCGCGATGCCCATGCCGAGGGCGAAGGGCAGGTAGGCGACGCCGGTGACCATCGGGGCGTAGCCCTTGACGAGCTGCATGTAGAGGGTCAGGAAGTAGAAGGTGGCGAGCATGCCCGCGCCGACCAGGAACATGATCAGGTTGGCGCCGACGCGGCTCCTGTCGGCGAGCACCCCGCGCGGGATCATCGGCGCCTTGCTCGCGCGCTGGATCAGGACGAAGGCGAAGATCAGGACGAGCGCGGCGCCCAGGCCGATCAGGGTGACGCCGTCGCCGAAGCCCTTGTCGCCGGCGCGGTTGATGGCGTAGACGAGCGAACCGAAGCCCAGGGTGGCGGTGAGCGCGCCGGGCACGTCGACCTTGCCGCGCTCGCGCTCGCCCTCGACGAGGACGCCGGTGCCGAACAGGACGGCCAGGGCGATCGGGATGTTCACGAACATCACCCAGCGCCAGCTCAGGTACTCGGTGAGCGCGCCGCCGAGCAGCAGGCCGACGACCGAACCGAGGCCGCCCATCGCGCCGTAGACACCGAGCGCCTTGTTGCGGGCGGGGCCGGCCGGGAAGGTGGTGGCCAGCAGGGACAGGGCGGTGGGGGCGGCGATGGCGGCGCCCGCGCCCTGGATCACCCGGGCGGCGATGAGCAGTTCACCGCTCTGGGCGAGGCCGCCGAGCAGTGAGGCGGCGGTGAACAGGACCAGTCCGGTGCGGAAGACCCGGCGGCGGCCGAAGAGGTCACCGGCGCGGCCGCCGGCCAGCAGCAGACCGCCGAAGGCCAGGGCGTAGGCGGTGACGATCCAGCCGAGGCCGGACTCGCTGAGCCCGAGGGCGCTCTGCATGCTGGGCAGGGCGACGGCGACGATCGTGTTGTCGAGGACGAGCATGAGCTGGGCCGCGGCGATCACGAGTAACGCCAGTCCGAGTTTGCCGTCCTGCTGCGGCGGGGCCGCGGCCTTGGGGACGGCCTGAGTGCGGTCTTGCAGCGACATGGGATGTCTCCGTGTCTGTCTCAGGGTTGGGGGGTGTCGAGCGGAACCCTCGGGGTCCGGTCAGCGGGTGGTGGTGGCGGTCTTCGGGGTCCAGATGGCGAGGTCCCCGTAGGCCTTGCGCCAGTCGTTCTCGTAGGCGTTGCGCAACGGCTCGGGCATCTTGCCGAGGATGTGGGCGACCTTCGCGGCGTCGATGTCGTCGAGCATCCAGGGCAGGTAGCGGGCGGAGTCGTCGCCGATCCGGGTGCGCTGCTCGGCGGAGAAGTCCTGCCACTGCTCCTGGGAGAGCGTGATGTCCATGAGCTGCAGGGCGTCCCGCTCCTCGTGGTCGAGGTGGCCGCCGAGCTGGGTGCAGAGGGTGTCGGTCAGGCCGGTCAGGCGCTCCAGGCCGGAGTCGCGGTCGGCGAGGGCGGCGTCGATGTCGGCGAGCAGCGGGTCGATGACCCCGTGCTCGGCCTCCATGTCGGCGAGCAGGGCCAGTTCGGCGTCCTTGCCCACCAGCGCGGCCTCCATGACCGGCCAGATCTTCACGTCCTCGGAGGTGTGGTGGACGGTCAGGAACTTCTTGAACAGCTCCCAGCCGACCGCGGTGCTCAGTACGTGCCGGGGGTCCTCGTCGACCCGCGCGGTGATCCGGGCGATCCGCTCCAGCTCACGGCGGAGCGCGTCGTGGATCGCGAACATCATCGTCATGTCGAGGTTCTTGAAGTCCTGGCTCATCGTTCTCTCCCTCATGCTGCGTCGTACTGCGAGAGTATCGTCAACCTGCTTATCTATCAAGCTTCCAACTAGCAACCTTCCAACCATCAGGGCTTGAACTGTTCGCCGGTCGGCGGCTGACCCCGCTGTCACGCCCGTAGGCACAGGTCAGCGGGTTCTCGCGATCTCCAGGGCGGGCTCGTCCTGGCCGATTCCGGCCGTCTCCCGTCCGAGCTCCTCGTCGATCCCCTTGCGGATCCGGGCCAGCGCCGGGGTGGTCATGGCCGTGGTGAGCAGCGCCATCAGCACGAGGACGGTGAACAGCTCCGGCCCGATGACACCCAGCCCGAGCCCGATGTTGAGCACGATCAGCTCGGTCAGGCCACGGCAGTTCATCAGCGCGCCCAACGACATGGAGTCCCGCCAGCCGCGGCCGGAGAGGCGTGCCGCGAGCGTGCCGCCGCCCCACTTGCCGACCACGGCGACGGCGAGCACGGCCCCCGCCCACAGCCACTGGGTACCGCTGCCGCCCAGCAGCCCCACGTCGGTCTTCAGCCCGGTGCTGACGAAGAACAGCGGCAGCAGCACCGGCACGGCGAAGGCCCGCATCCGCGCCGCGGTGACCTCGATCCGCCGGCTGCCGCGCGGGGTGACCACCCCGAACAGGAACGCGCCGAACAGCGCGTGCACCCCGATCCGGTCGGTGGCGAACGCGGCCACGCTCAGCCCGCTGAACAGCACGACCAGCACGACACCGTCGGCGTACCGGCGCTCCGCCCGCGCGGCCCACCTGGCCAGCAGCGGCCGTACGACGAGGAACATCACGGCGGTGAAGACGAGCGCGTACCCGGCGGTGGTCAGGGCCTCCATGGGCGAGTTGCTCTTCGTCACCGCCACCACCGCGGCCAGCAGGCACCAGGCGCTGACGTCGTCCACGGCCGCGCTGGCCATGGCGAGCGCGCCGACCCGGGTCCGGTACAGGCCCCGGTCGGTCAGGATCCGGGCCAGCACCGGGAACGCGGTGATGCTCATCGACACCGCGATGAACAGCACGAACGGCAGCCTCTCGGTGCCGGGCGGCGCGAAGTCGCCGTACATGCCGAGGGCCAGCAGCGTGCCGAGCAGCAGCGGCAGCGCGATCCCGGCCTGGGAGACGGCGACGGCCGTTCTGCTGTTGCCGCGCAGGGATTTGAGGTCGAGTTCGAGTCCGACGAGGAACATGAAGACGAGCAGGCCGAAGTTCCCGAGCACGCCGATGTACGGCAGCGCCGACTGCGGGAACAGCCACGCCTGGGCACCGGGCCAGAGCCAGCCCAGCAGGGACGGGCCGAACAGGATGCCGACGAGTATCTCGCCGACGACGGGGGGTTGCCCAAGCCGTTTGAGCAACTGGGCACCGGCCCTGCAGGCGAGGATCACCACGGGCACGGCGACGAGAAGAGGGGTGAGCGGATCGGGGGCGGCGGCAGCCATCGCGTTCTCCTAATACAGAGGGGATCAGGTGACGCGCCCCGTCAGGGGCGCGGGGAACTGCGCGGCCAGCCACGACGGCGCCGCAGCCGCCCGACAACCGCGCCCGGCACGGGGATGCGCAGAAGGTGCCGCGATCCGTGGTGGACCGGCCACGGGTCCGATGTGGCTCGTCGCGCAGTTCCCCGCGCCCCTGAAGGGGCGCGTTGTCGGCGCCGGAACTTTCAAGTCCCGTAGGGACGGGCGGCCTTGGCGTCGCGCAGCGCCGTCCCCCACCACGTGAGCTGGTCCAGCATCAGCTTGGCCGCGGCCTCGGCCCCGTCGGCATCGGCCGCGAAGCGGCCCTCCGCGTCGTAGTGCTCCAGCACCCGCGGGAACGTCACGACGTCCTTCATCCCCACGCAGTGGAACTCGGCGAAGATCTGCCGCAGATGCTCGATCGCCCGCACTCCGCCGGCCATGCCGAGGCCGTAGCCGACGAACCCGACCGGCTTGGCCTCCCACTCGCTCTGGAAGCTGTCGATGAGGGTCTTCAGCGGACCGGGAACGCTCCGGTTGTACTCCGGTACGACGACCACGTACGCCTCCGCCCCGGCCAGCCGCGGCCGCAGCGCCGCCGCCCGCGGGTCGGCCTCGTCGAGGCTCGCCGGCAGCAGGTGCTCGGCGACGTCGACGACGTCCAGGACCAGGTCGTCGCGGTGGGCGGCGACCCGCGCGAACCAGCCCGCGACGTCCGGGGCGAGCCGCCCGTCGCGGGCGGAGCCGACCAGCAGCGCCGCCCGGACCGGCCGGGTGACCAGGCCGACGGCGGTCACGACCGGGCCACCCGCAGCCGCGCCGGTTCCTCGACCGGCGTCAGCGCGAGGAACTCGGTGGCCTCGACCCGGGAGAGGATCCGCCGGGTCAGGGCGGGCATCTTCGTCGTACCGTCGTCGGTGAAGACCACCGGCCCGGTGACCCGGATCCGGCGGCCGCGCGTGGTGATCTCGCAACCGCCCGCCGCGAGTACGTTCTTGACCCAGTCGGAGCTGGGCCCGTACGGCAGTGTGATGACGATGTCCGCGCCGCGCCGGAACAGCTTGACGGGCGTGGCGAACTCACGCCCCGACTTACGGCCGCGGTGGTGCACCTTCCCGAAACCGGGCAGCCGGCTGAACAGCGGCCCGACGAAATGGTTGGCGAACCGCCGGTTGAAGCGGGCGACTTTCCTGTCGATCGGCATGTCTCAAGTCCCTTGCTCCGTCGAGCCCTTGGCGTCTTGTGGGGTGTGCTGGGGTAGGGCGGCGGACGGCGCCCGGCCCCCGCCGCCGTCAGCGGGGGCCGGGCGCGGCCGGGGCAGCGGATCAGGCCGCGGGCTTGCCCGCACCCGGACCGCCGGCCGGACCGCCGGCCGGGGTCAGCGGGCCGGCCGGCCTGCCGCCGGACTTGAGGAAGCGCTCCAGGGAGAAGTTGTCGACGATGCCCCAGCGCTCGGCGATCCGGTCGCCCTCGAAGCGGAACCAGATGATCGCCTGGTGCTGCACCTGCAGCCCGGTCGGCTGGATGCCGATGAACGGGCCGGTGTGCCGGCCGTGCATGACCCAGCGGATGGCGGCCTTGTCGCCCATCGATATGAAGTCGAGGATCTCGTACTTGATGTCGCTGAACGCGGACTGCTGGATCCGGATGGTGTGCTTGAACGCCTCCGGGCCGCGCATGGAGTCGTCGTGGCTGCCGTGGTTGCGGAAGTCGGCGGTGAGGTAGCGGTCGGCGGCCGACAGGTCGCCGAGGTCCAGGCCCTCGTGGAAGACCTTCTCGATCAGTTCCTTCTGCTGGTCCGCGGTGAGTGCGGTCGGCATGGGTGCGTTCTCCTCTGCTGAAGTGGCTGCTGAAGCGGCTGCCGAAGCGGCTGCCGAAGCGGGCTGGTTTCCCCGGGTGTCGAGGGTCTGTCGGTCGACCTGGGTCACTCCCCTGGGCACGGCGCCGGTGGTCCACACGATCCGCAGCCGCAGCCGGTCGAACCGCCAGCCGTCGGGGGTGCGCCGGGCCGTGCCGGTGAAGCGGCCGCCGAGCTGGAAGTACTGGGTGGGGTCCGGCGGCAGCGGCGAGCCGTGGTGCACGTGGGAGGCGATCAGGCTCCAGCTCAGCTCGGCCCGGTCGCCGTCGACGTCGACCTGGGTCTCCGAGCCGTGGTGGTGGGTGCGGCCCCAGCGCGCCATGATCTCGGTGGTGAAGCCGGACACCCCGGCGAGGCCCTGGTGGCTGCCGACCGGGAACGTCATCTCGATGTCCTCGGTGAACAGGGACCTCGCCCAGGTCTCGTCGAAGCCGCCCTCGTCGAGGCCGGCCAGATAGCGCCCGGCCAGGTCCCGCAGGCTCAGCACGTCGGTGAGCCGGGCGGCCTCGGCCGTCATGACACCCGGCGCGCTTCGGTCCGGGCGTCCGTCGCGTAGATCACGACGTCGTCGGGACCGTGCACGACGGCCTTGCCCTCGCCGGTGAGCGCGTCGCCGTCGTGCCGCGCGGTGATGTCGATCTGGATGTACGCGGCCCGGTGGCCGTTGGGGCTGATCTGGGTGACGTCGAGGTTGAAGTCCTCGCGCAGGGAGAACTCCAGCGAGTCGTCGCCGGTGACGGTCCAGGCGCCGGTGCCGGTGCTCTTGCGCGTGGTGACCGAGAGCGAGCCGTCCGGGGCGAAGGCGACGGTGTACTCGTCCACCTCGCCGTCGTGCGTGACCGTACCCGTCCATTGACCGACGGGTGTCCAGGTGGAAACAGGCATCGACCACACTTCCTCAAGTCGGGGCGGAAGGAAAACAAAAAATCCGCGCCCCGGTCGGGGCACGGATTTCGCGAAGAATGCCACGGGCTCGAATGCAGAAGCCCGGGAGAAGCGCCACTGCCGTCAGGGCATGGGGGCGCCGAAAAGAGTGTGACACCTCTGTTCGGTTGCGTCAACTTCCCTTTAAATGAAGCGAGTTGACAATCAATCGGGTAACCGAAGAAGCCCCCGCGGCAGGGGGGATGGGCCGCGGGGGCTGCTTCGTACCGGATCCCCGCACGGATCCGGTTTTCTTGCGGGGTGGTGGTCGGTGAATTCCGTGCGGCGGCGCGGAGCTACTCGAATTCGCTGCGGTTGCCGGGGCTCGTACCGCCTATTCGGTCTCGCTCCGGCGCGCCAGTGCGAAGAGTTCGTCGAGGTCGTACTCGGCTCGCCGGGGGCCGCCGTGGCGGGTGAGTTTGCCGCGGCTGGCCCATTTGCGGATGGTCGCCGGGGTGACGCCCATCGCCAGGGCCGCCAGCTCCGTCGGGACCGTGCGCGGCTTCGCCGTTCCGGTCGCCGGCCCGCTCGCCGCCCCGGCCGGACGGTTCGGCTCCGTCATGTCGTCACCGCCTCCCGGGCCCGGTTCGCGACCAGCAGCCACTGGCGCGGCGGCAGTGCGTGGCCGGCGTCGCAGGCGACCTGCTCCGGCACCCGGTCGCCGCCGTCCGCCGGCAGGACGCCGTAGAGCGTCCCGGCGCACTCCGGCCGGGTGCACGCGCCGAGGGCGAACCGGCGCACCGGGCCCGGGCCGAGCAGGTGGCGGAAGTCGGTGAGGAGTTCGGCGAGTTCCTCGTCGAGGTCGGCGCCCGCCGGGTGCCCGGCGAACCAGGGCAGCTGCCCGCGCAGGAACCCGACCAGCGCGGCCACCCCGCGGCCCGCGGGCCGGGCGCCGGTGCGCTCGTCCACGACGAGCCGCGCCCACAGCGCCATGACCTCGGCCGTCCGGGCCCGCAGGGCCAGCGCCCGTTCGTCGAGCACGATGCCGACGGTGGCGCGGCTGCCGCTCACCCGCTCGCGCAGCACCCGCGCCCCGGGCACCAGTGCCTGGTCGCTCTCCCGGTACAGGTCGAGCAGGGTGCGCAGTCCGCCGTCGATCCGGTCCTGGCAGCGGACGCAGATCCGGCCGCAGCGCCTGCGGCAGTCGCGGCTGACGTGGTCGTCCGTGAGTCGCTCCGGCTCTTCCATTCGGATCCCCCGAATCCTCGGTCCGTGTGGAACTGCATCCAGTCTCAGGGGGGCCGGCGGCCGGTTCAACGCCCGGCGGTTCAGGCTTCCCACAATCCTCCGCAGCTCTGTCAGCGGAGTGTCAAACCTGTGTCAAGTGGCCGGATTTGAGCCCTGTTACAAACAGACCTGTCTGATTGACGATCAATCAGGGCCTTCGTCCGTCGCGCATGTTTCCGGACAACCACCCTCACAGCCAGGGACGTTGGGGTTCTGTGCAGATCGTGCGGAGGTGATCCGACACCGGGGTCCTCCCATGAAACAGGCATGGTTGTATGATTCTTACCACCATTGGCACCGGTGCCCGCAGGTAGTGCATGTACCGGGCACACTGTTGGCAGGGAAGGCGGGTACGACCTGATGCAGGCGCGATCCGAGCACACGCGTCAGGCTCTCGTCCATGCCACCGCCGAGCTCATCGCGGACGGTCGGCTGTCCGACGCGGGACTGGTCAACATCTGCCGCCGGGCCGGGGTCAGCCGGGGGGCGCTCTACCACCACTTCTCCTCCACCACCGCGCTGACCGCGGCCGTGTACGAGGAGGCGAGAGCGCGGGTGGAGGCGCTGACCGAGGAGGCCTTCGCGGGGCCGGCGGCGGACGCGCCCAAACGCTTTCTGTTCGCGCTCGGCGAGGCCATGCGCACCGAGAAGGTCGTCCGGGCGGGCATGCAGCTGGCCGCGGACGGCTCGGCCGGACCGCCCAGGCTCCGCGACGACCTGCTCGCCGCGGTCCACGAGCGGGTCGCGGAGGCGCAGAAGGAGTCGGAGGAGCCGGCCGAGGACCTCGCCGACCTGGCGGTGGTGATGGCCGCGGGCATCGAGACCCTCGGGCACACCGACCCGGGCTGGTGGGACGGCGAGATCACCCAGCGCCTGTGGCGGCTGCTGCGCCCGCTGTTCGACCGGGACCGGCCGCCGGGCCGGGGCGGCGAGCGCAGGATCTGAGAGCGGGCCGCTCACTCCTCGGGCGGCGTCGTGCGCAGCCGCCCGACCAGGCCCGGCGTGGCGAGGCCGGGCAGCAGGAACTTCCACAGGACGCTGGTGCGTTCGGGCAGGTCCGCGCGGCCGGTGTAGGCCTGGGACATGATCTGCAGACCGGTGAAGGAGCCGACGATCAGCGCGGTCACCTCGCGCACGTCCACCCCCGGCAGGATCTCGTCCCGCTTCTCGGCCTCCTGGAGCAGCGTCAGAATGGTGTCCATGGACTGCTCGTAGGTGGTCTGCGGCGGGCAGTCGAACGACGTCTGTTCCGTCGTCAGCCGTACGCTCGCGCGCAGCACCGCGTCGTGCTGCAGGCGCCGGGCGAACTCCAGGGTCAGGTCGATCACCGACTGCAGCCTGACCGGCCGTTCGGGTACTTCCAGGGCCTCGGCGTGGGCCTGCACCAGGGCCAGCGCGATGGCTTCCTTGGAGGGGAAGTGGTGGTAGAGGGACCCCCGGGTGAGGCCGGTGCGGGCCAGGATCTCGTTGGTGCTGGCGGCGTCGTAGCCGCGCTCGTCGAAGACCTGGGCCGCCGCCTCCAGGATCGATCGCCGTGATCGCTTGCCGCGTTCCTGCTGAGCCATGCCAGATCCTTACGCTCTCCCACTGAATTCAACAGACTGGTCTGTATCGTAAGCCGCACTGGCGGCCCGCGGTCAGTACCGCGGCGGGAGTTGTCAGAAAGCGGTTCCGCGACCGTGCGCCGGAACCGGGCGTGACCTCGGAGAACGCGAGAGGGCCTCAGGGACTGCCGATCCGGAAACCGACCCCGCGGACGGTGACGATCCAGGCACTGGAGCCCAGTTTGCCGCGCAGGGTGCCCACGTGGGTGTCGACCGTGCGGCCGCGCGGCGACCACGCGTCGTCCCACACCTGGGCCATGATCTGGCGGCGCGGGATCACCGTGCCGGGCTGCGAGGCGAGCAGGTGGAGGAGGTCGAACTCCTTGCGCGTCAGGTCGAGGGGCCGGCCGTCGAGGGTGGCCGTGCGGGCGCCCGGGTCGATGCGCAGCGGCCCGTGGGCGACGACCCGGCCGGCGGCCGGGTCGTCGGCCGGCTGGACCCGCACCCGGCGCAGCACCGCCTCCATCCGGGCCAGCAACTCCCGGAAGCCGTAGGGCTTGACGAGATAGTCGTCCGAACCCGCCTGCAGGCAGAGCACGCAGTCGAGCTCCGAGCCGCGCGCGGTGACGGCGATGATCGGCAGGTCGCTGACGGCCCGGATGCCCCGGCACACCTCGAGGCCGTCGAGGTCGGGCAGGTCGAGGTCGAGCAGCACCAGGTCGGCCTCGCGGTGGCCGCGCAGCGCCTGGGCGCCGGTGGTCGCGCCGTGGGTCGCGTAGCCGTGCCGGGCCAGCCCCTGCAGGAGGGGGTCGGCGGCCCGTGGGTCGTTCTCGACGACCAGGACGTTCAGCGCTCCCGCCCGCGGCGCGCCGTACACGGGAGCCGGGCGGGCCGGGTGACCGACCGGGACGAGCGGGCCGTGCGAGCGGTGGCGCCGCGGCGACGGCGCCACGAGGTCCGCGTACTGGCGGTTCATCTGCTCCCCCTGAGGCACATCCACGTCATCTCGGACTGCGGGTTCACGACCAGACCGTACCAAACAGACTTGTCTGATTGTCAACCGCCCAGGCCAGCGGGCGCGGCACCCGGACCGGCTTTCACCACCCCTATCGTGAGCTGCGATTTCGTCGGAATACCGGACAAGTGGGGGGTGGGACTCCGTTAAGTCGCCCCTGGAAAGACCTGACCAAGGGTCGACCACTCCCGATGAACCATACAACCTTGTACGTTTCATGGTTGCAATACCGACATAACGGTCGGTTGACATCGATGGCAGACCCCGAAGCCCTCCCGAATCGCCCAAGAAATCGCCTCGCCCCTTGCAGAACCGGACCGACCTGTCTGTATCTTGTGGTGCAGAACGTCGGCCACGGGGGGTGACAGCCGACGTACGGCTTGTTGCCCCCTCCTTCCCGTCACACCGACACAGGAGCGCCGCACATGCCGCACCTCACCGACCGGGCCATCGCCCCGAAGCCGCTGCTTCCCGGACTGACCACCACTGTGCCGCGTGAGTACGTCCACCGCGCAGCGGTCTCCGAAGTCCTGCTCACCGGCTGGGAGCGCGACGAGTCCCCGCACGGCGAAGGCTTCGACGGCTTCGTCGTCCGGGCCCAATGGCCGCGCAGCCACGCGCTGTTCGCCCCCGACGGCGGATACCAGGACCCGATGCTGCTGATCGAGTCGATCCGCCAGATCGGCTCCCTGCTCGCCCACGCCGAGTTCGACGTGCCGTTCGGCCACCAGTTCCTCATGTCTGACATGTCCGTGACCGCCGAGCCTGACCTGCTCGTCACGGACGCGGTCCCCACCGACGTCGAGATGCACGCGGTCTGCCGGGACGTCGTCCGCCGCGCGGGCCGGCTGCGGGAGATGCGCTACGACGTCACCGTGGTCCGGGAGAACGGGGCCCGCGCCACCGCCTCGGCCGCGTTCCGCTGCATGAGCCCGGAGATCTACCGGCGCATGCGCGGAGAGCGCCCCACCACCACCGACCGCACCCCGCCGCCGGCCCTCGACCCGGCCGCCGTGGGCCACGCCACCGCCCGGCACGTCGTCCTGTGCGAACCCGGGCCCGGCACGTACGGCAGATGGGAACTGCGGGTCGACACCGCGCACCCGACCTACTTCGACCACCCGGTCGACCACATACCCGGCATGTTCCTCCTGGAGGCCGCCCGGCAGGCCGCGCACGCCCGCACCGGGGCACCCTGTGCCCTGCTGCTCGGCATGCGCAGCGAGTTCACGCGGTACGCCGAACTGGACGCGCCCTGCTGGATCGCGGCCGACCCCGAACCGTACGGCGGCTCCGGCGACCTGCTGGTGCGGGTGCTCGGCAGCCAGCGCCAGGAGACGGTCTTCACCGCCGAACTCGTCCTGCGGCCCCGTGTCCGCTGACCCCGACCGCTCCCCGGGAGAGTCCCCGTGCCCGTCCTTCTCATCACCGGCGCGTCCGGGTTCGTCGGGACCCATGTGACGCGCGAGGCACAGCGCCGGCGGGCCGACCTCAGGCTCATGAGCCACCGCCGGTCCCTGCCGCGGTCCTGCTCCGGGGCACGGACCGTGCACGCCGATCTCACCGACCCCGGCTCGCTGCGCGGGGTGTGCGACGGGGTCGACGTACTCCTGCACTGCGCGGCGCAGATCGGCGGCAGCGCCGCGGCCAACGAGGCGGTCAACGCGCGTGGCACGGCGGCGCTGGTCGCCGAGGCGCGGCGGGCCGGAGTGCACCGGATCGTCCAGCTCAGCACGGCCTCGGTGTACGGCCGTGGCACCTTCCGCGGTCACCGCCCCGAGGAGCTCACCCGCAATCCGGGCTCCGTCACCTCCCGCACCCGCGCGGCGGCGGAGGACGCGGTCCTCGCGGCCGGCGGTGTGGTGCTCCGGCCCCATCTGGTCTTCGGAGAGGGGGACTTGTGGGTCGGTCCGACCCTGGCACGGCTGCTGCGGGCCCTGCCGGGAGTGGTGGCCGGCTGGCTGTCGCGGGCGTCGGTCATCGGTGCGCCGGACCTGGCCCGGCTGCTGGTCGCGACCGCGCTGGTGCCGGACGGGGTCCTGACCTCGCGGGTGTACCACGCCGCGGATCCGGCGCCGGTCACCGTGGGCAGTGCGTTGCGGGCGGTCGCCGACTGTGCGGGGATCGACTGGCCGCGTGACAACCTCACCGTCGAGGGGGCCAAGGCGATCCTCGCGGCCAAGGGGGTCGCGCCGGGCACGCTCGACATCCTCACGACGGACCACTTCTTCGCGGCCGACGCCCTCTGGTCGGATCTCGGTCAGTGCCCGGAGGGAGGGTTCGCCACGTGGTTCGGCCGGGCCGAGCCGTGGTACCGCTCGATCCTTGCGTCGAACTGACGTTCCGCCCGGCACCCGCTGTGCCCGGTACCGGGTCCGGTGGCCCCACCCACCGGACCCCATTGCCATCGCCGCCCTGTTGAGGGGCGGCCTTTTGTTCGTGCGGTGGTGTGTTGTGCGCCAAAGGGGTTGCGCGGTTGCGTTGTCGGGCGGCTGCGGGTGCGTCTGGGCTGATCGCGCAGTTCCCCGCGCCCCCAAGGGGGCGCGTTGGAGTGGCCGGTAGTGTGAAGTAATGCGTCTTCGTTGTGCTCTGCTCGACGACTTTCAAGGGGTGGGCGGGGAGTTCGGGGACTGGGCCTCGCTCGCCGATCGGGTCGAGGTGGTCTCGTTGCGGGAGCATCTCGGGGGCGAGGACGAACTCGTCGCCGCTCTCGTCGACTTCGACATCGTCGTCACCCTGCGCGAGCGGGTCGCCTTTCCCGGGTCGTTGCTCGGGCGGCTGCCCCGGCTCCGGCTCCTGATCGCCTCCGGGATGCGCAACAGCGTCATCGACTACGCGGCCGCCGAGGCGCACGGGGTCACGGTGTGCGGTACGGAGAGTTCCTCGACGCCGCCGGTCGAGCTGACCTGGGCGCTGCTGCTGGGGCTGGCCCGCGGGGTGGTCCAGGAGAGCACGGCGTTGCGGTCCGGCGGGCCCTGGCAGTCCACCGTCGGCGCCGACCTGCACGGGCGCCGGCTCGGGCTGCTCGGGCTCGGGAAGATCGGGAGCAAGGTCGCGCAGGTCGGGCTCGCCTTCGGGATGCGGGTCGGTGCCTGGAGTCAGAACCTCACCGAGGAGCGCGCCGAGGAGGTCGGCGTCGACCTCGCGCCGAGCAAGGAGGACCTGCTCTCCACCAGCGACTTCGTCTCGGTGCACCTGGCGCTCGGCGACCGTACCCGAGGGCTGCTCGGCGCCGCCGAACTCGCCCTCCTCAAGCCCACCGCCTACCTCGTCAACACCTCCCGCGCGGCCATCGTGGACCAGGACGCGCTGCTCGCCGCGCTGCACGAGGGCCGGATCGCGGGCGCCGGTGTCGACGTCTTCGACACCGAGCCGCTGCCCGCCGGGCACCCGATGCGCACCGCGCCCCGGCTGCTGGCCACCCCGCACCTCGGCTACGTCTCCTACGCCAACTACACGACGTACTACGGCCAGGCCGTGGAGAACATCCGGGCCTACCTGGCGGGAGCCCCGGTACGGCGGCTGCCTCAGGGGGTGTCCTGACCCCGGCCCTTGGAGTGATCGTCCGGTGATCGGCGTGACCAGCCGCAGGTAGGGGCGTTGAACGGGGAGCGGCGGCTGGTCCTGCCGCCGCACTCCCCGAGCAACAAGAAGGAGAACGTGATGTCTCGCATCGCGAAGGCCGCCGTCGTAGCCCTCGGTACCGGCGCTGTGGTGATCGGCGGGGCCGGCCTGGCCCTGGCCGACGCGGGTGCCAACGCCGAGGCCGTCAGCTCGCCCGGCGTGCTGTCCGGCAACGTCGTCGAGGTTCCGGTCAACATCCCGGTGAACCTGTGCGGCGACACCGTCGACGTCATCGGTCTGCTGAACCCGGCGTTCGCCGGCACCTGCACCACCGAGGGGCACCTCAAGAGCGGCGACAGCAAGAACGGCGGCTACGGCTCCTGAGCCACCGCCTGCCAAGGAGCCCCGGCGCCCGGCGCGCCGGGGCTCCTGCCGTGTCCGGGGCTCCTCAGGCGTACCGGTAGATCCGGCTCACGTCCTCCAGCGACTCGGGGGTGACGTCCCACGGCGGCAGCTTCCCGCCCCGGGCGACGACCCGGTCGCGCTGCGGGTCGCCGGGGCCCGGCGGCTTCGCCGGCAGGTAGTGCTGCCCGCGGTGCCGGGCCTGCCACCGCTCCCACTGGAGGTCGAGGAAGGCGTGGTGGAACCAGAAGACGGGGTCGTTGACGGAGGCGCCGCCGAGCATCGCCCCGCCGACCCAGCGGTGCACCCGGTTGTGGTTGTGCCAGGACGCTTTGCCGCTGCCGGTTCCCCAGCCCTCCAGCCGGTTGCGGAACCCCCGGGCGGCCGTCGAGTCCCACGGCGGGACGTCGTAGGCGGGGTCGGCAAGTGCCCGGTCGAGTTCGGCCCCGGTGGGCAGGTCGATCGGGTCGCGGGCCCGGCCCAGGTCCCGGGCGAGGAACTCGCCGTCGGTGATGCCCTCCGTGATGGTCCAGTGCCCGGCCGCGTAGGCGAACGGCCCGGTCATCACCTGCTGGTCCCGGGCCCGGCCGTTGCCGCCGAGCAGGTCCTTCGTCCACGGCACCCCGGACGCCGAACGGTCCCTCGTCCAGTCCCAGTACGGCACCGTCACCGACCCGTCCACCCGGCGCAGGGCCTGTTCCAGGTCGAGCAGGAAGCGGCGGTGCCAGGGCAGGAAGGAGGGCGCCATATGGGCGGCGCGCAGTCCGTCCTCGCCGTCGGGGGTGTAGTACTCGATGTGCGTCCGCACGAACTCGTCGTACTCGCCCCGCCGCTTGACCTCCAGGAACGCCTTCACGAGCCGCCCCCGCTCGGCGGCCGTCAGGCTGCCGGCGTCCTTACGCACGTACGCCATGGTCTCCCCCCATGTGCAGGTGTCCCCCGCCCGTCGGGCCCGGCGCCGGATCGCGCAGCCGCTGCCCCGGGCCCATCTCGTCCACGGCCGCCCGGGTCGCCGCCAGCGGGGTCGGGTACGAGCTGTAGTGGTCGACCATGCTGAGCCAGCTGCCGTCGGCCCGCCGCATCAGATGCAGCGGCCGGCCGTCCACGGTGACCTGCCATTCGCCGTCGCCGACGGCCCGCTCGGCCGCCGGTACGAGGGCGCCCCGGATACGGCGGCCCCGGTAGGTCTCGTCGAAGGAGGTGCCGGCCGGCCCGTCCGCCCGGGGCGACGGGCGGGAGGCGGCGACGACCGGGGCGAACGCCAGGGCCACCACGGAGGCGAACAGCCCCCGCGTCAGCTCGCGCCGCGTCGGTCTGCCCGCCCCGGCTCTGCCCGGCTCCCCGGCTCCCGGCTCCGCGCCCACCGCCACACCACCGACTCCGACCACCATGCTCACTCCTCGTGCGGTTCACCGACCACTGTCGGTACCGGTAACCGTCCGAGGGGCCGCCCGGTCACCGCCGCGCCGCCGCCCGGTGCGGGAACGGGCCGAAAGGACCGTACGCGCGAGGGGGGTTACTTGCCGGGGCCGGCGCCCAGGTCGCCGCCGAGGACCGTCTGCAGGACCGGGGCGAGCACCCCGACCGCGGGCATCTTCAGGTGCGGCAGGCCGTAGTGCTGGGGGTCGGGTGCGCTGAGGGGGGCGTCCAGCTCCAGGCCGGGGGTGAGGGTGCGCAGGTCGGAGGCGGGGATGTCGACACCGACGTGGTCGACGCCGGCGCCGAGGACGCGGGGGAGCGGCACGCTGAGGTCCACGCCGGGCAGCCGGCCGTTCATCGGCACCTGCGGCAGCGCCCCCTCCGGGATGAGCCGACCCTCGACGTAGCGCGGACCCTCGGGGACGCCGGGGATCAGCAGCGGCAGCTCCATGCCGAGCTTGGGCATCTGCGTGCCGAGGGACTTC
Source organism: Streptomyces sp. NPDC013157 (assembly GCF_042899865.1). Lineage (NCBI taxonomy): Bacteria > Bacillati > Actinomycetota > Actinomycetes > Kitasatosporales > Streptomycetaceae > Streptomyces > Streptomyces sp. NPDC013157. The sequence continues at coordinate 94,338 of NZ_JBIBAK010000006.1, read as the reverse complement.
TCGACGCCGTCCAGGGGCACGGGAACGGGGACCCCGTCGGCCGCGACGGCGGGCGTGGCGGCGGCGCCCACGGCGACGGCGACGCCCGCGACGACGACGGCAAGGGTTCCCCGGGTGGTCGGCTTCATGTCAGGTACGGGCCTTTCGGGATGCGAGAGGAGCGACGTCCGTACCGGGTAACGAGCCGGAATCGGCATCAGCTCACAATTCGCCCGGGTGCAGCATTAGTCGGCTGTTCACCAATCCACTGGTCACTCATCAGCTGATCACTCATCAGATGGTCACTGATCGGCTGATCGGCAATCCACTTCTCCCGAATTCTGCTTTTCTTTTGTGCAGTTGTGCAGTTGTTCGGATGTTCAGCTGGTCCAGAAGTCCCACCATCGGGTCAGGATCAGCATGCCGACGACCCCGGTGTGCAGCACCGGCAGCACCCAGGTGAACTCGCCGAGGAACTCCCGCAGACCGCGCGGCGCAGGCAGGAACCGATGGCGTACGGCGAAGGAGGTGACGTACCAGAACAGGACGATGGTGGCGACCCAGGCCAGGCAGCACCACAGGCACAGCGCGCCGATCCGGTACAGCGACTCGAACTGGAGCCAGGACACGAACCCGACGCCGAACATACAGCCGGCGTCGAAGGTCAGCCAGTACCAGGCGGGGAAGCGGGCACCGGCCAGCAGGCTCACGCCGACACAGATCACGACGCCGTAGGCCACCAGGCCCAGCATCGGGTTGGGGAACCCGAACGCCGAGGCCTGGGCGCTCTTCATCACGCTGCCGCAGGACACCACCGGGTTGAGGCTGCACCCGGGCACGAAGTGCGGGTTCTCCAGCAGCTTGAACTTGTCGAGGGTGATGACCCAGGAGGCCAGCAGCCCGGCCGCCCCCGCGACCAGCGTCAGCAGCGCGAACCCCCGCCCGCCGCCCGCGGTCCCGGTCATCAGCCGCGCAGGCTGCGGGCCGGCAGCACGACGTGCGCGGCGGCCGTCAGGGTCTCCTCGGCCCCGGCGAAGTCCTTCAGCGCCTCGGGGGTGACGGGCTTGCCGGGCTCGCCCTCGGGCCACGGGCGGGTGGTGAACACCAGGTAGGCGTAGCCGCGTTCGCCGACCGCGGCGAGCCATTCCGCGGGCGCGGGGCACTGGGCGTTGAGCGGGGCCAGGCTGAGGACGGCCTGGCCGGCCTCGACGAGCAGCGTGACGGGCAGGCTGGGCCGGGCGGTGCCGTCGACGACGTCGCCGCCTACCGGCACCCCGTTGTTCGCCAGCAGCGCCTCGATCGCGGCCCCGGTGGCCTCGGGACCGCCCTCGGCGTCACCGAGGGAGTAGGCCAGCAGATAGGGCATGTCACTGCCGTCGGGGGCCTCGCCGCTCCAGGCCAGCACGACGAGCGTGCCGAGGTCGGCGAGGCGGAAGGGGCGGGTTTCGCTTGGGGTTGAGGTCACCGCGCGACCCTACCGACGGGCCGTACGGCGGCCGGGTGCCCGCTCACCCGGTCGGCGGACACCCGCCCACCGGGCCACACGAACGAGGGACACCCCTCGGTGTCCCTCGAACGCTCCCGGCCCGGCCCGTCGCCGCTCAGCTCTGCAGCGGCAGACCGCCCAGCAGCGGGTTGTGCTGGTTGAGGGCGGCGGCCGCGGTCTTGACCGTGTTGAGCGGGGAGCGCTTGTTCTCGGTGTCGAGCGCGTTCGTCTGGTGCCGCAGCGGCATCGCCTGGTTCAGGTCCAGGCCGTCCTTGGTGAGCGTGTTCACGGCGCCGTTGAGGCTGGTGGGCGTGAGGTCGGCGGTGTTGTAGGCGAACGCGGGCGCGGCGACACCGACGAGAGCCACGGAACCGGCGGCGACGGCGACGGCCTTCAGCGACTTCATCATGTTCCTTTCTTCGGCGACTTTCGGCAACGCAAGCCGCCCGGGGGAATTCCGACGTCATGCCCAACGATGCCCCGGCGGACCGGAAACCCCGTTTTCGGAAGACATATGAGATCCCGTGCGCACCGGGCGCCCGGGCACGGTTCGGGGGGCGGCCGGAAAAACTGACCGGCCGTCCGCCCGCGGGATGCGCGGGCGGACGGCCGGCCGAAGGGAACAGCCGCCGCGTCAGTCGCTGACGCAGGTGTTGCCGAAGCCGGGGTTCAGCAGGCCGATCACGTCGATGGTGTCGCCGCAGACGTTGACCGGCACGTGGATCGGAACCTCGATCACGTTGCCCGACACCACGCCCGGGGAGTGGGTGGCGGCGCTGTTCGCACCGCTGTCGGCGGCGGCCGCACCGGCAGCGCCGGCGACGGCCGCGACGGCGGCGGTGGACAGGACCAGGCCCTTCGCGATACGCGACATGGAGAGGTCTCCTTGGGGTCGAAACAAACATTCGGGCGGATGCCCAGCGCTGTGTCAACGCGCGCCACCGCCCCGGGTTGTGCCGCCGAAGGAGTGATCTCCAGGGAACCGCCTTCACGACTCCGACACACTTGCCCGGTTTTGACGGATTAATACGGATAGCGACTAGAGTTGTGAGCCTCCCGACTTACCCGTATTGACATCACATCGCACTCTTCGCGTCACCCCCTCCTCCCTGAAAGAACGAAGCCGGTCATGCGCTATCTCCTGGGCCCGCTGCTGTGCCGTGCGTCGGCGAGCGCGCTCGTCCTCGCCTCGGTCTGCGCACCGGGCACCGCCCGGGCGACGGCCCCGCCCGCCCCCGAGGCTCCGCGCATCCCCTTCGCCGAGCGCTACCACGCGGTGCTGCGCGGCGGTTTCGCCCGCGCGGCCAACACGTCCGTCAGCTGTCGTACGACGCCCGGCGAGCCGTACGAACCGTCGTGCGCGGCCGTGCGGGAGGGGCGGCTCCCGGCGGTGAACGGTGACTTCGACATGTTCTATGCCGACGTCGACGACGACCCCGACACGTACAACTCCTCCCGCGCCGAGCTCCGGCTGCCGGAGGGCTCCCGGGTGACGTACGCGCGGCTGTACTGGGGCGGCAACCTGCTGGCCGGCGAGCAGAAGCCGGCCGCGGACGACGGCCGGGTGCTGATCGCCGAACCCGGAGGCGCCTACAAGGAGTTGCTCGCCGACACCATCGTGGGCCACCGCGCCGGCCGCGGTGCCGACGCCTTCCAGGCCTCCGCGGACGTGACCGCGCTGGTCCGCTCCAGCGGACCAGGGCTGTGGACGGTCGGCCAGGTGAACGCGGCCGCGGGACGGTCCGGGGCCGGTGCCTGGGGCGGCTGGACGCTGGTCGTGGCGTACGAGAACCCGGTGCAGCCGCTGCGCACGCTCTCCCTCTGGGACGGCTTCGACTCCCTCGGCACACCGGCCGAGGTACGGCTGAACGGGCTACACGCCCCGCGTGGCGCCTTCGGCCGGGTGGGCCTGGTGGCCTACAACGGCGACCGGGGCGGCACCGGCGACTCGCTCACCTACACCACCGCCGGGCACGCACCCGTCCCGCTCCAGGGCCCCGCCGACCCCGCCGAGGACGTACTCAACTCCACGATCAACGAACCCGGCCCGGTACGCGCCCGGCGTGAGCCCGCGTACGCCAACACGCTCGGCTACGACTCGGATGTGTTCGATCTAGGTACTGGTCTCGCCCAGGGCGGTGACCAGCTGACCTTTCGGCTCGTTTCCCAGCGCGACGCGGCGTGGGCGGGCGCGCTCTTCGCCGCCGCGGACGCGCGGTAGTACGCCGCGTCCCCGCCCGCAGTCCCGAGCGCGCCCCCCGTGAGCGAGGAATCCGCGTATGCACCGATCAGCCACCGACCCTCGGCCACGGGTCCTCCACCTGGCGCAACCCGTCGAGGGCGGAGTGGCCCGGGTCGTCCTGGACCTGACGAAGGCCCAGCTCACGGCCGGTCTGCGGGTCACGGTGGCCTGCCCCGGTGGTGAACTGGCCGAGCGCGCGCGGGACCTGGGCGCCGAGGTGCGCGGGTGGCGCGCCGACCGCTCGCCGGGCGCCGGTCTCCCGGACGAGGTACGACGCCTCGGCCGGCTGCTCGACGAGGTACGGCCCGCGCTGGTGCACGCGCACAGCGCGAAGGCGGGCCTCGCCGGACGGCTCGCCGTGCGCGGGCGTGTCCCGACCCTGTTCCAGCCGCACGCCTGGTCCTTCGAGGCGGTCGGCGGCGCCACCGCCGCGCTGGCGCTGAGGTGGGAGCGGTGGGGCGCGCGCTGGGCGCACCGGGTGGTGTGCGTCAGCGAGGCCGAGCGCACGACCGGCGTGCGCGCCGGGATCCGCGCCCGGTACACGGTCGTCCCGAACGGCATCGACACCGAGCACTTCACGCCGGTCGCCCCGGTCCCCCCGGGCGACCGGCCCGCGGGGGCTCCCCTGGTCGTCTGCGTCGGGCGGCTGTGCCGGCAGAAGGGCCAGGACGTGCTGCTGCGGGCCTGGCCCGAGGTACTGCGCCGGGTGCCGGACGCCCGGCTGGCCCTGGTAGGCGACGGACCCGACCGGGACGCGCTGCGCCGGCTCGCCGCCGCCTCGGTCTCCGCCGCCTCTGCCACCGCCTCGGGCGCCGCCCCGGTCGAGTTCGTGGGCCCCGTCGCGGACGTCCGCCCCTGGTACCGCGCCGCCGACCTGGTGGTGCTGCCCTCGCGCTGGGAGGGCATGGCGCTGTCCCCGCTGGAGGCGCTGGCCTGCGGACGGCCGGTGCTGGTCACGGATGTCGACGGCGCCCGCGAGAGCCTGCCGCCCGGCCAGGCTGCGCACTGTCTGGTCCCGCCGGGGCGTCCGGGTGCGCTGGCCGGGGCCGTCGCCGCGCTGCTCCTCGACCCGCAGCTGCGCACCTCGCTCGGCGGCCGGGGGCGCCGGCACGTCCTGTCCACGCACGATGTGCGGCGCACGGCGGAGGCGGTCGCGGAGCTGTACCGCGAACTCCTCGGCGGGCGGCCGCTGGTGTCCTTCGAGCGCAGGGAGTCCATCCACTCGTGACCGCGGAAAGCACCGTCCCCTCCCCCGGCGCCCAGCCCCGGGACCACGGACTCTCGCCCGTCTCCGTCCTGCCGCCGCGCACCGCCGGCGGCTTCCGGTTCCCGCTGCGGCGGCCGCCCGCGCGGCCCCCCTCCCCGGTACCGCTGCTCGCCGCCGACCTGTGTGCCGCCCTGCTCGGCACGGCCGCGCTCGACGAGGCCGCCCGCCGGCCGGCCCTGGTCGGTCTGCTGCTGGCCGGGGCGATACTGCTGCGCCCGCAGACCATCCGGCGGATGACCGGAATCCTGGACGAACTCCCGACCGTCTGCGGCCGGATCGCCGTCGTCTGGCTGGGCCTGGCCGCGGCCGTCGCCGCCTGGGCCCCGGACCGCGCGCTGTCCCTCCGCGTCCTGCTGCTCGGCTTCGCCCTGCACGCGGCGGCGGCCGGCGCGGGCCGCGGCCTGGTGCACTGGCGGCGCCGCCTCGCCCTGCTGCGCCGGCCGCGCGCCGCCCTGGTCATCGGCCCGGCCGCCACCGCCCAGCGGGTCGCCGCCGCCGTGCTGCGCCACCGGGGCTGCGGAGTGCGCCCGGTCGGCGTCGTCGCCGAACACCCCGAGGGCACCGACGGCCTGCCCGTGCTGACCACCGGCGAGGAGGTCGAGCGGGCCCTCATCCAGAACGGGGTCCGGGCCGTCCTCACCGTCCACCCCGCCGTCCGCACCGAACAGGGCCCGCTGCTGCGGGCGCTGGCCGAATCGGGCTGCGTGGTGTGGGAGGTCGACGCGGACTCACCGGCGTACGAGATGCGCGACCAGCTCGCCGGTTTCTCCTGCCGCCGCCTGGAGATGGGCCCGCGGCGGCGCGGCAGCATCGGCAAGCGGATCCTGGACATCGCCGTCTCCGGGGCGGCGCTGGTGCTGGCCGGGCCGCTGCTGCTGGTCTGCGCGACGGTGCTGCGGATCACCGACGGGCCGGGGGTCGTCTTCCGGCAGGAGCGGATCGGCAAGGACGGCCGCCCCTTCACCCTGCTGAAGCTGCGCACCCACCGGCCGGTCGACGAGCACGAGGCCGCGACCCGCTGGAGCGTGGCCGGTGAGGTCAAGATGAGCCGCTTCTGCCGCTTCCTGCGCCAGACGTCCCTGGACGAGCTGCTCCAGCTGTGGAACGTGCTCTGGGGCGACATGAGCCTGGTCGGCCCGCGCCCCGAGCGGCCGTACTTCGTCGGCCAGTTCAGCCAGGCCTATCCGGGCTACGCGGCCCGCCACCGCATGCAGACCGGCATCACGGGACTCGCCCAGATCAACGGGCTGCGCGGCGACACCTCCATCGAGGACCGGGCCCGCTTCGACAACGCCTACATCGACAACTGGTCGCTGTGGCAGGACGTCTGCATCCTGCTGCGCACCGCGGCCGCGCTCGTGCGCTCGACGGGGAGCTGAGAATGAGCTTCGCACTGTCACCGGCCAGGCCGCTGCGGCTGCCGCCGGTGCTGGCCGCGGTCGCCGTACTCGCGGTCCTCGCCCTGCCGCTCGCCCCGGGCGGCGGGGAGGGCGGTGCCGGACCGGCGGACGCGGTCTCCGCGCTGGTGGTGCTGTACGCCGCGCTGCGCACGCTGCGGGAGCGGCGGCGCCCGCTGTCCGCCACGGCCGTGGCGGTGCTCGGCATGCCGGTCGTGGGGCTGGCCGTCGCGGCGATGGGCGCGGCCTCACCGGGCGCCGGGCTGACCGGCCTCGGCCGCTACCTCCAGGTGTTCGTCCTGGTCCCCGCCGCCGTCGTGCTGCTGGTCCGGGACCGCGCCGACTTCCGGCTGCTGGCCTGGTCGTTCGTGGGGCTCGCGGTCTGGCAGGGCGCGGTCGGGGTGCACCAGTACGTCACCGGGACGGGGGCGTCGTACCAGGGCGAGGAGATCCGCGCGGTCGGCACGTTCGGGCCGCAGGACGTGATGGGCATGGCGACGGTGGTGTCGTTCGGCCTGGTCTGCGCGCTCGGGCTCGCGCTCGGGCGGTCCCCGGTACGGCAGCGGGTGGCGGCGGGTGCGTGCGCGCTCGGGCTGCTGCTGCCGCTCGCCGTCTCCTTCAGCCGGGGTGCCTGGATCGCGACCGTCCTGACCTGCGGTGTGCAGCTCGCCCTGGCCGGGCTGCGGCGGGCGCTGAAGGTGGCCGCGGTGGCGGTCGCGGCCGGCGTGGTGCTGGTGGGCGGCTTCGGGATCGGTACGGCGATGCTCCAGGAGCGGCTCAGCAGCATCGGTCAGGTCACGGACGCGCCGGACCAGTCGGTGGTCGACCGGTACACGCTGTGGGCGGCGGCGACGGGGATGTGGCGGGAGCACCCGGTGACCGGCGTCGGCCTGAAGAACTTCCCGGCGTACCGGGACTCGCACGCCTCGCTGGCGCTGTCGTCCGGGAGCGACACGGAGGGGGCGGGGGCGGCGTACCGGAAGCAGCCGCTGCTGTCGCCGCACAACATGTACCTGCTGGTGCTCAGCGAGCAGGGGCTGCTCGGGCTGCTTGCCCTGGCGGGCAGTTGGCTGGCGCTGCTGGTGTGCGGGGTGCGGGGGCTGTGGCGGGTGCGTGCGGGTGACGGTCTCGACTGTGCGCTGGTGGGGTGCGGGCTGCTGCTCTGGCAGCTCGTTGATTTCGCGTACGCCGACATCGGGGGGCCGTCGACGGTTCTCACGGCGGTGGTGTTCGGGGCGGTGGCGTGGTGGGCGTTGGCCGGGGCGGAGCACGACGAGGAAGCTGCGGCACGGTGACTGTGACGCCGGGGGTGGAAGGGTCGGATGTCGACTGCGGGCCGGTGGGGGCTGATCGCGCCCACGCGGCGGAGCCGCACATGTCACAGCCCCGCGCCCCAGGACAGGGCACTGCCGAGGCCGGAGTCGAAGGGGCACCGCCCACGCGTGGTTTTCTCGCCAAGGCCGCCCTCGGCACCGCCGTCTTCTCCGTGCTCGGTTCGTTGCTCGGGCTGATCCGCGACCAATCCCTCGCGCGGCTGTTCGGGGCCGGGCGGGACACCGACGCGTTTCTCGTCGCGTGGACCGTGCCGGAGTTCGCGGCGACGCTGCTCATCGAGGACGGGCTGGCGTTCGCCCTCGTCCCCGCGTTCAGCGTGGCCCTTGCCCGGCGGACGCAGGGGACGCCCGGCGATCCCGTCCGGGCCCTGGTCGCCGGGACGCTGCCCAAGCTGGCCCTGGCCTTCGCCGGTGTCGGTGCCCTGCTGATCGGCGGGGCCCCGCAGCTCGTGAAGGTGCTCGCGCCCGGCCTCCGGGACCCCGCGCTGGCCGTCGGCTGCACCCGGCTCACCGCCACCTGCGTGCTGACCTTCGGGCTGGCCGGGTACTGCAGCGCCGCCCTCCGCGCGCACCGGCGCTTCCTCGCCCCGGCCGCGATCTACGTCGCCTACAACACCGGCATCATCGCGGCGATGTTCGCGCTCGGCGGCCACTGGGGCGTGCGGTCGGCGGCGTTCGGGGTGGCGGCCGGGGGCGCCCTGATGGTCGTCGTACAGGCTCCGTCGCTGCTGCGGCAGCTGCGGCACCGGCCCGGGTCGCGGGAGGAGGGTGCGGCCGGCACCGAGGAGCGGCCCCTGAACGTGGCGCTGATGGCCACCGTGCTGCTGTTCGCGCTGTGCCGGCAGTCGCAGGTGCTGATCGAGCGGTTCCTCGCCTCGCACCTGCACTCCGGGGCCATCTCGCACCTCAACTACGCGCAGAAGGTCGCGCAGATCCCGATGACGATGTCGATGATGCTGTGCACGGTCACCTTCCCGGTGGTGGCCCGGGCCTTGGCCGAGGGCGACACCGAGCGGGCCCGGAGCCGGGTCGAGCGGGATCTCTCGGTGGCCGCGAGCGTGGTGCTGCTCGGCACCTCCGTGGTCGTGGCCTGCGCGCCGCAACTCGTCCACCTGCTGTTCCAGCGCGGGGCATTCACCGCCGCGGACACCGCCGCCACGGCCGGGGTGATGCGCGTCTACGCGCTCGGGCTGCTCGGGCAGAGCCTGGTCGGGGTCCTGGTCCGCTCCTACTTCTCGGCGGGCCGCGCCTCCTGGTACCCGGTGGGCGCCATGGCCGCCGGGATCGTGGTGACCTCCTGGATCGGCACCCTGACGGTCGGCTCGTACGGCGTCACCGGCATCGCCGCCGCCAACGCCACCGGCATCACCACCACCGCGGTGCTCCTGCTGGCCGGCACGGGCCCGCGCAGCGTCCCGATCCGTACCCGGCGGGTGCTCGTCGAGCTGAGCCGGCCGGTGCGGGCGGCGGTGGCCGCGACCACCGTCGGGATCTTCGTGGCCGCGCGGCCTGCGGACCCGTTCACCGGTCTGGCCGCCGGCGCCACCGTCGTCACCGTCCTCTTCGTCCTGCTCGGCCGGGCCCTGGACGCCCAGGGCTTCGCACCCGCACTCCGTTCCGTAGCCACCGTCACCCGAAGGCTCGCGCATGCCGTCTTCCATTGAGTCCGCCGCGAGGGCCGGACGCGTCACCGGCCCGGTCCCCTGGGTCGCCATGTACCACTCCGTGGGCGACTGTTCCGACGACCCGTACCGCGTCACCGTCTCCCCCGGCCGTCTGGAGAAACAGCTGAGCTGGCTGCGCCGGCGCGGGCTGCGCGGGGTGTCGGTCGCCGGGCTGCTCGCCGCCCGGGCCCGCGGCGAGGGGCGCCGGCTGGTGGCGCTGACCTTCGACGACGGGTACGCCGACTTCCTCGACCACGCCCTGCCCCTCCTCGACCGCTGGGGCTGCGGCGCCACCCTCTTCGTGCTGCCCGGACGGCTCGGCGGCGACAACGCCTGGGACCCGCTGGGCCCGCGCAAGCCGCTGCTGACCGCCGACGGCGTCCGGCGGGCCGCCGGAAGCGGGGTGGAGATCGGGTCCCACGGGCTCACCCACGTCGACCTGACGAAGGCCGACGCGGAGACCCTGCGCGCCGAGACCGCCGACAGCCGGGCGCTCCTCGAGGAACTGGTCCAGGCCCCCGTCGAAGGCTTCTGCTACCCCTACGGCACCGTCGACCGGCGGGCCGTCGACGCCGTGCGGGACGCCGGATACGGCTACGCCTGCGCCATCGACCCGGGCCCGCTGGCAGGCCCGCACGCCCTGCCCCGCGTGCACGTCGGGCAGAACGACCACGCCGCCCGCCTCTTCCTGAAGTACCGGCTGCACCGGCTGCGCCGCCGTCCCGTGCAGGGGCTGTGAATGAAGGCCCTGCACGTCATCACAGGCCTCGGGACCGGCGGCGCGGAGCAGCAGCTGCGACTGCTGCTGCGGCACCTGCCGGTCGCCTGCGACGTCGTCACGCTCACCAACCCGGGGCCGGTCGCCGACGGGCTGGCCGCGGACGGGGTACGGGTGGTCCACCTCGGGATGGCCGGGAACCGGGACCTGGCCGCCCTGCCCCGCCTGGTCCGGCTGATCCGCCGGGGCCGCTACGACCTCGTCCACACCCACCTCTACCGGGCCTGTCTCTACGGCCGGATCGCCGCGCGCCTCGCGGGGGTCCGAGCGGTCGTCGCCACCGAGCACTCGCTCGGCGACTCGCAGCTGGAGGGGCGAGAACTGACCGCCGGGGTGCGGGCGTTGTACCTGGCGGGTGAGCGGCTCGGGCGGTCCACCGTGGCCGTCTCGCCGACCGTCGCCGAGCGGCTGCGCCGGTGGGGGGTACCGGGGCCGCGGATCGAGGTCGTCCCGAACGGCATCGACATGGACCGGTTCCGCTTCGACCCGGCCCGGCGCCGGCACGTCCGCGACCGCCTGGGCATCCCGCAGGACGCCTGGGTCGTCGGCGCCGTCGGACGGCTCGCGCCCGGCAAGCGGTTCGGCGTCCTGGTCGAGGCCCTCGCCCGGCTCCCCGCCGACTGCAGGCTGTTGCTGGTGGGCGGTGGCCCGGAGGCGGACGCCCTGCGGCGCACCGCGCGGACGGCCGGGGTCGACGGCCGGGTGCTCTTCGCCGGTGAGCGGCCCTACGCCTCCGACAGCGCGCGGGAACCCGACCTGCCGGCCCTCACCTCCGCCATGGACGTGTTCGCCTCACCCTCCGCCGAGGAGGCCTTCGGCCTCGCGGTCGTCGAGGCGCTGGCCGCGGGGTTGCCCGTGCTCTACAGCTCCTGCCCGGCCGTCGAGGACCTGCCGCCCGCCGCCGCCCCGGGCGCCCGCCGCATCACGGGCGGCGCCGCCGCCTACGCCGAGGCGCTGGCCGCCGCCCGTGCCGCCGGCCCCGGCCCGCGCGGCGCGCCGGACGCCGCCCGTCACTACTGCATCACCCGCAGCGCCGCCCAGCTCATGGACGTCTACGCGGCCGCACTCGCCACCACACCCCAGGGAGCCAGTACGCCATGACCGAGAACACCGTCCGAGCACCCCGCCCGTTCCCCCGCGCCATCCCGCCCTGGTCGCTGCTGGCGGCCGGGGTCCTCGCCGGCGGGCTGCTGGGCGGCGCCTACGGCGTGCTGACGCCGCCCAGCTACACGGCGACCGCCTATGTCATCGCCGTCACCGCCGACAAGTCCGACACCGCGTCCGCGCAGGGGTTCGCACAGGCGTACGGCCGGGTCGCCACCCAGCTCGCGGTGCTCGGGGACGCCCAGATGTGGGCCGGGGTGCCGTTGAAGACGCTGCAGAACAGTGTGCAGACGGAGACCTCGCCGGACGCGCCGATGGTCGCCGTCTCGGCCACCTCGCCGCACGCCCTCCAGGCCACCGACATGGCGAACGCGGTGGCCCGCTCGCTCATCCAGCACGCCAACGACACCAAGAACGACACGAACGTCGAACTCCTCCCGTTCTCCCGGGCCCCGAAGCCGACCACGCCGACCTCCGCGTCCTCGAAGGTGACCGGCCTCGTGGGCGCGAGCGCGGGCGGGCTGCTGGGCGGTCTGGTGCTCCTGGTACGGCCCCGGCGCCGGGTGGAGGAGTCCGCCCGGCAGGCCTCGGTGCCCGGCCCGGCCGTCGCCGCCGACGTACACGGACAGCTGTGACGACGACGGCCCACCCGACGCTCGCCGCGTACACCACCGAACTCGTCACCGACGAGGGCGCCTTCGCCGAGCTGGCCCCCGCCTGGGGCCGCCTCTACCGGCGGTGCGGCACGGCCACCCCCTTCCAGAGCCACGCCTGGCTGCACTCCTGGTGGCGCTCCTACGGGACCCCCGGCCGGCTCCGTCTCCTCCTGGTCCGCTACGGCGGTGAGCTGGTCGGTGCGGCCCCGCTGACGCTGGTGCACCGGCCGCTGCCCACGCTGGTGCCGCTCGGCGGGGCGATCTCGGACTACGCGGACGTGCTGCTCGCCGACGCCGACGACGGCCGGGTTGCGGACACCCTCACCCGGGAGCTGGCCGAGGCGGCCCGGACGACGCTGATCGACTTCCGCGAGGTACGGCCCGGCGGCGCGGCGGAGCGGGTCTACGAGCGCTGGCGCGGACCGTGCCGGAAGGTGCCGGACTCGGTCTGCCTGGAGCTGCCGGCCGTGTCGATGGACGAGCTGGTCGGCCGGCTGCCCTCGAACAAGGCCCAGCGGGTCCGCGCGAAGCTTCGCAAACTGGACTCGCTCGGGGTGCGCCGGGACGTCGTGCCGCCCGACGGGGTGGACGCGGCGCTGCGCCGCCTCCTCGACCTGCACCGGCTCCAGTGGCAGGAGCGGAAGGTGACCACCGAGCACCTCCAGTCCCGGTTCCAGGAGCACCTGGTGCGCTCGGTGGGGCCGATGGTGCGGTCCGGGGACGCGGTGGTCACCGAGTTCCGGCTCGACGACGAGGTGGTCGCCGTCGACCTGACCCTGCTGGCGCCGAGTCTCGCCGGCGGCTACCTGTACGGGGCGCATCCCCGACTGCGGGAGCGCAAGGCGGACGTGGCGGTGATGCTCCTGGACGCCTGCACCCAGCACACCGGCACTGGCGAGCGGGGCGCGCTGAGTCTGCTGCGCGGCGACGAGCCGTACAAACACCACTGGCGGCCCCTGCCGGTCGTCAACCAGCGGCTGCTGCTGGCCCGGCGGCGCACCGCCCCGCTGCTGACGGCGGCGCTGTGCGACGCCGCCGCCCGGCAGCGGATCAAGGAGGTGCGGCAACGGTGGAAGGAACGCCGGCAGGAGTAGGGGGTGCCGGGCGTACCCGTCCGTCAGTCGAGGCTGAAGCAGAGCTTTCCGCCGAGCCAGGACTCGATCCAGGAGCCCAGGTCCATCGACGTGCAGCCGGACGCGGGCGCGTCGCTGGGCGTGGCGGCCGGGGTCTCGGCCGGGGGCGAGATGTCCGGCGACGGGGTCGTGGACGGTGTCGGGCTGGGTGTCGGGGTCGTGGCCGGCGTCGTGGTGTCGGTACGGCCGAAGAGGGCCTCGCGGTAGACGTGTGCGGAGCGCGGGTTGACCGAGCACTGCCAGACACCGTGCGGGCAGTAGTCGGTCAGCGTGTTGTACAGCGGCTTGTGCTCGTCCATCCAGGCGAGCATCCGCCGCATGTACTCGGCGTCGTCGCCGTTGCGGAAGAGACCCCATTCCGGATAGGAGACGGGTTTTCCGTGGGCTTTGGCGAAATCGACGTGCTGCTGAAGTCCGTAGGGCTCCCGCACCTGTTGGTCGAAGGAAAGGCCGGTCGGCTGGTCGTACGAATCCATGCCGATGACGTCGACCGTGTCGTCCCCCGGATAGCACTGCGTCCACGGAACGGCGTCACGGCCCCGGCTCGACGTGAAGTCGAACCGGAATTTCTGGCCCGGCACCGCACGCATGGTGGTGACGATCCTTTTCCAGTACGTCTTCCAGGCCTCCGGGTCGGGCCCGCAACGATGGGTGTAGGTAATGCCGTTCATCTCCCAGCCGAGCACGATGACCGTGTCCGGGACCCGCAGTGCCACCAGCCGCTCGGCCAGGGCCCGGAAGTGGTGATCGAACTCTCCGGCCGCGCCCTGGCGCAGCAGCGAGCGGACCTCGTCGTCCCCGATGCCCTCCTCGTTGCGCTCCTGCATGGGCACGTTGAGGACGAGCGTCCGGTCGGCCTTCTCCCGTCGCCAGTGCGCCCAGACGTCCAGGAAACCGGGGGCGCCCTCGATGTCGGCCCAGCGGTTGCCGGGCAGATACGTGTGCGCGACCTTGAGCTCGGTGCCGCCGAGCCAGCTGCTCAGCTGGGCCATGCGGGCGACGCCGAGCGGGCCGGAGTCGAGGAACGCCCCGAAGGCCGGGGGCGTCGCCTTGGCCGACGCGCCGACGGCCGGTGCGTCGGCGGCCGGGGTCGGGGTGGGCAGGGGTGCCGCCGATGCCGGGACGGACGTCGTGGGCGTCGGGACGGCCGTCGTCGGTGACGGAGCCGGTGGGCCGGTGGTCCGTGCCGCCCCCGCGCTCTCGGCGAATCCCGGGCCGGCCGCCAGGGCCGCCGAGGCGACGACGACGGCCGCGGCGGCCACGGCCGGCCGATACCACCAGAACCGCTTCCGCTCCCGATGCTGTGGGGCCATGCCCGCTCCTTTCTCCACCGGTTACTCGTCCATTCGCAGCACCCCTGAGGAAGTGCCAGTTACTGACACTCAGTCATATCAATATGAATTCCGCCAGTGCGGTTGCGACTTTCGGGTGCCCCGAAGGCCCGCACGGGTGAACCGAATCAAAGGAAAAGGTCCGTGTCGCTGCTAGACATCCGGGTTCCCGCGGTTCTGCTGCGGATCGACCGGAACCCCTTTCACCACGGCACCCTGGGGGCCGTGCGCTCGCTGGGCAGAGCCGGGGTGGAGGTCCACGTGGTCGCCGACTCCGCAGGAAGCCCGGTCCGCAGATCCCGCTTCGTCCGGCAGCTGCATCCGCCGCCGGCGCCGGGCGCGTCGCCCGCCGAGATCGCGGCCGTGCTGCGCCGGGTGGCGGCGCGGATCGCCCGCCCCGCGGTGCTGATCCCGATGGACGACGCGAGCGCCATCGCGGCCGGCCGGCTCCGCGCGGAGCTCGCGCCCTCCTACCTGCTCCCGCAGCAGCCCGGCACCCTGCCCGAACGCGTCGCCGACAAGGCCGAGCTGGCCGAGGTGTGCGCGGCGGCCGGGATCCCGCACCCGCCGACCCTGGTCCCGGACAGCGCCGAGGAGACCGCCGCCGCGGTCCGGCGGCTCGGCCTGCCGGTGATCGCCAAGTGGAGCCGGCCCTGGCTGCTGCCGGCCGGGTCCGGGCTGCGCAGCACGGTCGTGGTGCGCTCGGAGCAGGAGGCGGTGGAGCTGTACCTGCACGGCGAGGAGGCGGGCAGCAGGCTGCTGCTCCAGGAGTTCCTGGCGCCGGGCCCGGACCGCGACTGGTTCTTCCACGGCTACGCCGACCGCGCCGGGCAGGTGCGCGCGGGCGGCCCCGGCCGCAAGCAGCAGGCCTGGCCGCGCGCCGCCGGGCTGACCGCGGTCGGCCTGTGGACGCCCAACCCGCAGGTCCAGGCGCTGGCCGAGCGGCTCACCGGCGAGCTGGGCTTCCGGGGCATCTTCGACCTGGACTTCCGGCGCTGCGGCAGCACCGGCCGCTACCACCTCCTCGACTTCAACCCCCGTCCGGGCGCCCAGTTCCGGCTCTTCGCCGACAGCGCGGGCCTGGACGTCGTACGCGCCCTGCACCTGGACCTGACCCACCGTCCGCTGCCGGACGGGGTGCCGCTGGCCGGGCGGGCGTTCGTGGTGGAGAACTACGCGCCGCTGAGCGCGCTGCGTCCGGCCCCGCGCGGGCGGGAGCTGGCCTGGTCCGCGCCGGACGACCGGGGGCCGGGCCTCGCGATGTGGGGGCTGTGGGGCCGGCATGTGGCGGGGCGGCTTCTGGACCGGCTGTACGACGGGACCGCGGTCCCGGCACCGCGCCCGCACACCCCCGTGGTCCGCCAGGGCGGGGAGCCCCTCGTGCCCGCCGCCCAGCCCGTGGAACCCCTCGTGCCCGCCGCCCGGGACGAGGAACCCACCGGTGTGGCCGGTGTCCCCGCCGCGCCCGGCGCCTCCAGCCTCTCCGGTCAGCCCGACCGGTCCGACGACGAGAAAGCGAGCAGTTGCTGATGTACGACCTGCTGGTGGTGGGCGCGGGCCCGTACGGCCTGTCCATCGCGTCCCACGCCTCCGCGGCGGGCCTGAACGTGCGGGTCTTCGGCCGTCCCATGGCGTCCTGGCGCGACCACATGCCCCGCGGGATGTTCCTGAAGTCGGAGCCCTGGGCCTCCAACCTGTCGGACCCCGAGGCGCGTTGGCGGCTGGACGTCTACTGCGCGGGCCGCGGAGTGGCGGCCCGGCACGGGCAGCCGATCCCACTGGAGATGTTCGCCGAGTACGGCCTGTGGTTCGCCCGCAACGCCGCGCCGCCCGTCGACGAACGCATGGTCACGCGCATCGCGCCGCGCACCGGCGGCTTCGAGGCGACGACGGCGGACGGCGAGGTGCTGCGCGGCCGGACGGTCGCCCTCGCCGTCGGCGTACTGCCGTTCGTCGAGATCCCCGCGGCCGTGCGCGGCCTCTCCCCCGACCTGGTCACGCACAGCAGCCACCACGCCGACCTGGGCCGCTTCCGGGGCCGGGACGTCACGGTGATCGGCGGCGGCCAGGCGGCCCTGGAGACGGCCGCGCTCCTCGCCGAACTGGGCAGCCGGGCAAGGGTGCTGGTGCGCGCGGACGAGCTGTTCTGGAACGAGGTGCCGCCGCCCTGGCAGCGGCCGTGGTGGCAGTCGGTCCGCGCCCCGCACAGCGGGCTCGGTCCCGGCTGGCGCAACTGGTTCTACTCCGAGCGGCCCGGACTGTACCGGCGGCTCGCCGAGCCGACCCGGACCCGGATCGCGGCGAACGCCCTCGGTCCGGCCGGCGCCTGGTGGGTGCGGGAACGGGTGGAGTCCGGGGTGGAGGTGCTGCTCGGCCGCGAGGTCACGGCGGCGCGCGCGACGGCGGGCGGGGTGCGCCTGGACACCACGGTGCGCGGTGGCGGGGTGGGCACCCTGGTGACCGAACACGTCATCGCGGCCACCGGGTTCAGGGCGACCCGGGGGCGGCTCGGGCTGCTCGCCGACGACCTGCGGACGACCCTGGTGACCGGGGCCGACGGGGCGCCCGAGGTGGGCCGGGACTTCGAGTCGTCGTATCCCGGGCTGTTCCTGGCCGGTCTGGTCACGGCGGCGGGCTTCGGTCCGGCGATGCGCTTCGTGCACGGCGCCGGCTTCACCGCTCCGACGCTGGTGCGTGGGGTACGGCGGCGGCTGCGCTCGGGGCCGGCCGGCTGGGGCGTCCCGGCCGGGCGGCGGGAGTCCGCGCCGGACACGGTACGGAGCTGACGGGCGGGTGCCGGGCCTTTCGGGCGTCCGGCACCCTGCGTCCGGCACCCTGCTTCCGGCTTCTGCTACGGCCGACGGGAGGCCGCTCGTCCCCGGCGGAACAGGACCGCCCCACCCGCGAGGAGCGCGGCGCCGGCGGCCGAGGTCGCGAGCATGGCCGCACTTCCGGTGTGCGGCAGGCTGGGCGGCGTCCCGTGGTGCTGCCCACCGTGCGGAGGCGTCCGGCCCGGCGGCGGGGACGTCGGCGGCTGCGTGGCCGGCGGTGGCGATGTCGGGGGCCGTGTGGTGGTAGGCGGGGACGTCGGCGGTTTCGTGGTCGGAGGCGGAGACGTCGGCGCGGGCGGGGTGTCTTCGCCGTACGCGGGCGGAGTCTCCTCACCGTACGCGGGCGGAGTCTCCTCACCGTACGCGGGCGGAGTCTCCTCACCGTATGCGGGCGGAGTCTCGTCGCCGTACGCGGGGGGAGTCTCCTCACCGTAGACCGGCGGCACGTCGTCCCCGTAGGCCGGAGGCGTCTCGCGGTTGTCGGGCGGCGGAGTGGTGCCGGTCTCGCCGCCGGTGTTCCCCTCGGAGCCGTGTCCCGAGCCCTCGCGTGCGCGGTCGCGGGTGTGCTCGTCCGAACCCCGGTCACCGCCGCAGGAGTTGCCGACCGCCGGGTGCGAAGCGGTGGCGGTGTCGGCCGAGTCGGCGCAGTGGTCGGCCGGAGCGCTCGCCGGGGTCCGGACGGCCCCGCCCGGCACGGCACCCGCCGAACCGGCCGCGGTCCCGGTCGGGTCCGTGCCGGCGAGCGCGGGACTGCCGTACAGGGACAGGATGCTCGTCGCGGCGGCGGCCGCGAGCATTCCCCTGCTGAGGGTCTGTCGCAATCTCGTTGTCTTCCTGCTCGTCGAAGTGGAAAGCCGGCCTCGGACCGCGGATGCGAAGAATCGGCGGTCCGAGGCCGGCCATGACGCAGCCGGGAGGCTGGTGCGCTGTGTGACGCCGTCAGTCGTTGACGCAGGGGTTGCCGAGCGCCGGGTTCAGCAGGCCGATGACGTCGACGGTGTCGCCGCAGGCGTTGACCGGGACGTGGACCGGAACCTCGATCACGTCGCCGGAGATGACGCCCGGGGAGGTGGAGGCAGTGCCCTGCGCACCGGCGTCGGCGAAGGCGGGGACGGCAGCGCCCAGCGCCAGGATGGTGCCGGCGATCACAGCGGCGGTCTTCTTCATGAACTTTCCCTTCTCTGCGGTCATGCCCGTATGTCGGCCGAAACCGAGCGAGCACAGCATGAACGGCTCGCACCATGACCGGCAGGCTGTAGAACGAGGAATAGACAGCCGAAGAAACTACGGAACGCCCGCTGTCGGTTAATTCACTCGAACGCCCTCGCAGAATTGACATAAAGAGAGGAAACGCTTCTTTGACGCGTCTTCCGACGGCGGGAATTGCGCGGCCACGACGAAAGCCCGCCCGGGAGCGCATGAACACGCGCTGCCCGGGCGGGCTTCTGACAGGACCAGGGTCACTGGTTGGCGACGCCGTTGGCCGCGAGGACCGCGATGTCGTCCACGACGTGCGACAGCGGCTCGTCGCCCTTGGCCTGGGTGGAGTTCTCGGCACACTGCTGGTTCTGCGGCGCGGACAGGACCGGGATGTCCTGGGCCACCCCGACGGCGGCGATGAGGCCGAAGATCGCCTGGGCGTTCGCCTTCGCCGGGAGGCCGACACAGAGCTTGTTGAGCGAGCCCTGGACCAGGGTGGCCTGCGGGCTCATCTTGCCCTTGGTCACCGAGTTGCCGAACGCCTCCTTGGCGTCGTTGCCGCTGGCGGAGGTGGTGCCGTGGTCGTTGCCGGTGGCAAGCGCCTGGGGGGCTGCCGCCGCCGACACGCCTACGACGGACACGGCGACCGCCGCCGCGGCCATTGCCTTCTTCAGCATTTCGCTATTCCTTTCCTGCCCTGGCTCCAGGCCAAGACGGACGTTCCTGCCCGGCATCAACCGCCCGCATCCGGAATGGTTGCGGCACCGGACGGCACGTCACCCGTTCGGACCGACGGTCGCCCGGAATTCCCCGGAAACCCGGGCCGGCGCACAAACCGGGGATTGCCGGACCGTGGGCCATTGGAGTGAAGCGGAGCAACCAAACGGAGCGCGTGCAGTTGACCAGTGCGCTCCGGTGGACGGGGTGTCCTCAGAAGGGAACTGACAAGTGATCAAGAAGGTTCTGGCCGCCGCCGCAGTCGCAGCCTCCGTCGTCGGCGCCTCCGCTGCCGCCGCCTCGCCGGCCCTGGCCACCGGCAACGACCACGGCACCACCTCCGCCAGCGGCAACGGTGCCCAGCAGGCGTTCGGCAACTCCGCCACGTACGGCAACATGAGCCCCCAGCTGGCGCTCATCCAGGGCTCCTTCAACAAGCCCTGCATCGGCCTCCCGGCGAAGCTGAACCTCCAGGGCCTGGCCGGTCTCGGTGCCGTCGGCGTCCTTCAGGACGTGCCGATCCTGTCCGCGCCGCAGAACCAGCAGTGCGTCGAGAACTCCACCCAGGCCAAGGGCGACGAGCCGCTGTCGCACATCCTGGACGACATCTCCGCGCTGTCCGCGAACGGCACCGGCAACAAGTAGTCCGGAAGCCCTCCGGGCCCCGGGCGCGAGGGCGCTGGTCGGCTGATCCGACCGCGCTACGCCGATCGGGGCATACCACGCAACCTCGGCGAATCCGGGTAAGTTGACGATCACGCAGCTCCTCCCCGGAGTCCGCCTTTCGAAAGGGAACGAACATGAAGAAGCTGTGGGCAACCGCGGCTGTCGCCGTCACCGTCGCCGGTTTCGCTGCCACGGCCGCTCCCCAGGCCCTGGCCACCGGCAACGACAACGGCACCACCTCGGCCAGCGGCAACGGCGCCAAGTCGGAGTTCGGCAACTCGGCCACGTTCGGCGACCAGAGCCCGCAGCTCTCGCTGGTCCAAGGCTCGCTCAACAAGCCGTGCGTCGGCCTTCCGGCCAAGGCGAACCTGCAGGGTCTGATCGGTGCGGTCGCCGTCGGCGTCGGCCAGGACGTGCCGATCCTGTCCGCGCCGCAGAACCAGCAGTGCGTGGAGAACTCCACCCAGGCCAAGGGCGACGAGCCGCTGTCGCACATCGTGGACGACATCGCGGTCCTGTCCGCGAACGGCGTCGGCAACAAGTAGCCGACACGCTCCGCGGGCGGCGGGCCACCGGTTCCTCCGGCGGCCCGCCGACTTGTGCTCACTTCCGGTACAGCGCCTCGATCTCGGCCGCGTACCGGGCCGTCACCGCGTGCCGCTTGACTTTCAGGGACGGCGTGAGCAGGCCGTTCTCCTCGTTGAACTCGCCCTCCACCAGGGCGAAGGCGCGGATCGACTCGGCACGGGAGACGGCCAGGTTGGCGTGGTCGACCGCCTGCTGCACCTCGGCCCGCATCCGGTCGTCGCGCACCAGCTCGGCGAGCGGGGTGTCCGGCGGCAGTTTCCGTACGGACAGCCAGTGGGCGACCGCCTCGGGGTCCAGCGTGATCAGCGCGGCGACGAACGGCCGGCTGTCGCCGACCACCAGGCACTGGCCGACGGGTGACCGGCTGCGCAGCCGGTCCTCCAGGACGGCCGGGGAGACGTTCTTGCCGCCGGAGGTGACCAGGATGTCCTTCTTGCGGCCGGTGATGGTGAGATAGCCGTCCTCGTCGAGCGCGCCGAGGTCGCCGGTCTCGAACCAGCCGTCGTCCGGCAGCACTTCGGCGGTGGCGGCCGGGTTGTTCCAGTACGAGCCGAACACCACCGGGCCCTTGATCAGCACCTCGCCGTCCTCGGCGATCCGGACGGCCGTACCCGGGATCGGCTGCCCCACCGTGCCGGGGCGGGGCGCGAGCGGCGGCACGATCGTGGCGGCCGCGCTGGTCTCGGTCAGGCCGTAGCCCTCGTAGACGACGATGCCGGCCGCGTGGAAGAACAGGTTCAGGTCGCGGTCGAGCGGTGAGCCGCCGCTGATGGCGTACCGCATCCGGCCGCCGAGTTCCCTGCGGATGCGGCGGTAGACCAGCAGGTCGTACAGCGCCCAGGCGGCGTAGAGGCCGGGTCCGGGGCCTTTTCCCGTGCCGAGGAACTTGTCGAGATACGCCTCGGCGAACCGCACGCCGATCCGCTCCGCCCGGTCGAAGGAGGCGGCCCGGCCGATCTTCTCGGCGGTCGCCCGCCCGGTGTCGTGGATCTTCTCGAAGAGGTACGGCACCCCGACCAGGAACGTCGGCCGGAACTCCCGCAGCGCGGGCCGGAGTTCGTCCGGTTTCACGCTCGGGAAGTGGCCCATCTCGATCCGGCCCAGCAGGCAGGCGATCTGGAGCGTACGGCCCAGGATGTGGGCGAGCGGGAGGAACAGCAGGGTCGACGCGGTCCGGCCGGTGACCGCCTGGAAGACGGGGTGCAGCAGCTCGACCGTGTTGGCGGCCTCGGCGTGCAGGTTGGCGTGGGTGAGGACACAGCCCTTGGGGCGGCCGGTGGTGCCGGAGGTGTAGCAGACGGTGGCGACCGTGTCGGGGGTGAGGCCGCCACGGCGCTTGGTCACCTCCTCGTCCGGGATCTCCCGGCCGAGGAGGGTGAGGTCGGCGAGCGCGCCGCCGTCGAGTTCCCAGAGGCGCGGGGGGCGGGGGTGGGAGGCCGTGCCGGTGGTGACGGTGGCGGTGTTCTGCGCGGTCTCGGTGACGACGTGGCGGGCGCCGGAGTCCCGGACGATCCACTCCACCTGGTCGGCGGAGGAGGTGGGGTAGACCGGGACGGTCACACCGCCGGCCGCCCAGACGGCGAAGTCGAGGACCGTCCACTCGTAGCGGGTACGGGACATCACGGCGACGCGGTCGCCTGCGGCGAGGCCGGCGGCGATCAGGCCCTTTGCGGCGGAGGTCACCTGGGCGGCGAAGGCTTCTGCGGTGACCGGGCCGTCGCTGCGGCGGATCGCCGTGGCGTGGGGGGCCTCCGCCGCGTTGGTGTGGGGGAGGTCGGCGAGGGAGCCCGTCGTGAGCGGGGCGGCGAGGGGCGGGCGGCGCGCCTCCCGCACGACCCCGGCCTCGTCCTTGATGACTTCGACCTTGCCACGGTTGGCCAGGTCGGTTCGTCGACGTGCTCGTTTGAGGTCGCTGCGTACGCTCATGGGGCGTCAACTTACTCGGAAGTAAGGGGAGGTCAATGGGCTTCGCCGTAGGGGATGCGGCGGTGCGCCGGGTGCGGGTGCGTGGTGGCTGGTCGCGCAGTTCCTCCCCCAGCCTTCGGCCGGGGGACCCCCAGCGCCCCTAAAGGGGCGTTGCCTCGCCGATCGCGGTGGACAACTCGGCGACTTCCTTGTCTTCGGTCACCTCGGCCAGAGCGGCTGCCCGGGACCGGAGCTTCGTGAGGCTCGGTGCTCCCGGCATGTCGTACTCCCCGTCCGCCAGCGCGTCCGCGAAGTAGGCCGCCACTGCCGTCACCTGGAAGCGTGGGGAGGCCGACCAGACGTCGTCGTGGAGGGCGTCGGTCTCCATGGAGCCCGTGTTCTCGTGCGGTGAGCGGGTGTTGGGGTCCAGCCAGCGGACCGTGGCTGTCGCGAGGTGGCCGTCGGTGCCGGGGTTGGTGCGGACCGCGTAGAGGGCGGTGACCGTGTGGCCGGGGCCGATCTCGCCGCCGTCCACCTTGTCGTTGCGGAAGTCCTGGTCGGCGACCTTGCGGTCCTGGTAGCCGATCAGGTGGAACTCGGCGACGGTGTGCGGGTCGAAGGCCACCTGGGCCTTGGCGTCGCGGGCCACCAGGTCGATGTTCTGCGGGAGTTGACGGCAGAAGACGTCGGCGGCGGTCGCGGTGTCGGAGACGTACACCGTGTGGCCGTCGCCCTTGTCGGCCAGGCGTTCCATGAGCGCGTCGCCGTAGTCGCTGCCCACGCCGACGCCGAACAGGGTGATGCCGTACGCGCGGCGGTCGCCGTCGATGCGCTCGAGGATGGCGTTCGGGTCGGTCTCGCCGTCGTTGGCGAGGGCGTCGGAGATCAGGACGACACGGTTGGTGGCGTTCTTGCGCAGGCCCTCGACGGCGGTGGCGTAGCCGGTCTCGACGCCCTCGCCGAGGTTGGTGGAGGAGAGTGCCTCGAGGCCGTCGACCGCGTCGTGGATCTCGGCGCGGTGGCCGCCGAGGCGGGTCATCGGGAGGACCGTCTCGGCGTGTTCGCTGAAGGTGACGAGCGCGACCGAGTCGTCGTCGCGCAGCCGGTCGGTCATCGTGTCCAGGGACTTCTTGGCGAGGTCGAGGCGGCCCGGTTCGCCCATGGAGCCGGAGACGTCGACGACGAAGGTGAGGGCGGCCGGGGGGCGGGCGTCGGGATCGTCGTCGGCGGGGCGGGTGGCGAGGCCCACGCGGACCAGGGACCAGTTCGGCTTGCCGGTGCGGGCGCCGTCGACGGTGACCGTGAAGCCGTTGTGCTCGGGTGTGCGGTAGTCCTGGCGGAAGCTGTTGACGAATTCCTCGGGCCGGATGGTCGCGGGGTCGGGGCGGCCGCCGTCGGCGAGGGTGCGGCGGGCGTAGCCGTAGGAGGCGGTGTCGACGTCGAGGGCGAAGGTGGAGAGGTGGTCGGAGGGCGGGGCGGTCTCGTCGCCCTGGGCCGAGGTGGGGGCCGGGGCCCCGGTGGAGATCGGGTACTTCGGGCCGTTCGCGTGGTTCTCGTCCGCGCCGCAGGCGGTCAGCAGCAGCGCGCCCGCGGTGGTGATGGCGAGCAGTGCCGCGCACGTCTGTCGTCGGGTCCGGTGTCGGTTCATCGCTGTGCCCCCTGTGCCGGTCGGAGTCGACTTCCTGGCTTGTCGTCGACTGTGACGGCGCAGGGGGCCGGAACGTGCGCCCCAATGCGTTGCGGATGAATCTCGAAGAGGCCACGGACCAGCGGTTTCGAGGCCGGAGGGAGATCGTCCGGTGACCTAGGAGACGATGTCCTTGCGGGCGAAACCCCGGAAGGCCAGCGCGAACAGCACCAGGGCGTACGTTATCGAGACCGCCGTGCCCTGGATCATGCCGGACCACTCCAGGTGGGGTTGTACGGCGTCCGCCCAGGCGAACTGCCAGTGCGCGGGCAGGAAGTCACGCCAGTGGCCGAGGGCGGTGACCGCGTCCAGGACGTTGCCGACGATGGTCAGGCCGACCGCGCCGCCGACCGCGCCGAGGGGGGCGTCGGTCTTCGTGGAGAGCCAGAACGCGAGGCCCGCGGTGACCAGTTGGGACAGGAAGATGTACGCGACGACGATCGTGAGGCGCTGGGCGGCGGCGGTGGTGTCGAGTGAGCCGCCGGTCGGGATCTGGAGGGGCCCCCAGCCGTAGGCGGCCGTGCCGACGGCCAGGGCGACCAGCGGCAGCAGGATCATCGCGGCCAGGCTGAGGCCGAGCGCGACGACCAGCTTGGACGACAGCAGGCGGGCCCTCGGCACGGGTGCCGCGAGCAGGTAGCGCAGGGAGGACCAGCCGGCCTCCGAGGCGACCGTGTCCCCGCAGAACAGGGCGACCGGGATGACCAGCAGGAAGCCCGCGGACACGAACAGGTTGACCGCGGCGAAGTTGGCGCCGGACGCGGTGGCCGTGTCCAGCAGGGTGACCTGGCCGTTCTCCCTGCCCGGCTGCCCGCCGACGGCGAACGCGATCAGCAGCACGAAGGGCAGTACGGCCAGGATCGCGCCCATCACCAGGGTGCGGCGCCGCTTGAGCTGGCGGACCAGCTCGACGCGGAGCGGCAGGGTGCGGCCCGCCCGGTAGCCGGAGGCGACCGCGGCCTTCTCGGTGAGCGTGCTCACGCGGAACCTCCGATCAGGGTCAGGAAGGCGTCTTCCAGACGGCGGTGCGGGCCGACCGACGCCACCGGTACGTCGAGCCGGACGAGTTCGGCGACCAGGCGCGGGGCGCTGCCGCCGGGCTCCATGCGGACGAGCAGGCCGTCGTCCGTACCGGTCACGGAGGCCACGCCGGGCAGCGCGGCCACCTTCTCCACGACCGGCTCCTCCACGGGGGTGCCGGTGCCGACGAGGATGGTGTCGCCGGAGCCGACGATGTCGGCGACCGGTCCGGCCTGGACGAGCCGGCCGCGGTCCATCACCACGAGGTGGGTGCAGGACTGTTCGACCTCGGCGAGGAGATGGCTGGAGACGATCACCGTGCGGCCGGCGGCCGCGTAGCGGATCATCACCTCGCGCATCTCTCGGATCTGCGGCGGGTCGAGGCCGTTGGTGGGTTCGTCGAGGATGAGCAGGTCCGGCAGGCCGAGCATGGCCTGGGCGATGGCGAGGCGCTGGCGCATGCCCTGCGAGTACGTACGGACCGCGCGGGCCAGTGCGTCGCCGAGGCCGGCGATCTCCAGGGCCTCCTCGATGTGGGAGTCCTCCGGCGGGCGCCCGGTGGCCTGCCAGTACAGCTCCAGGTTCTCCCGGCCGGACAGGTGCGGCAGGAAGCCGGCGCCCTCCACGAAGGCGCCGACCCGGGAGAGGACGGGGGCGCCGGGGCGGATGGCGTGACCGAAGACCCGGACCTCGCCGCCGTCAGGCCTGATCAGCCCCATCAGCATGCGCAGCGTGGTGGTCTTGCCCGCGCCGTTCGGGCCGAGGAGGCCCAGCACCTGGCCCTTCTCCACGCGGAAGGACAGCTCCCGGACCGCGTACCGGTCGGTCGAACCCGCGTAGCGCTTGCTCAGGTCCGTTATCTGGAGCGGGACTTCGGCGAGCGCCGGGGCGGGGGCCGGGCCGGCGGTGCGGCGGCGGCCGGTGAGCAGCAGGGCCAGGGCGGCCACCGCGCCGGCCAGCGGCAGCCACCACACCCAGGCGGGCAGCGGTGCGGCGGCCGTGTCCACCCGGGGTGCCGTCGGCACGCTCAGGGGGCTCTTGAGGGAGACGGTGTAGGTGGCCGGGGCGGTCGGGGAGGCGTAGCCGAGGTCGGTGGAGGCGAGGACCAGGCGCAGCCGGTGGCCCTTCTGCACCTCGTGGTCGATGGCCGGGAGGGTGATGGTGACGTCCTTGCCGGCCTTGGCGCCCTCGACGCGGACCGGGGCGACCAGCTGGGAGGGCAGCACCTGCTGGGTGCCGTCCGGGCCGACGTCGTACACCTTGCCGAAGAGCACGGCGTCGTCGCTGGTGGAGGTGAGGTGGACGGTGGCCGTGGGGGTGCCGGTGATCTGCACGGTGTCGGTCATCGGGGCCGAGTCGAAGCGGGCGTACTGGCCCGGGAAGTCGAGGGAGATGCCGACGCCGAGGGAGGAGAGCTGGGCGAGGCCGCCGGAGCCGCCGAGGCCGGGCAGCGCGGAGACGCCGGGCGGGCTGGCGCCGGCCGGGTTGGCGACGCGCTGGGTGCCGCCCTTCAGGGTGATGTTCTTCCGGTCGCTCTCCAGGCCGGGGTAGCTGCCGGCGGTGGCGCCGCGCAGCTGGGCGGCGCCGTCGGTGGAGTCGACGCCGCCGGTGCGGGTGATCCGGAAGGCGGGCCCGGTGTCGGTTGCCTTGTCGCCCTTCAGGTACCGGTCGAACCACGACGTGACCCGGCCCTCGACACGGCTGGTCTCCAGGTCGCCGCCGTCGTGGCCGCCGGCGATCCAGTCGACGTCGACGGGGGCGCCGTTGGCCTTGATGGCCTTCGCCGCGGCGTCGGACTGGGAGAGCGTGAAGAGGGAGTCGGTCTGCCCCTGGAAGAGCAGCGTCGGCACCTTGATGCGGCTGCCGACGGCCGAAGGCGACCGCTCTTCGAGGAGCTTGACCGCGGCCGCGTCCGGCTTGCCCGACTCGGCGACCCGGTCGTACATCGCGCACAGCTCCGGCTGGAAGTTGGCGCAGCCGCCGCCGGTGTTGAAGAAGATCCCGGCCCACAGCTTCTTGAAGACGCCGTTCGGGAACAGGGCGTCCGCGAGGTTCCAGTACGTGATGGAGGGGGCGATGGCGTCGACCCGTGGGTCGTAGGCGGCGGTGAGCAGGGAGATCGCGCCGCCGTACGAGCCGCCCGCCATGCCGACGCGCGGGTCGCCGGTCTTGTCCAGCTGCACCTGCGGCTGCTTCGCCAGCCAGTCGATGAGCCTGGAGACGTCGGCGACCTCGCCCTTCGGGTCGTTGAGGCCGATCTTCCCGGTGGACCTGCCGAAGCCGCGGGCGGACCAGGTGAGGACCGCGTAGCCGTCGCGGGCGAGGTCCTCGGCCTCGGCGCGCATGTCGTTCTTGTTGCCGCCGAAGCCGTGGGCGAGGAGGACCGCGGGGCGTCGGCCGGTGCCGGACGTGGTGAAGAACGAGGTGTCGACACGCACCCCGTCCACTGCCATGACCTGGTCGGTCCGGTGCACCGGGGACGGGTCGTCGGAGGCGACGGCCGTCCACGTACCGGCGCCGACGAGCACGACGACGGCGGCCGCGGCGGCCAGCAGCCGTCGCGGCCGCCCGAGCAGTGCTCGTAGGCCGGGGGGTCGAAGATCCATGCTTCAACGGTACGGGCCCGCACCGGCATCCGATGCCGACGGTGGGCTGAACAGCGGGCCATCCCCGAGGAGTAGGGGCAGGTTGCCGTGTACTTCGAGTGCGGTACACCGGGTTGACACCGGGGCGCTTCCCTGCGGGTGCTCGCGCCGCCGAAAAGGGTTGCGCACCGTCGTGGCCGGTCGCGCAGTTCCTCCCCCAGCGCCCCTGGGATCGGCCGCCCACCCCGGCGCCCACACCCACCGCCGCGCCACCGGATCCCGCCGCACCCCGATCCCCCCGCAACGGCGATCAGCCGCAACGACGGATATCGGCGGCGCCGGACCGACCGGTGCGTCCGCGCGGGCCGGTGGGGGCCGATCGCGCAGTTCCCCGCGCCCCTGAGGCCGACCACCCGCCCCGGCGCTCACAACCGGCGCCACTCCACCAACATCACCCCCCGATCCGACTGCCCGCCGCAACGGCGATCAGCCGCAACGACGGATATCGGCGGCGCCGGACCGACCGGTGCGTCCGCGCGGGCCGGTGGGGGCCGATCGCGCAGTTCCCCG
>NZ_JBIBAK010000006.1:0-66100 GCF_042899865.1 Streptomyces sp. NPDC013157 | reverse complement strand
CGCGCCCCTGAGGCCGACCACCCGCCCCGGCGCTCACAACCGGCGCCACTCCACCAACATCACCCCCCGATCCGGCAGCCCGCCGCAACGGCGATCAGCCGCAACGACGGATATCGGCGGCGCCGGACCGGCCGGTGGATCCCCGCGGGCCGGTGGGGGCCGGTCGGGTGGTTCCCCGCGGGCGCCGACCGTCAGGTCTGGGCGTCCTCCGGGATGGAGACCACCCAGTGGGTTTCCTTGCGGGGGCGGAGGTACAGGGCCCAGTAGAGGGTGGCGGCGGCGGTGATGCCGCCGGTCCAGAGGAGGTAGGTCGTTTCCTGCTGGGTGAGGATGTAGCCGAGGACGGCGATGAGGAGGATCGGCATCGCGGGCCAGAGCGGCATGCGCCAGGCCGGGGTGTGCTTGTGGTGGCCGCGGCGGGAGAGGAGGGCGGCGATGGCGACGAGGAGGTACATGCCGGTCACCGAGACGCCCGTCACGCCGTACAGGGTGTCGAGGTTGACGAAGCAGAGGAGGGCGCCGGGGACGCCGACGGCGAGGGTGGCGACCCAGGGGGAGCCGAAGCGGCCGAGGCGGGAGAGGGCGCTGTTGACCGGGCCCGGCCAGGCCTTGTCGCGTGCCGAGGCGAACAGGACGCGGGAGTTCTGGATGACCATGACGATGCCCGCGTTGATGATCGCGAGGGCCACGCAGAGGCTGACGAAGGTGCCGACCGCGGAGTTGGACCAGGCCGTGACCATGGAGCTGATGTCGCCGCCGGTGAGGGCCTTGAGGTCGGTCGCGCCCATGGTGATCGCGGCGACCGGGACGAGGATGACCACCGTGGAGATCGCGAGGGTGGCGAGGACCGTGCGGGCGACGTTGCGGCGCGGGTCCTCCAGTTCCTCGGAGAGGTAGACCGCGGTCGAGAAGCCCTGGGTGACGAAGAGGGCGATGGCCAGGCCGGAGACGACGAGCATCGCGGTGACGGTCGTGGTGTGGCCGCCCGTGTCCGCGACCTGCATCGAGGTGAGGCTGTCCACGCCCCGGTGGCTGTGGGAGAAGCCCAGCACCGCCACCACGCCCGCGGCGATGACCTCCAGGACCAGGAAGATGCCGGTGATCCAGGCGTTCGCGCGCAGGTCCAGAAGGCCGGCGAGGGTCGCGAGGAGCATCACGCCGGCGCCGGTCATGGCCGGGTCCAGGTGGACGATCGGGGCGAGGTAGTCGGCCGTGCCCATCGCGATCACCGGGGGCACGATCATCACGACGAGGAGGGAGAGGACGAAGACCAGCCAGCCGGCGAGGCGGCCCGCCAGCGTCGAGACCATCGCGTACTCGCCGCCCGCGCTGGGGATGAGGGTGCCCAGCTCGGAGTAGCAGAAGGCCACGGCGATACAGAGGAGGGAGCCGATGGCGATCGTGAGGGCGGTGGCGGTCCCGAGGGAGCCGAACAGGTCGGGGACGACCACGAAGAGCGTGGAGGCCGGGGTGACGCAGGAGAGGGTGAGGAGGGTGCCGCCGACTACTCCGATGGAGCGCTTGAGCGTCTTGGGACTGTCGGACGCCTCTGTGAGGGCGTTCTCGACAGGGCGGAGCGTGTCGGTCATGCGGCGGTTCCGATCGACTCTGGCGGATGCCTCCGGCGGTTGGGCTGCGCTGCATGGAACCCCGACGAAAACCATTGCGTCAATGGCTGTTTACCTTCGGATTCCGCACCCTTAAAGCGTCGGTGGCCACATCACTTTCGTAGGGTTGAGCGACCTGATGGGGTAATCATCAAGCTCCTTATTGGCATGACCTTGGTTTCGAAGGTCATGAACGCAAAGAACTTAAGTCACCCGTTTCCTCCCGTGAAAACGAGAACCGCAGCACGGCCGACAAAAAAAGTCGGGGCCGTCCGGATACCGGACGGCCCCGACGGGGTCAGGCGGCCACGCTCAGTGGTTGCGCGGGAAGCCCAGGTCGACGCCCGCGGGCGCGTCCGCCGGGTCGGGCCAGCGGGTGGTGACGACCTTGCCGCGGGTGTAGAAGTGCGTGCCGTCGTTGCCGTAGATGTGGTGGTCGCCGAAGAGCGAGTCCTTCCAGCCACCGAAGGAGTGGTAGCCCACGGGGACCGGGATCGGCACGTTCACGCCGACCATGCCGGCCTCGATCTCCAGCTGGAAGCGGCGGGCGGCGCCGCCGTCCCGGGTGAAGATCGCGGTGCCGTTGCCGAAGGGGGAGGCGTTGATCAGCGCCACACCCTCCTCGTACGTCTCCACGCGCAGGACGCACAGGACCGGGCCGAAGATCTCGTCCTGGTAGGCCTTGGCGGTGGTGGGCACCTTGTCGAGGAGCGAGATGCCGATCCAGTGGCCGTCCTCGAAGCCCTCGACCGTGTAGCCGGTGCCGTCCAGGACGACCTCGGCACCCTCGGCGGCGGCGCCGGAGACGTAGGAGGCCACCTTGTCGCGGTGAACGGCCGTGATCAGCGGGCCCATCTCGGAGGTGGGGTCGTTGCCGGGGCCGATCTTGATCTTCTCGGCGCGCTCGCGGATCTTCTCCACCAGCTCGTCGCCGATCGCGCCCACCGCGACGACCGCGGAGATGGCCATGCAGCGCTCGCCCGCCGAGCCGTAGGCCGCGGAGACGGCGGCGTCGGCGGCCGCGTCCAGGTCGGCGTCCGGCAGGACCAGCATGTGGTTCTTGGCACCGCCCAGCGCCTGGACGCGCTTGTGGTTGGCGGAGGCGGTGGTGTGGATGTAGCGGGCGATCGGGGTCGAGCCGACGAAGGAGACCGCCTTGACGTCCGGGTGCTCCAGGAGCCGGTCCACGGCCACCTTGTCGCCGTGCACGACGTTGAAGACGCCGTCGGGCAGCCCGGCCTCGGCCAGCAGCTCGGCGAGCTTGATCGAGGCGGACGGGTCCTTCTCGGACGGCTTGAGGACGAAGGTGTTGCCGGTCGCGATGGCGATCGGGAACATCCACATCGGGACCATCGCCGGGAAGTTGAACGGCGTGATGCCCGCGACGACGCCGAGGGGCTGGCGGATCGAGGAGACGTCGACGCGGCTGGCGACCTGCGTGGACAGCTCGCCCTTCAGCTGCACGTTGATGCCGCACGCCAGGTCGACGATCTCCAGACCGCGGGCGACCTCGCCGAGGGCGTCGCTGTGCACCTTGCCGTGCTCGGCCGTGATCAGCTCGGCGATCGCGTCCCGGTTCGCGTCCAGCAGGGCACGGAAGCGGAACAGGATCTCCGTGCGCTTGGCCAGCGAGGACTGGCCCCAGGTCGCGAAGGCGTCCTTGGCGGCGGCGACCGCGGCGTCGACCTCGTCGACCGACGCGAACGCGACCTTCGTGGTGACAGCGCCGGTGGCCGGGTCGGTGACCGGCCCGTAGTTGCCCGACGTGCCGTCGACGGACTTGCCGCCGATCCAGTGGTTGACGATCTTCGTCATGACCGGTTACTCCTTCACAGATGGCGGCGTCGGGTCGAGACGTGCCGTTCGTAGAGCTCACGTGCCTTGACCGCGGACGATCGGGTCGCGGTCTCGGCCACAGGTACATCCCACCAGGCCTGCGCGGGAGGCGGGCCCGACACAGTGTCGGCCGTTTCCGTCTCCACGTAGACACATGTGGGAGTGTCGGCGGCCCGCGCCTCGGCGAGTGCCGTGCGCAGGTCCCGGACAGTCTTCGCGCGCAGGACGCGCATGCCGAGGCTGGCCGCGTTGGCGGCCAGGTCGACGGGGAGCGGGGCACCCGTGAAGGTGCCGTCGTCCGAGGGGAAGCGGTACGCGGTGCCGAACCGCTCGCCGCCCACCGACTCGGAGAGTCCGCCGATGGAGGCGTAGCCGTGGTTCTGCACCAGCAGCACCTTGATGGCTGTCCCCTCCTGCACGGCGGTGACGATCTCCGTCGGCATCATCAGATACGTGCCGTCGCCGACCAGCGCCCACACGTTCCGCTCCGGCGCCGCGAGTTTCACCCCGATGGCGGCCGGTATCTCGTAGCCCATGCACGAGTAGCCGTACTCCACGTGGTACTGGTCCCGCGACCGCGCCCGCCACATCCGGTGCAGGTCGCCGGGGAGCGAGCCCGCCGCGTTGATCAGGACGTCCGTCTCGTCGACGAGCGCGTCCAGGGCGCCGAGGACCTGCGGCTGGGTCGGCCGGATGTCGGGCTCGTCGGCCTCGTAGCAGGCGTCGACGCGCTGCTCCCAGCGCTCCTTGTCCTCGGTGTACTCGGTGACGTACGAGTCGGCGGTCCGGTGGCCGTCCAGGGCCCGGCGCAGTTGCGCGAGACCGCTGCGGGCGTCGGCGACCAGGGGCAGGCCGGCCAGCTTGTGGCCGTCGTAGGGGGCGATGTTGAGGTTGAGGAAGCGGACGTCCGGGTTCTCGAAGAGGGTGCCGGAGGCCGTGGTGAAGTCGGTGTAGCGGGTGCCGACGCCGATCACCAGGTCGGCGGTGCGGGCGAGTTCGTCGGCGGTGGCAGTGCCGGTGTGGCCGACGCCGCCGACGTCCTGCGGGTGGTCCCAGCGGAGCGAACCCTTGCCGGCCTGGGTCGAGGCGACCGGGATGCGGGTGGCCTCGGCGAACTCGGTGAGGACGGCCTCGGCGCGGCTGTGGTGGACCCCGCCGCCCGCGATGACCAGGGGCCTGCGCGCGTTCCGGATCGCCGTCACGGCCGCGGCGAGTTCGGCGGGGTCGGCGCCCGGCCGCCGCACGGTCCACACCCGCTCGGCGAAGAACTCCTCCGGCCAGTCGTACGCCTCGGCCTGCACGTCCTGGGGGAGGGCGAGGGTGACGGCGCCGGTCTCGACGGGGTCGGTGAGGACCCGCAGGGCGGCGAGGGCGGAGGGGATCAGCTGTTCGGGGCGGTTGATCCGGTCGAAGAACTTCGAGACGGGGCGGAGGGTGTCGTTGACGGACACGTCGGCCGCGTGCGGGACCTCGAGCTGCTGGAGGACCGGGTCGGCGGGGCGGGTGGCGAAGACGTCGCCGGGGAGGAGCAGGACCGGGAGGTGGTTGACGGTGGCGAGGGCGGCGCCGGTGACCAGGTTGGTGGCGCCCGGCCCGATGGACGTCGTCACGGCGTGGGTGGAGAGACGGTTCGATTGACGCGCGTAGCCGACCGCCGCGTGCACCATGGCCTGCTCGTTACGGCCCTGGTGGTACGGCATCTCGTCCAGGTGCTCGAGGAGCGCCTGGCCGAGGCCGGCCACGTTGCCGTGGCCGAAGATGCCCCAGGTGGCGCCGATCAGGCGGCGGCGCTCGCCGTCCCGCTCGGTGAACTGGACGGCGAGGAAGCGGACAAGCGCTTGCGCGACGGTCAACCGAATCGTCATCGGTAACCCTCCGTATGGTCCGGGTGGAAGCAGATCCGCCACTCCCGCGTCGCACCGGGCCCCGCCATGACGTTCAGGTAGTACATGTCGTGGCCGGGCTGCGCGATCGACGGGCCGTGCCATCCGTCGGGAACGAGCACGGCGTCGCCGGAGCGGACCTCGGCGAGGACGTCCGTACCGCCCTCACGGGAGGGGAATACGCGCTGATACCCGATACCGTTCGGTCCGTCGATCTCGAAGTAGTAGATCTCCTCCAGCTCCGACTCCTCGCCGGGCCGGTGCTCGTCGTGCTTGTGCGGCGGGTACGAGGACCAGTTGCCGCCGGGGGTGATCACCTCGACGGCGATGAGCTTGTCGCAGTCGAAGGCGGACGCGGAGGCGAAGTTGCGCACCCGGCGGGCGCTGGTGCCGCTGCCGCGGTCTTCGACGGGGACCTCCGGCGCGGGGCCGTAGCGGGCGGGGAGTCGTCGCTCGCACTTCGCTCCTGCCAGGGCGAAGCGGCCTCCCGCGCCGGAGGCGATCTGGACCTGGGCGTCCCGGGGCACGTACGCGAAGTCGGAGACTCCGCTGAACACGCTCTCCCGGCCCAGGATCTGGAACTCGTTTCCCTCTGTTCGCACCGTACAACCGCCCTGCAGCGGAAGCACGATCCATTCGCTGTCCCCGGTGGTGAACAAATGCGTTCCCCCCGGGGTCAGTTCGACGATCCTCAGGCTGCTGTGCGCCCAACCGGCCCGCTTGGGGTCGATGTCGAGCGTGTACTGGGCGTTCGCGGTCGACCCCTTGGTGAGGTGCAGCTCGCCGGTCGTCATCTTCTCGCCCTCACAGGAGTCCGACAGCGGTGTCCACGGCGGCGGCCACGTCGCCGTCCGCCGGGTACAGCAGCGAGCGGCCGACCACCAGGCCGCGCACGGTGGGGAGTTGCAGGGCGCTGCGCCACTTCTCGTACGCGCCGTCCTGGTCGTCACCGACCTCGCCACCCAGCAGCACCGCGGGGAGGGTGGACGTCTCCATGACCTGCGCCATGTCGTCGGGGTTGTCGGTGACCGGGACCTTCAGCCAGGTGTAGGCCGAACTCCCGCCGAGACCCGAGGCGATGGCGATGGACTTGGTGACCGCCTCCGCGGACAGGTCGTTCTTCACCTTGCCCTCCGGGGTGCGGCGGCTGATGAACGGCTCGACGAAGACCGGCAGCCGGCGCGCGGCCATGTCGTCGATGGCGCGGGCCGTGGACTCCAGGGTGGTGAGGGAGCCCGGGTCGTCGTAGTCGATGCGCAGGAGCAGCTTGCCGGCGTCGAACCCGAGGCGCTGTATGTCCTCGGCGCGGTGGCCGGTGAAGCGGTCGTCGAGCTCGAAGGAGGCGCCCTGCAGTCCGCCCCGGTTCATCGAGCCCATGACGACCTTGCCGTCGAGGGCACCGAGCAGGAGCAGGTCGTCCAGGATGTCGGCGGTGGCGAGGACGCCGTCGACGCCGGGGCGGGACAGCGCCAGGCAGAGCCGTTCCAGCAGTTCGGCCCGGTTGGCCATGGCGAGCGTGTCGCCGCCCACGCCGAGGGCGCCCCGGGCCGGGTGGTCGGCGGCGACGATCATCAGCTTGCCGTCCTCGTTGAGGAGCGGACGGCGGACGCGGCGGGTGGCCGCCTCGGCGATCGCCTCGGGGTGGTGGGTGCGGGTGTGGACGAGGGCGGAGACGTCCACCTTCACCTGGCTCGCGGGGGCGCCGGCTCCGCCGTCGTGGTGCGCGCCCGCGACACGGCCGGCCCTCACAGCACCGCTCCGGCGGTGAGCGCGGCGTCGATCTCTTCGGGGGTCGGCATCGCGGAGGAGCACTCCAGGCGGGAGGCGACGATGGCACCGGCCGCGTTGGCGTGCCGCATGATCTTCTCCAGGTCCCAGCCTTCGAGCAGGCCGTGGCAGAGGGAGCCGCCGAAGGCGTCGCCGGCGCCGAGGCCGTTCAGCACGTTCACGGGCAGGGGCGGGACCTCGGCCCGGTCGCCGTCGCGGCTGACGGCGAGGACGCCCTTGGGGCCCTGCTTGACCACGGCGATCTCGACTCCGGCGTCGAGGAGTGCCTGGGCGGCGGCCTGCGGCTCGCGCACGCCGGTCGCGACCTCCACCTCGTCGAGGTTGCCGACGGCGACGGTGGTGTGCCGGAGCGCCTCGGCGTAGAACGGCCGGGCGGCGTCCGGGTCCTTCCAGAACATCGGGCGCCAGTCGAGGTCGAAGACGGTCGTGCCCGCCTTGGCCCGGTGGGCGAGGGCCGCGAGGGTCGCCGTGCGGCTGGGCTCCTCGCTCAGGCCGGTGCCGGTGATCCAGAAGATGTGGGCGTCGCGGACGGCGTCGAGGTCCAGCTCGTGGGCGTCGACCTCCAGGTCCGGGGCCTTGGGCTGCCGGTAGAAGTACAGCGGGAAGTCGTCCGGCGGGAAGATCTCGCAGAACGTGACCGGGGTGTTCAGGCCGGGGACCGGGGTGACCCAGCGGTCGTCCACGCCGAAGCCCTGGAGGGCCTCGTGCAGGTAGGCGCCGAAGGCGTCGTCACCGGTGCGGGTGATGACGGCGGTGCGGCGGCCGAGGCGGGCGGCCGCCACGGCCACGTTCGTCGCCGACCCGCCGAGGAACTTGCCGAAGGACGACACCTGGGCGAGCGGGACTCCGGTCTGGAGCGGATAGAGATCCACCCCGATCCGCCCCATGGTGATCAGGTCGTACGCCATCGGCTTCCCTTCGTCATGGCTCTCCCGTGGTTTGTAGTCCGGGAGAGGAGGTCGTGTCAATGGTTTGTCCGGACATTCTGACGAGAGAGGGGGCGACGGCACCTACGGGGGTGGACGGAGTGATGGGTGTGCGGGTGCGGGTCGGGGGTGGCTGGTCGCGCAGTTCCTCCCCCAACCTTCGGCCGGGGGCACCCCCAGCGCCCCTGCGGGGCGCTTCACGGGGCGCGCCGATGTCAACGCGCCCCGCCGATGAACCCGCGCGCTTCTGTGCCCCGGCTGTGTCACAAACTCCCCCGTCGTGTCACACATGTCGCGCATACGCGGGCTCTCGGTCACACCCGGCCCACAGCCGCTTGCGCACAGTCACTCTCCGTCGTTCACCGGGCGCAGGCTTTGTGATCGCCAGCGCAGCGCCCGGCTCCCCCGACGACCGCCTCCGGTCGCCCCCGCGGTGCGCGCAGGGAGGTGCACCTCATGACCGACCGAAGGCTCTGGTCCTACAAGGAGATCGCGGCGCACATCCGGGTGCAGCCGGACACCGTCCGCTCCTACCGCAAGCACGGGCTGCTCCCCCCGCCCGACCATGTCGAGGGCGGCAAGCCCTACTGGTACGCCGACACGGTCCGCGCCTGGGTCGCCTCCCGGCCGGGGAACCGGGGGCGCAGAGACTTCTGAGCCCGGTCGCAGGATGCCCCGCCTCCAGAGGGCGGGGCGCGGCCGCGTCAGGCCCAGGGCTCGATGACCGTCACCCCCGCCGCCGGTGCCCGGTCCATCGCCGCCAGGGCTGCCGGGGCCGCGTCCAGGGTGATCGTCGAAGTGACCAGGAGGTCGGGGCGGAGAGTGCCGGCGCGGACCAGTTCGAGCATGGCGGGGTAGGTGTGGGCCGCCATG
Source organism: Streptomyces sp. NPDC013157 (assembly GCF_042899865.1). NCBI lineage: Bacteria > Bacillati > Actinomycetota > Actinomycetes > Kitasatosporales > Streptomycetaceae > Streptomyces > Streptomyces sp. NPDC013157. The sequence continues at coordinate 57,187 of NZ_JBIBAK010000006.1, read as the reverse complement.
CCATGGCTGCCGAGCAGCTCCAACTCCAGGGCGATCGCACGGGCCAGCGGCACGGGGGTGTTGCCGTCCGGGGACGGCAACAGGCCCACCTGGACGTGCCGGCCGCGACGGCGCAGGGAGTTGACCGAGGCGGCCGAGGTGGCGGGTGAGCCGAGGGCGTCCAGGGAGAGGTGGGCGCCGCCGGAGGTCAGGTCGCGGACCGCCGCCGCGGGGTCCGCGGTGGCCGCCGCGTTCACGCCGTGGGCCGCGCCGAACTTCCTTGCCAGGTCCAGGGCTTGGGGCGACACGTCGACCGCCGCCACCCGCGCCCCCGAAGCCGCCGCGATCATCACCGCCGACAGGCCCACGCCCCCGCACCCGTACACCGCCACCCACTCCCCCGCCGCGACCCTGCCCTGCTGCACCACCGCGCGGAAGGCGGTGGCGAAGCGGCAGCCCAGGGAGGCGGCGGTGGCGTACGACATGCCGTCCGGGATCGCCACCAGGTTCACGTCGGCGTGGTCCAGCGCCACGTACTGGGCGAAGGAACCCCAGTGCGTGAAGCCGGGCTGGGTCTGGCGTTCGCAGACCTGCTGGTCGCCGGCCGCGCAGGACGGGCAGGTGCCACAGGCGCAGACGAAGGGGACGGTGACCCGGTCGCCGGGGCGCCAGGCGGTCACCCCGGGGCCGACCTCCTCGACGACCCCGGCCAGCTCGTGGCCGGGGACGTGCGGGAGGGTGATGTCCGGGTCGTGCCCCTGCCAGCCGTGCCAGTCGCTGCGGCAGAGGCCGGTGGCCTCCACGCGCACGACCACTCCGTGGGGGGCCGGGTGGGGGTCGGGGACGTCCCGTACCTCGGCGGGGGTGGCGTAGTGGTCGAAGACGACGGCTCGCATCGCACGTGCTCCTTTCGGGGGCTGCGCGAAGGGTAAGCGCTCCGCTGGGAGTGCCGTGGTGGGCGTGTGCCGTGTGCCCACTGCGGCGCCGTCGTGGCCGGTCGCGCAGTTCCTCCCCCAGCCTTCGGCCGGGGGTGCCCCCAGCGCCCCATTGGGGCGCGTCTGGCTCAGGTGCGTCCGATCGGGGCCGCGTCCGGGCGGGGCGCGTTTGGCTCAGGTGCGTCCGATCGGGGCCGCGTCCGGGCGGGGCGCGTTTGGCTCGGGCGCGTTCGAACGGGGTGTGTCCGACGGGGGCTTCTGGGGTTCGCCCTCGCTCAGGCCGAACCGGTCGTGGAAGCGGCGCAGGGGGGCCGGGGCCCACCAGGTGGCCTTGCCCGTCAGGCGCATGATGGCCGGGACCAGGAGGCTGCGGACGACCATCGCGTCCATCAGGACCGCCAGGGCGATGCCCAGGCCGAGCATCTTGGTGTTGGTGACCCGGGAGGTGCCGATCGCCACCATCACCACCGCCAGGATGATCGCCGCCGCGGTGATCAGGCCTCCGGTGCGCTGCAGGCCGAGGCGGACCGCCCGCTCGTGGTCGCCGGTCCTGTCGTACTCCTCCTTGATGCGGGAGAGCAGAAACACTCCGTAGTCCATCGAGAGGCCGAAGGCCACGCAGAACATCAGGACCGGGAGCGTGGTCTCGATCGAGCCGGGGCTGGTGAAGCCCAGCAGGTTCGAGAGGTGGCCGTCCTGGAAGACCCAGACCACCGCGCCGAACATCGCCGTGAGGCTGAGCGCGTTGAGCAGGACCGCCTGTAGGGGGATCAGGACGCTGCCGGTGAGGAGGAAGACCAGCAGCAGGGTGACGATCGCTATGATCGCCGCCGCCCAGGGCAGGCGCTCTGCGATGGCGTGCTTGGAGTCGACCAGGACCGCCGCCGTGCCCGTCACCTTCGTGTCGAAGGGGGTGTGCAGCGCGCGCAGTTCGCGCACCAGGCGCTGGGCGCCGTCGTCCACCGACTCGCCCTTCGGCTGCACCGTGAAGTACGCCGCGTCGCCCTTGACCAGGGGGCCGGCTACCCCGGCCACCTCCGGCAGGGCCGCCACCCGCTGCTTGTACGCCGTGTACTGCGCCTGGCTCGCCCCGCCCTCGGCCAGGACTTCGAGGTCGCCGCCGGGGTTGCCCGGAAAGCCGTCCCGGATGTGCTGCTGGACGACGTGGGACTCGGCGCCGGCCGGGAGCTGGCGGTCGTCGGCGGTGCCGAACTTCACGCCCAGGAACGGCAGTCCGAGCACGATCAGGAAGGCCGTGGTGGCGATGGCGAAAAGCGGGGCGCGGCGCATCACCAGGGTGGCGGTACGGGCCCAGGCCGTGCCCTCGGCGCCCGAGGGCCGGGCTTCCCGGCCCCTGCGGAACAGCCGGCGCAGGTCCAGCGCGTTGACCCGGTCGCCCAGCAGGATCAGCGCCGCCGGGAGCAGGATCAGGGCCGCAGCCGCGGCCAGCAGGACCACCGCCATGCCGGCGTAGGCGAACGAGCGGAGGAAGTACTGGGGGAAGACGAGCATCGCCGCCAGGGAGACGGCCACCGTCAGGGCCGAGAACAGCACGGTGCGGCCCGCGGTGCGCAGTGTCGTGCCGACCGCCGTCAGCGGGTCGGCGCCCGTGGCCAGTTCCTCGCGGAAGCGGCGGACGATGAAGAGGGCGTAGTCGATGGCCAGGCCGAGGCCGAGGGCCGTGGTCAGGTTCATCGCGAAGACCGAGACGTCCGTGAAGGACGTGATGCCGCGCAGGACCGCGTTCGTGCCGAGGATGGCGACGATGCCGATGCCCAGCGGGAGCAGGGCCGCGATCGCGCTGCCGAAGACCATCACCAGCAGGACCAGGGTGACGGGCAGGGCGATCAGCTCGGCGCGGGCCAGGTCCTCCTTGATGATCGTCTGCATGTCGCTGCGGACCGCCACCATCCCGCCGACCTTGACCGTCACCGGTCCGTGCGCACCCCGGTAGTGCGGGGCGATGCGGTCCAGGGTGTCGGCCGCCGCCTTCTCGTCACCGGTGATGCGGGCCGCGATCAAGGCCTCGTGGCCGTCCTTTGCGCGCAGGGACGGCGACGTGGTCTGCCAGTACGAGCCGACGCCTATGACGCCCCTCTCGCCGGAAAGCCGGGTGGCGAGGGCCTTCGCCTCGGCCGCCACGGCCGGGCTGTCCACCGAGCCGCCCCGTGCGTCCACCAGGAGGAGCAGGTTGGGCTGGGAGTCCGGGAACTCGCGCTCCAGCGCCTTCGTCGCGTATGTCGACTCGGCGGCCGGGTCCTCCCAGCCGCCGCTGCCCAGCCGGTCGGCGACCCCGCTGCCGGCCAGCACGGCGAGCGCGGTGATCACCAGGGCGAGCAGCAGCGAGAGCCGGGGACGGGCGGTCACGAACCTGGTCCAGCCACCCGGGCGGGCCCCGCTCCCGGCCTCCGAGGGCTTGTTGACTTCGGTCATCCTGCGGTGTCCCCTTCACCGTGACCACTGCCTGCCGGTACGCATCCGCTTCGTGCACAGGGCAGCATGGGTCGGCCATTGCCTTTTAGACTGGCAAACACGAGCCGACGCTCGCGTTCCAACAGAATGCGAGCGACCGCTCGTGTTTGTCAATCGCGTTCGGAGAGCTGGGGATAACGCGTGCCCGACAAGCCCGACATGCCAGAGCAGCCCGGCGGCACGACCCCGGGCAAGGAGCAGCCGCGCCGGCGGCAGGCCCGCGGCGAGCGGCGCATCCAGCAGCTGCTCGAAGCCGCCGCCTCGGTCTTCTGCACCACGGGCTACACGGCCGCCAGCACCAACGCCATCGCCCGCGAGGCCGGCGTCTCCCCCGGCACGCTCTACCAGTTCTTCCCGAACAAGGAAGCGATCGCGATCGAGCTCGGCGACCGGCTGATGCACGACCTGCGGGACACCTACGGCGAGGCGCTCGCGCCGATCGACCCCGGCACCTCGCTGACGGACGCGGTCAGTGCCACCGTGGACCGCCTCACCGCCTTCAACACCGATCACCCCGTGTTCTTCGCGCTCATGCACGGCCCCGACGTGCCCGGCGGGATCACCGAGGCCCACGACGCGCTGCACACCAACCTGATCGGCCGCATCGAGGGCCTGCTCGCCTCGCTCCTGCCGCCGGACGCCGGCAAGGCCCACATCACGCGCACGGCGCACGTGAGCCTCGGCATCTACAAGGCGGGGCTGGAGCTGGTGCTCAGCCACGAGGGCGCCGAGCGCCAGGCCTACGTCCAGGAGATCAAGGACGTCCTCACCCGCTACCTGGAACCCCTGGTCGGCGACCGGCTCGGCCACCCCGCCGGCTGACCCGCCGACCGACCCGTCGGGCACCCCACGGCACACTCCCACCGCCGCACAGCACCGGACCGCCACCCCCTCGAACCCCCCAGACTGCGACGCGCGGCACATATGCCTAAAGTGCGGGTAAATCGCACCGATCTCGCACCGGTCTCGCGCCGATCCCGAGCCGACGAGCGCCACCCGCACCCGCAGGAGCACAAGGGGGACCCGCCGTGACCCACTCTCCGCCGCCCGGCCGCCCGCAGGCCCGGATCCCCGGTCCGCAGCAGCCGCCACCGCCGTACCCCCGTATCGGTGCCGGCCTGTGGAAGCGCTGCCTCGGCGGAGGGTTCGCCCTGTGGGCGCTGACTGCGGCGGTCACGTACGCGACGAGGAACACCACCCTGCTGCCGACCCTGATCCTGCTCGGCAGCTTTCTCGTCCCGGTCGTGTTCGTACTGTGGGCGTACGAGCGGCACGGCCGCGACCTCGGGGTCAGCGCGATCCTCGGCTGCTTCCTCACCGGCGGCACGCTCGGGGTGCTGGGCGCCTCGGCGATGGAGTCCTACCTCGTCCGCCCCTCGTGGGGGATGTTCGTCTGCGTCGGCCTGATCGAGGAGGCGGTGAAGCTCGGCGCGCTGGTGTTCGCGCTGCGCCGGCTGCCCGGGATCCGGGGCATGCGGGCCGGGCTGGTGCTCGGCGCCGCCGTCGGCTTCGGCTTCGCGGCCCTGGAGAGCGCCGGGTACGCGTTCAACGCGGCCGTCTCCACCGAGGGCATCGACCTGCGCGCCCTGATCGAGACGGAGATCCTGCGCGGAGTGCTGGCCCCCTTCGGGCACGGCCTGTGGACGGCGGCCGCCGGCGGCGTCCTGCTCTCCTTCCGCCGCCCGAACGGCCGCTTCCGCGTCACCGCCCCGCTCGTCTCCGCCTGCCTCGGGGTCGCGCTGCTGCACGCCCTGTGGGACTCCACGCACGGGATCGCGGTCTGGCTGGTGGCCCACCTGGCGGACCCCGGGCCGGCCCGGCAGCTGTTCGCCGAGGGGTACATCCCACGCCCCAGCGCGGCACAGGAGCACCTCTTCGCGGTGTTCTCCGTCGGCCTGCTGGTACTCGTCTCGCTGCTCGGCGTCGCCTGGGTGTTCTCCCTGGCACGCCGCGACACCTCTTGGAGAAATACCCCCTAGGGGTATAGTGTGACGACAGTGGGGTTCTCTCGTGGGCCCCATCGGCCCCACACGCCTCGACGAGGAGAACGACATGACCGCCCAGACCGACACCCCGGGCTCCGTGACCGCCGTCTACAAGGTGACCGGCATGAGCTGCGGACACTGTGAGGGTTCCGTCTCCGCCGAGATCTCCGGGCTGCCCGGCGTCAGCTCGGTGACGGCCGTCGCGGCCAGCGGCGAGGTCACGGTCGTCTCCGCGGCCCCGCTCGACGAGGAGGCGGTCCGCGCCGCCGTCGACGAGGCGGGCTTCGAGCTCGTCGGCCGCGTCTGAGAGCCCGAACGGCAAGCACCCCCAGCAGTACGAGCAGTACGAGCAGCACGTACGACGGAAACGTATCTCTCCGCCGGGCCGTGCCGACCAGCTGATACTGGCTCCGCGCGGTCCGGTCCGTTGTCTGGAGTCCGGACATGACGACCAGCACCACCACCAGCACCGCACAGACACCGATAGCCCCGCCGCGCCCGGCCGGCGAGTCCGAGGTCGAGCTGCTCATCGGCGGCATGACCTGCGCCTCCTGCGCCGCCCGCGTCGAGAAGAAGCTCAACCGCATGGACGGCGTCACCGCCACCGTGAACTACGCGACCGAGAAGGCGAAGGTCACATACCCCCAGGGGGTTCAGGTCGCCGACCTGATCGCCACGGTCGTGAAGACGGGGTACACCGCCGAGGAGCCCGCACCCCCGAAGCCCGAACAGGAGCAGGAGGCCGAGGCCGAGCGGGATCCCGAGCTAGCCGCCCTGCGCCGGCGCCTCCTGGTCTCCGCCCTGCTCGCCGCCCCGGTGGTGCTGCTCGCGATGGTCCCGGCGCTGCAGTTCGACAACTGGCAGTGGCTGTCGCTGACCCTCGCGGCCCCGGTCGTCGTCTGGGGCGGCCTGCAGTTCCACCGCGCCGCCTGGACCAACGCCCGGCACGGCGCCGCCACCATGGACACCCTGGTCTCGGTGGGCACACTGGCCGCGTTCGGCTGGTCGCTGTGGGCGCTGTTCTTCGGCGACGCGGGCATGCCGGGCATGCACGACGAGTTCCGGTTCACCGTCTCCCGGATGGACAGCGCGTCCACGATCTACCTGGAGGTCGCCTCCGGGGTCGTCGCGCTGATCCTGCTCGGCCGCTACCTGGAGGCACGCTCCAAGCGGCGCGCGGGCGCGGCCCTGCGGGCGCTGATGGAGCTGGGCGCCAGGGACGTGGCGGTGCTGCGGGACGGGCGTGAGGTACGGGTCCCGGTGGCGTCGCTGGCGGTCGGCGACCGGTTCGTCGTACGGCCCGGGGAGAAGGTCGCCACCGACGGGACCGTGGTCGAGGGGGCGTCCGCGGTGGACGCGTCGATGCTGACCGGCGAGTCCGTGCCGGTGGACGTGACCGTCGGCGACGCCGTCACGGGCGCGACCGTCAACGCGGGCGGGCGGCTGGTCGTCGCGGCGACCCGGGTCGGCGCCGACACGCAGCTCGCGCGGATGGCGCGGCTGGTGGAGGACGCGCAGAACGGCAAGGCCGAGGTGCAGCGGCTCGCCGACCGGATCTCCGCCGTCTTCGTCCCGGTCGTCATCCTGATCGCGCTCGGCACCTTCGGGGTCTGGCTGGGCGTCACCGGGGACACGGCCGCCGCGTTCACGGCCGCCGTCGCCGTCCTGATCATCGCCTGCCCGTGCGCCCTGGGCCTGGCCACGCCGACCGCGCTGATGGTCGGCACCGGGCGGGGTGCGCAGCTCGGCATCCTCATCAAGGGCCCGGAGGTCCTGGAGTCCACGCGCCGGGTCGACACCGTCGTCCTCGACAAGACCGGGACGGTGACCACCGGGCGCATGAGCCTCCAGGCGGTGTACGTCGCCGAGGACGGCGGGGAGGACGCGGACGAGGTGCTGCGGCTCGCGGGCGCCCTCGAACACGCCTCCGAGCATCCGGTCGCCAGGGCGATCGCCGCGGGGGCGGCCGAGCGAAGCGAGATGGGGGTCCCCCCGGCCGAAGGCTGGGGGAGGGTCGGGGCGCTGCCTGCGGTCGAGCACTTCGAGAACGTCCCCGGGCGGGGCGTACGTGGGCGCGTGGACGGCCGCGAGGTGGCCGTGGGGCGCCTCTTCGACGCCGTACCGGAGGAGTTGGCCCTGGCCCGCTCCCGGGCCGAACAGGAGGGCCGTACGGCGGTCCTGGTCGGCTGGGACGGGCGGGCGCGGGGTGTCCTCGCCGTCGCCGACGCGGTCAAGGAGACCAGCGCCGAGGCGGTCCGTGAGCTGCGCGCGCTCGGGCTGACGCCGGTGCTGCTGACCGGGGACAACCGGGCGGTGGCCGAATCGGTCGCGCAGGCGGTCGGGATCACCGAGGTCGTCGCCGAGGTGCTGCCCGAGGACAAGGTGGACGTCGTACGACGGCTGCAGCGCGAGGGGCGGACGGTCGCCATGGTCGGCGACGGCGTCAACGACGCGGCGGCGCTGGCCACCGCCGATCTGGGGCTGGCGATGGGCACCGGGACGGACGCGGCGATCGAGGCCGGAGACCTGACCCTGGTGCGCGGGGACCTGCGGGTGGCGGCGGACGCGATCCGGCTGTCCCGGCGGACCCTCGCCACCATCAAGGGCAACCTCGTGTGGGCCTTCGGCTACAACGTGGCCGCGCTCCCACTGGCCGCCGCCGGCCTCCTCAACCCCATGATCGCGGGGGCCGCGATGGCCTTCTCGTCGGTGTTCGTGGTGACCAACAGCCTGCGGCTGCGCACCTTCCGCTGAAGTTACCGGCGGTTCGACACGGTGGATGTCGGACTCCCCCTAGAGTCCAACGCGCACCTCACATAAGCTCTTCACAAGGCTCGCGCATCATCCTTACGCTTGAGCTCCGATCAACATATCGGGGCTCTTGCGCATCTATCGGACAGATGCAAGAGACGCAGATCACAGTGATGTGAACGTAACCATCGAAGGGGTTCGAAGGTCTAAGTTGGCGATGTCAGAGATGCGTCTTGGGGGGCGCTGACCTGGCATCTGGGGATGTCTTGGGGGACTTCCTCAGAGATGCGTTGCCGGGGCACGTACGACGGGAAGCTTTGAGCGGCCCTCCCGCGCCGTACGGGTCCCGGCAGATCGCACCGCATCACTGGATGCAGTACGGCGAGTTCTGCTCGTTGTGCTCAAAGCAGCGATTCAGGCGCTGCCGTACCGAGCGCCCGGCCGGATCCCGTGGGGGGAATCCGCACCGGGACACGGGAAGGCGCCCTGGTCGCCGGCCCGTGGGGGGACCGGCGCTCCAGGGCGCCTTCTGCTACGCCCGTACGCCCGCTAGCGCGTTCAGCGCTCCTCGACCGGCACGAAGTCGCGCTCGACGACGCCCGTGTAGATCTGGCGCGGGCGGCCGATGCGGGAGCCCGGCTCCTTGATCATTTCCTGCCACTGGGCGATCCAGCCGGGCAGCCGGCCGAGGGCGAACAGGACCGTGAACATCTCGGTCGGGAAGCCCATGGCGCGGTAGATCAGGCCGGTGTAGAAGTCCACGTTCGGGTAGAGGTTGCGCGAGACGAAGTAGTCGTCGGAGAGCGCGTGCTCCTCCAGCTTCAGCGCGATGTCCAGCAGCTCGTCGGACTTGCCGAGGGCCGAGAGGACGTCGTGCGCCGCGGACTTGATGATCTTGGCGCGCGGATCGAAGGACTTGTACACCCGGTGGCCGAAGCCCATCAGGCGGACGCCGTCCTCCTTGTTCTTCACCTTGGTGATGAAGGAGTCGACGTCGCCGCCGTTGGCCTGGATGCCCTCCAGCATCTCCAGCACGGACTGGTTGGCGCCACCGTGCAGCGGGCCCCACAGCGCGGAGATGCCGGCGGAGATCGACGCGAACATGTTCGCCTGCGACGAGCCGACCAGACGGACCGTCGACGTCGAACAGTTCTGCTCGTGGTCCGCGTGCAGGATCAGCAGCTTGTCCAGGGCCGAGACCACGACCGGGTCCAGCTCGTAGTCCTGCGCCGGCACCGAGAACGTCATGCGCAGGAAGTTCTCCACGTAGGAGAGGTCGTTGCGCGGGTAGACGAACGGGTGGCCGACCGACTTCTTGTACGCGTACGCGGCGATCGTCGGAAGCTTGGCGAGCAGGCGGATGGTGGAGAGGTCGCGCTGCTTCGCGTCGAACGGGTTGTGGCTGTCCTGGTAGAACGTGGACAGCGCCGAGACCACCGACGACAGCATGGCCATCGGGTGGGCGTCACGCGGGAAGCCGCGGTAGAAGTTCTTGACGTCCTCGTGCAGCAGCGTGTGCCGCGTGATCTCGTTCTTGAACGTGGTGAGCTCGTCCACGGTCGGCAGCTCACCGTTGATCAGCAGGTAGGCCACCTCAAGGAAGGTGGAGCGCTCCGCCAGCTGCTCGATCGGGTAGCCGCGGTAGCGGAGGATGCCCGCCTCGCCGTCGAGGTAGGTGATGGCGGATTTATAGGCAGCGGTGTTGCCGTAGCCGCTGTCCAGGGTCACGAGACCGGTCTGGGCGCGGAGCTTCCCGATGTCGAAGCCCTTGTCGCCGACGGTGCTGTCGACCACCGGGTAGGTGTACTCGCCGTCGCCGTACCGCAGTACTACAGAGTTGTCGCTCACGTCTTCCCTCACCGACGTAGTGCCTCATCTTCGAGGTGCCCTGACTGTCTCTACCATCCCCCATTTGGCTCAGGAGAGTGCACTCGGGGTCGACCGTTGGGCCTATCGGCGGCACTCAGTGCCGCCAACCTGCTCATCCTGCCCCCTTGTCCCGCCATCTGGAAGGGCTCTGTGACCTTCACGACTCATTTGATCGATCATTTTTCCGGAGATCGCTCCGCCCGAGCCGGAAGTCCAGTGCCGTACAGCGCCGACCTGCCGACACCGTGCGTACCGCCTGGCCGATCGCCTTGCGCGAACCGACGAGGACGACCAGCTTCCTGGCCCGGGTGACCGCCGTGTAGAGCAGGTTGCGCTGCAGCATCATCCACGCTCCCGTGGTGACCGGGATCACCACCGCGGGATATTCACTCCCCTGTGAACGGTGAATGGTCACCGCATAGGCATGGGCCAGTTCGTCCAGTTCGTCGAATTCGTACGGCACCTCCTCGTCCTCGTCGGTCAGCACCGTGAGGCGCTGGTCGACCGGGTCGAGCGAGGTGACCACGCCCACGGTGCCGTTGAAGACGCCGTTCTCGCCCTTCTCGTAGTTGTTGCGGATCTGGGTGACCTTGTCGCCGACCCGGAACACCCGTCCGCCGAACCGCTTTTCGGGCAGCTCGGGACGGGCCGGGGTGATCACCTGCTGCAGCAGGCCGTTGAGCACGCCGGCGCCGGCCGGTCCGCGGTGCATGGGTGCGAGCACCTGTACGTCCCGCCGCGGGTCGAGCCCGAACTTGGCCGGAATGCGACGGGCGGCGACGTCCACGGCGAGCTTGCCCGCCTCCTCCGTCTCGTCCTCCACGAAGAGGAAGAAGTCCTTCATGCCGTCGGTGACGGGGTGCTGCCCCGCGTTGATCCGGTGCGCGTTGGTCACCACCCCCGACTGCTGGGCCTGCCGGAAGACCCGGGTGAGCCGGACGGCGGGGATCGGGCTGCCGTCGGCGAGCAGGTCCCGCAGCACCTCCCCCGCCCCGACGCTGGGCAACTGGTCCACATCCCCCACGAAGAGGAGATGCGCCCCCGGCGGCACTGCCTTGACCAGCTTGTTGGCGAGGAGCAGATCGAGCATCGACGCCTCGTCCACCACCACCAGGTCGGCGTCCAGCGGCCGGTCCCGGTCGTAGGCCGCGTCCCCGCCCGGCTTCAGCTCCAGCAGCCGGTGCACGGTCGACGCCTCGGCGCCGGTCAGCTCGGCGAGCCGCTTGGCCGCCCGGCCGGTGGGCGCGGCGAGCACCACCTTCGCCTTCTTCGCCCGCGCCAGCTCCACGATCGAGCGCACGGTGAACGACTTGCCGCAGCCGGGGCCGCCCGTGAGCACCGCGACCTTCTCCGTCAACGCCAGCCTGACGGCGGCCTCCTGCTCGGGGGCGAGCTCGACGCCGGTACGGTCCTTCAGCCAGGCGAGCGCCTTGTCCCAGGCGACGTCCTTGAACGACGGCATACGGTCCTCGTCGGTGCGGAGCAGGCGCAGGAGCTGGGAGGCGAGGGCGACTTCGGCCCGGTGGAAGGGGACGAGGTAGACGGCGGTGACGGGTTCGGCGTCCGGGGCCGGGCCGGGGAGCTTCTCCCGTACGACGCCCGGGTCCTCCCCGTCCTCGGGCGGCGCGGCCAACTCGCCGAGACAGTCGATGACGAGGCCGGTGTCGACCTGGAGGAGTTTCACGGCGTCCGCGATGAGCCGCTCCTCGGGCAGGTAGCAGTGCCCCTGGTCGGCGGACTGGGACAGCGCGTACTGCAGCCCGGCCTTGACCCGCTCCGGACTGTCGTGCGGAATCCCCACCGACTGGGCGATCTTGTCGGCGGTCAGGAACCCGATGCCCCACACGTCGGCCGCGAGCCGGTACGGCTGGTTCTTCACGACGGAGATCGACGCGTCCCCGTACTTCTTGTAGATCCGCACGGCGATCGACGTCGACACCTCGACGGTCTGGAGGAAGAGCATGACCTCCTTGATCGCCTTCTGCTCCTCCCAGGCGTCGGCGATCTTCTTCGTCCGCTTCGGCCCCAGTCCCGGCACCTCGACGAGCCGCTTCGGCTCCTCCTCGATGATCCGGAGGGTGTCCACCCCGAAGTGCTGGGTGATCCGGTCGGCGAACACCGGCCCGATCCCCTTGACGAGCCCCGACCCCAGATAGCGCCGTATCCCCTGCACCGTGGCCGGCAGCACGGTCGTGTAGTTCTCGACGGTGAACTGCTTGCCGTACTGGGGATGCGAGCCCCAGCGGCCCTCCATCCGCAGCGACTCCCCCACCTGGGCACCGAGCAGCGCGCCGACGACCGTGAGGAGATCTCCGGCACCTCTGCCGGTGTCGACCCGCGCGACCGTGTACCCGTTCTCCTCGTTCGCGTACGTGATCCGTTCGAGCACGCCTTCGACGGTGGCGAGCCGTCGTTCGCCTGTGGGGGTCCCCGCCTGGTCAGCCATGATCCGACGGTACCGGTGGGGTCTGACAAGGCGCCGGGGAACGGGGTGGCTCAGCCTCGCGATGGCCTGGCCGGGGCCTGAACGGTCAACGCCCGGGGGTTTGCTTCAAGGCACCGAGGAAGGTGGCGAAGGCGGGGGTGGGGAAGGTGAGGGTGGCCCGGGTGGGGGCTTTGGAGTCGCGGACGGCTGTGTGGGTGGGGGTGGTGGCTATCTCCACGCATTCATTGCCGTCACCCGGGCCCGAGTAGGACGACTTCCGCCAGTTGTCCATGGGTTTCCTCACAGCTCTTTCGCCAGCCGGTGGATGAAGTCGCGGGACAGGCCCGGGTCGAGTGACGCACCCTCCACTTTACGGAAACTCGTTCGGTAGGTATCGAGCTGGGCCTCGTGATCGATGAAAGCCGTGCCGTGCAGCGCGTCGCGGACCACTGTGTCCAGCTTGGGCAGGGGGCCGCCCAGATACGTCATCGTGCTCGACGCGCTGGCGAAGCCGTCCAGGTCGAAGGGGATGACGCGTACGGTGACGTGTTCGGCTTCGGAGAGTTCACAGAGACGGACGAGTTGGGCCCTTGAGGTGGCCCGGCCACTCACTCTGATCCGAAGCGCCGCTTCGTGGATCACCGCTTCGTAGGGAGTGGTGGACCGTTGGCGTGCCTTGCGGTGCTGGATACGCAGCTCAAGCTCCTCCCCGGTGAGTTCCGGGAGCCTGGACGAGAAGACAGCCCGGGAGTAGTCCTCGGTCTGCAACAGCCCCGGCACATAGAGAATCGCCACGTGACGCTGAAACCGGGCGTGGTGCTCCAACTCGGAGAGGTCCAGGAAAGAAGTGGGCAGCAAGCCCCGGTACTCCTCCCACCAGCCGCGCGTGCGATCGGTAGCCATCGCCACCAGAGCATCGATGAACTGATCATCCGTACACGCGTAGTGCGATGCGAGGCGCCGCACTCGCTGCTCACTCACACCTGACAGACCGGATTCGATCTGGGTGATCTGGACGCGATTCACACCGAGCAGCGCTGCCGCCTCGATGGCGGTAAAGCCCGCCGCCTCTCGGAGCCTGCGCAGCTCGGCACCCAGGCGCACCTGACGTGCGGTTGGTTCGCGCCTCAGGACCATCAATTGCCCCCGGTTCAACATGTCTGCGAGCGCAGCTCGTTCGGGGCCAGATTACGCGATCGACTTGCCCCGTCTTACATGAAAGCCGTACCGTCAGTGACGCACCGCACACGCAGCGGAAGTGCACCGCCCCGTCCTGCCGGGACGGCCGCGGCAACGCCACCCTGCGTGAAAGTCCCCAAAACCACCGGAGTTGATGACGCATGCCCGAAGGCTGGGAGTACACGCTCACCATCCCGAACGACCTCCGCGCCGTCACCGTCAGCCGTCACACGTTGAGACTGGTCCTCACTGCGCATGAGCTCGCCCACTTCCTCGATGTCGCCGAACTCCTCGCCACGGAGCTGGTGTCCAACGCCGTACGGCACACGAAAGGCCCCGCCGCACTGCGTATCCGCTGGTCGCCTCCCGGCACCCTCCGGATCGGCGCGTGGGACGCGGACCCCGAACCGCCCGAGCCGCCGGTGCCGTTGGAGCGGCTCGGGGAGGTGGAGGAGGGGCGGGGGCTGGCGCTGGTGCGGGCCTGTTCGGATCTGTGGGGCTGGCAGCCGCTGTCGAGGTTCGGTAATCGGGGGAAGTACGTGTGGTGCGAGTTGGCCGCGGCGTAGGCACACGAGGGCCCGTAAGGTCACCGGCATGTCTATACGTCTCCGTATGCGTCAAGCACTGCCCGAAGCGATGCGTGCCCGCGACAAGGTCGCGGTGAGTGCCCTGCGCGCGACCCTCGCCGCGCTGGACAACGCCGAGGCGGTGCCCGTGGGCGAGACGGAGCTGCGGGGCCTGGCCCTGGAGGCGTCGCCGGTCGGGGCCGGGGCCACCGAGGCGGCCCGGCGTGAACTGAGCGAGCGCGACGTGGTGGGTGTCGTACGGGCGGAGGCAGACGAACGGCTGGAGGCCGCGGCGCAGTTGACCGCGCCGGCGCACGCCGACCGGGCCGAGCGGCTGCGCGCGGAGGCCGCAGTGCTGCTTCGCTTCGTCGAGGGGACCGCACGGGACTGCTGAACGCTCGCGCAGGAACGTACGACGATCGTGTCGACGTCGATCCGCGCGGCGACCCCGGACTTGCCGGACGGGCGGCGAGGCCCCATAGGCTGAGCCCCCGTCCACGCTGTCAGGGGGAGTAATGACCAGTAGGTTCACGGAGTTGGTCGTCGACTGCCACGATCCCGAGCGGCTCGCGGCCTTCTGGTGCGCGGTCCTGCACTTCAAGGTGATCGACCGGAGCGAGGGCAAGGTCGAGATCGGCTCCTGGGTACCGACCGTCGAGGAGGTCCGGGCCCGCCAGATGCCGCCCACCCTGCTGTTCATCCGGGTGCCCGAGGGCAAGACCGTGAAGAACCGGCTCCACCTCGACGTCAGCCCGGTCGACGGCAGCACCGACGACGAGGTGGCCAGGCTGCTCGGTCTCGGCGCCGCCAAGGTGGACGTGGGCCAGGGACCGGACCGGAACTGGGTGGTCATGGCCGATCCTGAGGGCAACGAGTTCGACGTCCTGCGCACCCTGGCACCGTCGAACCAGGCCCCCGCTTCCGGATCTTGACGGCCCACCGGATGACGCTCCCTGCTCCTGTGGCTGGGAGTGCCCCGACGTTGTGCGGCTCCCCGTCTGCTACCAGGCCGAAACCGGCAGCCCCAGCGCCCAGCCTCCGGCCCTGGCCGCGCTCGGCTCGGCTCGGCTCGCTCCCCGCGATCTCGGACCAGACCGCCGGGTAGCAGGCGGCCCGGCACGCCCCCACCGGCCGCCGAGCCCACCCAGCCGGAAAACCGGATGCGGGTGACGCACGACCGCCCTACGCTGCGCCCGCGGGTGAGGCGAGACCCTGTCGACCGTCGACGGATCGGAGATGAGCAGGGTATGACCAGTCAACTGTCAGCGATCTGCTTCAACGCGACCCGGCCGTCGGACCTGGCGCGGTTCTGGTCCGGGGTCCTCGGCTGGGAACCGGCCGACGGTCCGGACGGCGATATCGCGATCCTGCCCCCTGACAACAGCGGGTTCCGCATCCGTTTCCTGCCGAGCCAGGAGCCGAAGAACGGCCAGAACCGGGCGCACTTCGACCTGACGAGCGCCTCCCCGGAGGAGCAGCGGCAGACGGTGGCGAGGGCGCTGGAGCTCGGCGGCAGACACATCGACGTGGGGCAGCTCCCGGAAGAGGAGCATGTCGTCCTCGCCGATCCGGACGGCAACGAGTTCTGCGTCATCGAGGCGGGCAACAAGTTCCTCGCCGACACCGGATTCATCGGAGCGCTGGCCTGCGACGGCACGCAGGAGGTCGGCTATTTCTGGAGCGAGGCGCTGCGGTGGCCGCTGGTCTGGGACCAGGACCAGGAGACCGCGATCCAGTCACCGGACGGCGGTACGAAGATCACGTGGGGTGGTCCGCCGGTGCTGCCGAAGACGGGTCCGAACAGGCTCTTCTTCGAGCTGGGGATCCCCGCAGGTGCCGACGGGGAGGCGGAGATCGGCCGCCTGGTCTCGCTGGGCGCGACACGCACGGACAGCGGCGCGGGCGACGGCGACCGCGACGGCGTCCTGATGCTCGACCCCGACGGCAACGAGTTCCGTGTGCGGAGCACTCGCTAGTGCTGTGACCGGGATGGTTCACCGTGACCGGAAGGCGGCTCGGGGGACGAGCGCACGCGAAACGGCTGGTATTACTGGGGCATGCAGGAAGAGACCGCACGCTCCGCGATCGACACGTTCATCTCCGCGTTCAACGCCTCGGACGACAGCTATGTGACTGCCCTGCTCTCCCAGGCCCTGACCTCAGACGTGGTCTTCTGGGGACCCTTGGGTCGCAGCGAAGGAATCGCGGCGGTCGAGCGGTTCGTGCTGGACATCCGGCGCCACCCGGCGGGGACCGGCACGATGGTGCGCTGCTCAGCGGTGGACATGCCTGACGAATGGGCCCGGTACCAGTGGGTCTTCACCACTCCTGACGGAGGCCCCCGCCTGACGGGCACGGACGTCGTCCATCTGCGACGGAGCCTCATCGACCAGGTCATCGTCTTCGCGGGGGAGATCGAGCCGTCCGCCTCCTGAGTCATCCTTCTGTCGCTGTCCTTCTCCTGAACTCGCCCCGTCGGCGTTCGGGGGCTGCTGTTCGGGGTTGGTCAGGCTGTGGTGTTGAGGGGCGTCCGCCCCAGCCGATGCCCTTCTCGCTGCGGATGCGGGCGCGTTCCTCGCGTGGGGCGGCGAGTACGTCGGGGTGGCGGGCGTTGGTGTTGCGCAGGCGCAGGTAGCGGTGCAGTGCCTGGGTTTGCGCGGGGTGGCTGCGGTGGTGGGAGTTGGCCAGGCCGATCTCGTCGAAGCGGTGGATCACATCGCGCACGGTGTCCTCGTCCGCCTGCACCAGCTGGGCGATCACCGGCACCCGGTTCCCACCCGCCGCGGCGAGCAGCATCATCGCGCGCCGGTAGCGCACCGAACTCCTGCTGCCCCCGGCGAAAGCTCAGCTTCTGCCCCTCCTGGCCGGTCAGTCTGCGGACGCGGACAGGCTCAGCCACCGCGCCTCCAGCGATCGGACCGGACGTCACCGCACATCCAATCGTCGCGACCACCAACCCGGCGGACCTTCCCGGTCAGAGCACCCAGCGGAACTCGGGCCGCCGGCCGCCCGCAGGTGAGCCCTACGTAAAACCCCGGCCGTTCCGGTGGCGGGAAATCGTCGATACGGTGATGGTGGGCGGCGGGGAAATCCTTCGTGCGCAGGGAGAGCTTCAGATGCCCGAGATCACTACTCCGTACCCGACCGGCACCCCGTGCTGGGTCGATCTGATGGCGCAGGACCAGCAGGCCGCGCTGGACTTCTACCGTGACCTGTTCGGCTGGCAGGGCGAGGTCGGCGGGGCCGACTTCGGCGGGTACGCGGTCTGCACGCTGCACGGCAAGCCGGTGGCCGGCATCGGCTCGACCATGGCGCCCGAGGGGCAGCCGGAGCCGCCGACCGTCTGGACCACCTACCTGGCCAGCACCGACGCACAGGCCACCCAGGACACGATCGTCTCGGCGGGCGGCACCCTGATCGCCCCGGTGATGGACGTCGGCGACATCGGCCGGATGCTGATCGCCGCCGATCCGCAGGGCGCGGTGTTCGGGGTGTGGCAGCCGGGCGACTTCCACGGCGCGGGGGTGGTCAACGAGCCGGGCGCGCTGATCTGGAACGAGCTGAACACGAGCGACGTACCCGGCGCCACCGGCTTCTACGGCGAGGCCTTCGGGATCGAGATCCAGCCGATGGAGGGCGCCGCCGGTAACTACTGGTCCCTGAACGTCGGCGGCCGGGGCGTCGGCGGCGCCGCACAGCTCGGCGACGACCGCCCCGGCGTCCCGCCGCACTGGCTCACCTACTTCGCGGTCGACGACGTCGACTCCACCGTGGACGCCCTGGTCAAGCGCAACGGCACGGTGTTCCAACCGCCGTTCGAGATGATGGCCGGCCGCATGGCCGTGGTCGCCGACCCGCAGGGCGCGACCTTCGCGGTGTTCAAGCCGAAGCCGATGTGATCCGTGGACGGCAGAGCAGCCCTTTGCCGTGAGCACCAGGTCTTGGCCCCCTTCCGCTTTCCGTGACGCCCGGGATACCCCTGGGATGACCGGCGGTACGGAGAGCGGAAGGGGCTCGTGGTCATGGGTACAAAAGAGGCCGGGCACGGCTGGTGGGTGGACGGGCGCTGCACGAACTGCGACGTGGCGCGGCAGCTCGCCCCGGGGCTGGTCGGGGAGGTGGCGGGGCGCTCGGCCGTGCTGCGGCAGCCGCGCGACGCGGCGGAGGCGGCGCGGTTACAGGCGGCGGCGCACGCCTGCCCCACCCGGTCCGTCCGGCCGCCGGGCGGGCGGCTGGACCCGGCCCGGGACCCGTTCCCGATGCCCCTGGACGACGACACCGGCACCAGCACCGGGGCAGGTACCGGCACCGTGCTGCTGTGCGGGCACAACTCGCCGCACACCGCGGGCGCCAACTCCTACCTCCTGCGCCGCCCCGACGGCACGTCGATGATGGTCGACACCCCGCGCTGGAGCCCGGCGCTCGCCGCCCGCTACGAGGCCCGGGGGCCCGTCACCGACGTACTCCTCACCCACCGCGACCACGCCGCGCACGGCCGCCGGTACGCCGACCGGTTCAGCGCCCGGCTCTGGATCCACGAGGGCGACCGCGAGGCCGCCCCGGACGCCGACCGGGTGCTGCGCGGCACCGAGCCGACCGTGATCGCCGACGGCGTCCTCGCCCTCCCCTTCCCCGGGCACACCCGGGGCAGCGTGCTCTACCTGGCCGACGACCGTTACTGCTTCAGCGGCGACAGCTTCTACTGGTCGCGTACGACGGCGGACATCGAGGTGGCCGACAGCGTCACCTGGTACTCGATCCGGGAGCTGGCCGCCTCGCTGAGCCGGGCCGCCACCGACCGGCTGCGCTTCGAATGGCTGCTGCCGGGCCACGGCGACCGCCGTCACCTCCCCCATGAGGAGATGAGCGCGCGACTGCGCGACTTGGCGTCCCGAGCTCGTGAACTCCGTCCCCGTCCGGTGGACTTCGCCGCAGTGCGCTGGTGAGTGAGTCTCCGCTCGCCCCAACCCCCCTGTCGCGTCCGGTGCCGTTCCCTGGCCGGCAGTGGTAGGACATGGCTGCAACGAGGCTACGGCGATGGGGAGTTGGGCATGACGGCACAGAACATCGACGATGTCGTGGACGGACTTGCCGGAATCGTGCGGGAGGCCGAGCGCACCGGTGACCGGATCGGGTACTTCGCCGCGCTGTACCGGCAGGTGACCGTCGAGATCCGCGCCGCCATCCACGCCGGGCAGTTCGACGACGGCCCCCGCATGGACCGTTTCGACACGATCTTCGGCAACCGCTACTTCGACGCGTACGACGCCTGGCGCCGTGACCGGAGCGGGCCGCGCTGCTGGCGCGAGACGTTCGGGCTGCTGGACGACGCCGACACCGTCATCGTCCAGCACCTGGTCCTGGGCGTGAACGCGCACATCAACCTCGACCTGGCGGTCGCCGCCGCGCGGACCGTCCCGGGCGAGGACATCCACGTCCTGCACCACGACTTCCTGCTGATCAACGACATCCTCGCGCGGGTGGTGCTGGCGGTGCAGGACTCCGTCGACGCCGTCTCGCCCCTCCTGTCGCTGCTGGA
Organism: Streptomyces sp. NPDC013157; assembly: GCF_042899865.1. Classification (NCBI taxonomy): domain Bacteria; kingdom Bacillati; phylum Actinomycetota; class Actinomycetes; order Kitasatosporales; family Streptomycetaceae; genus Streptomyces; species Streptomyces sp. NPDC013157. Next base: position 37,487 of record NZ_JBIBAK010000006.1, on the reverse strand, counting down.
CAAGGTCGGCGGCCGCACCGACGAGCGGATCCTCGACTTCAGCGTCCGCGAGTCCCGCGCGGAGGCATGGCACAACGCCGTCCTGCTGTCCGGCCGGAACAAGCAGGAGCAGGCGGCCACCATCGAACGGCTCGACACCCGGGCCACCGTCCTCGCCCGGCTCATAGCACGGCCCGCCGGCCTCGTCCGCCCGGCCCTGGAACTGATCCGGCACACCGAGAGCGACGACGTCCCGGCCGTGATCAGCCACCTGGACGGCGCGGTGCAGGGAGCCGCCGCCCGGTGATCAGTCCGCGCCGTCGGCGGCCCCAGGCCGACGGCGGCGCACCAGGCCCCCGACCCAGGCCAGCAGGAACACCAGGTAGGCGACGGCGACGCCGAGCGCCCAGGCCACCGAGAGCCCGCCGCCCGCGATCAGGGCCACCTCCAGCACGGCGACGAACAGCAGCAGCGCGCCGTCGCGTATCTCCGTCCGGGTCATGCCGGGAATTCCACAGGTCAGGCAGCGAGTGAGCCAGTCCCGGCGGCGCCCCCTTCGGTCACGATTGGATTTCGGCCACCTCCGACCCCTTGCCCGACCGCCGTGTAATCGATTCCAATCCTCCCTACACGCAGTCGTGTAATCGATTCCACGAGGAGGTGGAGCGGCGATGGCGAGCATCAAGGACGTGGCCGCCGAGGCGGGGGTCTCCGTCGCCACGGTGTCGCGGGTCCTGAACGACCATCCGTCGGTCAGCGACGACGCCCGTACGCGGGTGCTGGCGGCCGTCGCCGTGCTGGGCTACCGCCCGAACGCCGTCGCCCGCTCCCTGCGCACCGACCAGACCCGCACCCTCGGCCTGGTCATCAGCGACGTGATGAACCCCTACTTCACCGAGCTGGCCCGCTCGGTCGAGGAGGCGGCCCGCGCCCTCGGCTACAGCGTCATCATCGGCAACGCCGACGAGCGGCCGGAGCTGCAGGACCACCACGTACGGACGCTGCTCGACCGGCGGATAGACGGGCTGCTCGTCTCCCCCACCGACGGCGGCTCGCCGCTGATGCTGGAGGCGGCGCGGGCCGGGACGCCCATGGTCTTCGTCGACCGGTGGATCCCGGGGGTGGACGTCCCGGTGGTACGGGCGGACGGGCGGGCCGCGATCCGTGACCTCGTCGCGCACCTGTGCGGGCTCGGGCACCGGCGGGTCGCGATCATCGCGGGGCCGGCGGCCACCACCACCGGCAGCGAGCGCGTCCAGGCCTTCCGGGAGGCGCTCGCCGAGCACGGCGTCCCCCTCCCCGACGCCTACATCGGCCAGGGCGACTTCCAGGCCGAGAGCGGGCGGCGGGTCACCGAGGGGTTCCTCGACCTGCCCGAGCCGCCCGAGGCCGTGTTCGCCGCGGACAACCTGATGGCGCTGGGAGCGCTGGACGCGGTACGGGCGCGAGGGCTGCGGGTGCCATGTGACATAGCACTGGCGGCCTTCGACGACATCCCGTGGTTCGTGCACACCGACCCCCCCGTCACCGCCATCGCCCAGCCGACCCGCGAGCTCGGCCGCGCCGCCGTGCGCGCGCTGATCGACCGCATCGAGGGACGGCCCCCGAAGTCCGTCACCCTCCCCGCCCGGCTCGTCGTCCGCCGCTCGTGCGGCGAGAACGCCGCCGACAACGCCGACGGCAACGCCGACGGCAACGAGAACCAGACCCCTGTGCAAAGGAGCACGTCGTGAGCAACCCGGACGAGTTGCTGCGCATCGAGGGCATACGGAAGTCCTTCCCCGGCGTGGTCGCGCTCGACGGCGTCGACTTCGACCTGCGCCGGGGCGAGGTGCACGTACTCCTCGGTGAGAACGGCGCGGGCAAGAGCACCCTCATCAAGATGCTCTCCGGCGCCTACACCCCCGACGCCGGGCGGATCCTGGCCGGCGGCGAGGAGGTGCGCATCCATGGTGCGCAGGACTCCGAGCGGCTCGGGATCGCCACCATCTACCAGGAGTTCAACCTGGTACCCGACCTCACGGTCGCGGAGAACATCTTCCTGGGCCGGCAGCCGCGCCGCTTCGGGATGATCGACCGGAAGCGGATGGAGGCCGACGCCGAGGTCCTGCTGAAGCGGGTCGGCGTGAACGTGTCGCCACGCGCGCGTGTCCGTGAACTCGGGATCGCCCGCCTCCAGATGGTCGAGATCGCCAAGGCACTCAGCCTGGACGCGCGCGTGCTCATCATGGACGAGCCGACCGCCGTGCTCACCTCGGAGGAGGTGGAGAAGCTCTTCGCGATCGTGCGGCAGCTGCGCGCGGACGGGGTCGGGATCGTCTTCATCACGCATCACCTGGAGGAGATCGCCGCCCTGGGCGACCGGGTCACCGTCATCCGCGACGGGAAGAGCGTGGGCCAGGTGCCCGCCACCACGCCCGAGGACGAGCTCGTCCGGCTCATGGTCGGGCGCTCCATCGAGCAGCAGTACCCGAGGGAGCGGGGCGAGGCCGGGGCGGCACTGCTGTCCGTGGAGGGGCTGACCCGGGACGGCGTCTTCCACGACGTGAGCTTCGAGGTGCACGCCGGGGAGGTCGTCGGGATCGCGGGGCTCGTGGGTGCGGGCCGCACCGAGGTGGTCCGGGCCGTGTTCGGGGCCGATCCGTACGACAAGGGGGCCGTGAAGGTCTCCGGTACGGCGCTCAGGCGGTACGACGTCAACGCGGCCATGTCCGCCGGGATCGGCCTCGTCCCGGAGGACCGCAAGGGGCAGGGGCTGGTGCTGGACGCCTCCGTCGAGGAGAACCTCGGGCTGGTGACGCTGCGGAAGGCGACCCGGGCCGGGATCGTCGACCTCAGGGGGCAGCATGCCGCCGCCGAGCGGATCGCCGGGCAGCTGGGCGTGCGGATGGCCGGGCTCGGGCAGCACGTGCGGACGCTCTCCGGCGGCAACCAGCAGAAGGTCGTCATCGGCAAGTGGCTGCTCGCCGACACCAAGGTGCTGATCCTCGACGAGCCGACGCGCGGCATCGACGTCGGCGCCAAGGTCGAGATCTACCAGCTGATCAACGAACTCACGGCCGCCGGGGCCGCCGTGCTGATGATCTCCAGCGATCTGCCGGAGGTCCTCGGGATGAGCGACCGGGTGCTGGTGATGGCCCAGGGGCGGATCGCGGGCGAGCTCTCCGCCGGCGAGGCCACCCAGGACGCCGTCATGTCCCTCGCCGTGAGCGCCCCCACGAGCACCCCCGCCACCCCCACCACAACCGACAAGGAGGCCGGACGTGGCCACTGACACGCTCAAGAACCAGAACGCGGGCGCCGGTGGCGTCTCCGGCGTGCGCCGGCTGCTCCTCGACAACGGCGCGCTCACCGCGCTGATCGTTCTCGTCATCGCCATGTCGGCGCTGTCCGGGGACTTCCTCACCACCGACAACCTGCTCAACGTCGGCGTCCAGGCGGCCGTGACGGCCATCCTGGCGTTCGGTGCGACCTTCGTGATCGTCGCGGCCGGCATCGACCTGTCGGTCGGCTCGGTGGCGGCCCTGTCGGCCACGGTGCTGGCGTGGAGCGCCACGTCGCACGGGGTGCCGGTGTTCCTGGCCGTCGTCCTCGCCGTCGCCACCGGCATCGCGGCCGGTCTCGTCAACGGTTTCCTCATCGCGTACGGCAAGCTGCCGCCGTTCATCGCGACGCTCGCGATGCTGTCGGTGGGGCGCGGTCTGGCGCTGGTGATCTCCGGGGGCTCCCCCATCGCCTTCCCCGACTCGGTCTCGCACCTCGGTAACACCCTCGGCGGCTGGCTGCCGGTGCCGGTGCTGGTCATGGTCCTCATGGGGCTGATCGCGGCCTTCGTCCTCGGCCGGACCTACATCGGGCGCTCGATGTACGCCATCGGCGGCAACGAGGAGGCCGCCCGGCTGTCCGGACTGCGGGTGAACAAGCAGAAGCTCGCCATCTACGCCCTGTCCGGGCTGTTCGCGGCCGTCGCCGGCATCGTGCTGGCCGCCCGGCTGTCCTCCGCGCAGCCGCAGGCCGCCAACGGCTACGAACTGGACGCCATCGCGGCCGTCGTGATCGGCGGTGCCTCGCTGGCCGGCGGCACCGGCAAGGCGTCGGGCACGCTGATCGGCGCGCTGATCCTCGCGGTGCTGCGCAACGGCCTCAACCTGCTCAACGTGTCGGCGTTCTGGCAGCAGGTCGTCATCGGCGTCGTCATCGCGCTGGCCGTCCTCCTGGACACCGTGCGCCGCAAGGCAGGGGCGACCCCGCTCGCCGCCGGCACCGGGGGCAACAAGGGCAGGCAGGCCGGGACGTACGCCCTGGCCGCGGTCGTCACCGTGGCCCTGGTGGCCGCGACCTCCCTCCTGCACACCGGCTCCTCCTCCGCCACCCCGAAGATCGGCCTGTCCCTGTCCACCCTCAACAACCCCTTCTTCGTGCAGATCCGGGCCGGTGCCCAGGCCGAGGCGCGGAAGCAGGGCGTGGACCTGACCGTCACCGACGCCCAGAACGACGCCTCTCAGCAGGCCAACCAGCTGCAGAACTTCACCAGTTCGGGCCTGGGCGCGATCATCGTCAACCCGGTCGACTCGGACGCGGCGAGCAACTCCGTGAAGGCCGCCGGCAAGGCGGACATCCCGGTGATCGCCGTCGACCGCGGCGTGAACAACGCGAAGACCGCGACGCTGGTCGCCTCCGACAACGTCGCCGGCGGCGAGCTGGCCGCGAAGACGATCGCGGAGAAGCTCGGCGGCCAGGGCAAGATCGTGATCCTGCAGGGCCAGGCCGGCACCTCCGCCGCCCGGGAGCGGGCGCAGGGCTTCGCCGACGGGCTCAAGGCCTACCCCGGTATCCAGGTGGTGGCCCAGCAGCCCGCCGACTTCGACCGCACCAAGGGCCTCGACGTGATGTCGAACCTGCTCCAGGCCCACCCGGACGTCCAGGGCGTCATCGCCGCCAACGACGAGATGGCCCTCGGCGCGATCAAGGCGCTGGGTTCAAAGGCCGGTTCGTCGGTCTCGGTGGTCGGCTTCGACGGCACCCCGGACGGCCTGACCGCCGTCAAGAACGGCACGCTGTACGCGTCGGTGGCCCAGCAGCCCAGCCAGCTCGGGAAGATCGCCGTGGACAACGCCCTCAAGGCCGTCAAGGACCAGAAGATCCCGTCGGCGATCAAGGTCCCGGTGAAGGTGGTCACGAAGGACAACGTGGCCGGTTTCACGGGCTGAGACACCAGGGAGGCGGCCGGGCGCTTGAATGGAGCCCCGGCCGCCTCGCCCCATCCGCAGAGGGAGTCATCTGATGTACGACTACGACCTCCTGGTCGTGGGATCGGCCAACGCCGACCTGGTGATCCGTGTCGAGCGGCGGCCGGGAGCGGGTGAGACCGTGCTCGGCGGCGATCTCGCCACGCATCCCGGCGGCAAGGGCGCCAACCAGGCGGTCGCGGCCGCCCGGCTCGGTGCCCGTACCGCCCTGCTGGCCCGGGTCGGCGACGACGCGCACGGCAGGCTGCTGCTCGACTCGCAGCGGGCGGCGGGCGTGGACACGGTGGGCGTGCTGGTGGGCGGGGCGCCGACGGGGGTCGCCCTCATCACCGTGGATCCTTCCGGCGACAACAGCATCGTCGTCTCCCCGGGTGCGAACGGCCGTCTGACGCCGGCGGACGTGCAGGCCGCGGTCAGCCTCTTCCACGCCTCCCGGGTGGTCTCCACGCAGTTGGAGATCCCGCTGGAGACGGTGCTGGAGGTCGTACGGAACCTCGCCCCCGGCAGCCGTTTCGTCCTCAACCCCTCCCCGCCGCAGCCCCTCCCCGGTGAGGTCCTGGCGGCCTGCGACCCGCTGATCGTCAACGAGCACGAGGCGCGGGTGATCCTCGGCGAGGCGTGCGTGAGCGAGGAACCGGCCGACTGGGCGCGGCTCCTGCTCGCCAAGGGCCCGAAGTCGGTGGTGGTGACGCTGGGCGCGGACGGTGCGCTGGTGGCCGACGGCGACGGGGTCGAGCACGTCTCCTCCGTGAAGGTGGACGCGGTGGACACGACCGGCGCCGGGGACGCGTTCACGGCGGCCCTCGCGGTACGGCTCGGAGCGGGCGGGTCGCTCGCCCGGGCGGCGGCGTACGCGGCCCGGGTCGGGGCGGCGGCGGTGACGAGGCGGGGCGCGCAGGAGTCGTACCCGACGGCGGCGGAGGTCGACGCGCTGTGAAGCGGGCGGGGATCCTCAACCGTCATCTCTCCGGCGCGCTCGCCGAGCTGGGGCACGGGCACGAGGTGCTGGTGTGCGACGCCGGGATGCCGATCCCGAAGGGGCCGCGGGTCGTGGACCTCGCGTTCCGGGCCGGGGTGCCGTCCTTCGCGGAGGTGCTGGAGGGGCTGCTGGCGGAGCTGGTCGTGGAGGGCGCGACGGCGGCCTCCGAGGTGCGCGAGGCCAATCCGGCCGCCGCCGCGCTGCTGGACGGGCACTTCGGCGACCTGGCCCTGGTCCCGCACGAGCGGCTGAAGGAGCTGTCGGCCCAGGCGCGGCTGGTCGTACGGACCGGGGAGGCCCGGCCGTACGCGAACGTGCTGCTGCGGTGCGGGGTGTTCTTCTAGGGCCGGTACGGGCGCTACGGCTCCGGGAACACCAGGGGCACGCCGTACCGCTTCTCGGCGGCGCGCAGGGCCGGGACGAGCGTGGTACGCAGCGCGCGGACGGCGGCGGCGTGTCCGGGGGCCGCGAGGAAACGGGCGCGCAGCTTGGCGCGGGCGGGTTCGCGCACCGCCTCGACCGGGCGCAGACAGGCGGCGTACGCCTGGCCCAACTCACGTTCCCGCACCGGAAGTCCGCTCGCGTCGGCGGTCTGCATCAGCTGGTCGGCGAGGGCGAAGTAGGCGTTCTCGTCGCGGGCCTTGATGCCGTAGCGGGCGAAGCAGCCCGGCAGGGTGCGCAGGGCGCGGAGGGTGGCGGGGTCCCGGCGCAGTGAGGTGAGCGTGTCGAACCACTGCCCCTGCACTTCGGCGTAGCGGTCACGCAGGGTCTCGGCTGCCGCCGTCCCCCGGGTGAGGCAGGCGCGTACCTCGGCCGTGGCTCCGGTCCGGGCCGGGGCGGGGCTCGCCGACGGCGTGGGCACGGTGGCGCTCTCGCTGGTGCCGTGGCGGGCGATGAAGTCCAGGTCGGGGAGTTCGGAGTAGCGGATGAAGGCGATCGGCGGCTGGGCGGGCGGAGTGAAACCGCGGTCGCGGGCGCAGGAGGCCGCCCCGGCCCGCTGCACCTGCTGTACGAACACGTCCAGCCCCTGCGTCCAGCGGGACTCCGCGCCGGTCGCGGGCAGGACCATGCGCACCGGGTCGGCCGGCAGGGTGTCGCCGAGCCGGGCCGGGGTCACGGTGGCCGCGCGGGGGCCGGCGTCGGGCTGCGCGGCCTGGCCGGCCGTGCAGGCGGTGACGGTGGTGGCGGTGGTGGCGAGCAGGGCGAGGGTGGCGAGGGCCGGGCGGGCCGAACGGAGTATCCGGATCATGGGGTCCTGCCTACGGGTGGAGGCGGGTGCCGCGGACCGCTCGGGCCCGTGGCACCCCTGGAACTCTTGAACCGGGTCAGTGCGTGATGTGGACGGTGTCGCCACCGTCGATCTTGCTCGCCACCGTGAACTTCGTGTTGTCGCTCACCGTGGTGCACAGCGCGTAGGTGGAGTCGCTGACGCTGTGGCTGCCGTCGTGGGCCCAGATGTACCCCTTGTTGCAGGTCACCCAGGAGCTGCTGGAGGTGTGGTAGAGGCGGCCGGCGTAGTAGTCGCCGATCGTGGACGTGGAGTCGTCGGAGTAGGTCAGGTTGAGGTCGTTGCAGCTGCTGGACGCCGACTTGTTCGCCGTGCCGCCGACGCCTTCGTAGGCTCCGGTCGTCAGCGTGACGGTCACGCAGGCGTCCGGGGCGGCGGACGCGGCGGGCGCGAACACCAGACAGCCGGCGGCGGAGACGAGCGCGAACGCGCCCGCGGCGATGGCCTTCCTCATGGTTCCCCCTTGTGGTGATCGGGTGTGAGTGGCTCGGTCACCCGAAACGCTGGCAGAGCACGTGCACCACGGGCCACGCCTTTCGACTGGGCTCTAAAGTCCCTCGCCGGGCGGCGGAGTTCGCAGCTCCGGCGACGCCCGGGACGCTCACGTGGATCGTGGGGCGAGATCTGGGGGCGCCTGATGCGGATTCGCCCTGAGCATCGCGGCGCCCAGCGGGGTGAGGGTGTGCAGCACGGTGTTGTGGTGGCGCTGGCTGACGACCAGGCCGGCGTCGCGCAGCACGGTGGTGTGGTGGGTGGCCGTGGGCGCCGACACCCCCAGGAACCGGGCCAGTTCGGAGGTGGTCGCGCCGAGTGCGAGGGACCGCAGCGCGGCCGCCCGGGTACGTCCGAGCAGTGCCGCGAGCGAGGCGTCGGGCGGGTGTTCGGGGGTGGGCGCGCGCAGGCCGTGCACGGGGTAGACCAGCAGCGGCTGGAGGGTGTCGTCGGCCATCGAGACCGGTGACTGCCAGCAGAAGTAGGAGGGGACCAGGCGCAGTCCGCGGCCGGCCAGGCGCAGGTCGCGGTCCTCGACGTAGTCGACGTGCAGGACCGGCGGGCGCCAGCGGATCGCGGGTGACAGGCCGGCGAGGAGTCCGTCGACCCCGGCCGCGAGGGCGTCCCGGCCGCGCAGGGCGCGCTCCGCGGCGACCGTGGCGAGGATACGGCTCTCATGGGGCGCGACGACCGCTTCGTGGTAGGCGCGCAGGAGTCCGGCCAGGTCCTCGCGGGCCTCGCGGTCCAGCAGCCGGGGCGCCCAGTCGGGTGCGCCGCTGGACCGGTCCAGCAGTCGTATCTCGTGGGCGACCCGCTCGGGCGGCGTGTCGACGATCGCCGCGAGCCCCCGGTCCAGGCCGTCGGCGGCCTCGTGCGGGGTGAGGAAGTCGGGGAGGTAGCGGGCCCGGGGCAGCACGGGGACCAGGAGCCGTCGTACGGCCGCGCCGAGCTGGGTGCCGGCGAGAGTGGTCCGGGTCTCGCGGTACCAGTCGGCGTACGCCCAGCGGCCTCGCGAGGTCTGTAACCGGTGCAGGCTGCAGGCGATCTCCCAGAGCGGGTCGGGGGCGCTCGCTACCTGGATGCGGGTCAGGTCCTGAGGCGTGAAGTGGATGCGCAGCACGAGAAACGCCCCCCGAGTCGAACAGTCGTCCGGTCAGGAGCAGCCTGGGGCACACGGCTCCCGGGAACAACGCGGGAACCGGCCGCGACGGCACCGGGACACGCCCGCACATGTTTCGAGGGGGCCCGGCCCGTCGACCGAACCCCCTCGGCTTTCCCCTCCGTATCAGAACCCCCGCGATCCCCCCGGATCCCCCTCCGAAAGCCCTGACGCCAAGTAGACCGGCGGGGTGGGGGGAGGGTTGTACGCGGTTCCAAGATTTTTCCGCGGCCGTCGTACGGGGTGGTCATGCCGACGTGGAGACCGCCACCGAGTGTGGCGAGATCACCGTCGGGAATGAGCCGGTTCACCCCGAGATCCGGGCTGCTCTCCTTGAAGGCCGGAGCCAGTCCGCTGTCCGGAGCACGGCGGTCGCGACGGCCGTGACGGAGTCCTCGGTGGCGTCGACGGTGAAGTCCTCGACTGCGGCACGATCGAGGATTCGGTCGAGTTCGCCCGCGCGGTTCAGATGCCGGCGCAGTCCGTCGTGGTCGTCGCCGTGGCGATGGGCAAGGCGCTGGTGCACTGCGGGCAGGTGGGCTCGTAGACGGCACACCGAGAGACCGATGCCGATCGCTTCCTCGTAGTGGTCGCGTTCGGTTCGGCTTTCGGCCACCCCGGCGAGGACGAGCCGGGTCACGCCGGCGTCCAGGTAGTGGCCCGCGACACAACGCAGGTTCCGCAGCAGCATGCCCACGTTGAAGCGGTCGGCCGGGGGCGTAGGCCAGGACTGGCACAGCCGGTCGAGATCCATGACCGCGTTGGGGATCTCCGCCTCGGCGAGCAGCTCGCCCATGGCCTCGGCCACCGAGGTCTTGCCGACGCCCACCGTGCCGGTGATCAGCAGAGCACGGGGAATCGGGCGGGCGTCAGGCGGCATACGGCAGATCCTAGAGCCCGGCCCCCATGAGGCCGGCAGCTGTCCCGATGGCCGGCCGGTTCCGGCGCTACGGCCAACGACAAAACCGCGTTCTGGGCGCATTAACGGCAATCCAAGACGGCCGCAAAGACAGGCAGCCCCTAGGATCCACAGGATTCGGCGCACGCGCAGGCGCCCCACGACACCTGCCCCACCCCGGATCGGACGGGGTGGGGCAGGATCTCAGGGGAGTCGGTCAGGGGAAACCGACGTATTCAGCCTCGGCTTGCCGCGGACGGATTCAGCGGACCGTGACGGACACGTTCTTGGAGACGGTGCCGCCGTCCTTGACGCGCAGGACCTCGACGCCCTTCTTGCCGAACTTGTCGGTGAGCTTGTAGGACGCCTTGGCGACCTTCGCCGTCGCGGGCAGCGAGACCCACTTCTTGCCGTCCTTGACCTGGAGGGTCACCTTGCTGCCCTCCTTGATGCCGTCGACCTTGCCGGTGAAGGTGACGACATCGCCCAGCCTGACGGTGGTGGCGCTCGCCCTGACGGAGATCGAGGGAGCCGGGGCCGGGGCGGCGACGGCGGCGGTGGCACCGGCGGCGACGAGCGCGGCGGAGGCCACGGCGACGGTGGCGATACGCATGTCCACAGAGAACTCCTTGGTTATCCAATTCCTTTTCCAACCGCAATCCCGGGCCATTTGCTCGCCCTTGCGGCCGACTCGAATCCTATAGACACGAGCAGGCAGGGAACGGTTCCAGCCGAATGAAAAAAGCCTGAACTGACAGGTGAAACACAGCAAATCGAAAAGATCCGCCGCCCATGAGCAGGGAATATAAAAAGGACCTGTGCGAAGAAGTCTCCGCACACAGGTTCCGTCAGCTCTCCAGCCGGACCGGCATCAGAAGCGAGAAGGCACCCTCGTCGTCGGACCGACGGATCGCGATGGGCGCCGTGGGCGCGCCGAGCTCCAGAACCAGTCGGTCACGGGCCCCGGCGGCCAGCGCGGCCAGCAGGAACTCACGGTTGACGGCGACACGGTTCGGGTCTTCGTCGGCATCCGCACAGAGGGTCACCGTGCCGCCGTCCTCCACCCTGAGCACGCTCAGATCGGGCGCCCCGGCCTCCCCGGAGCGGACAGGACCGGTCTCCAGAGCCTGCCGGAAGGCCGCCACCTCGACGACGGCACGGCGTCCGCCGGCCCGGGGCAGGAGACGGCGGTAGTCGGGGAAGTCGTGGCCGGGACACCGGCCGGCCACCTGCCGGTCCCCGGCCTCCAGCGTCACCCGGTCACCGTCGACGGAGAGCCCCACGGCTCCCTCGCCGTCCAACAGCGGCCGCATCGCGTCGGCGAGCGGGGCGGGCACGACGACCTGCACCCGGCTCCCGCCGTACCCGCCGGCACCGGCCCTCGCGACCGCCATCCGGTACCGGTCGGTGGCCACGGCGTGCAGGCTCCCGCCCTCGATGTCGAACAGAACCCCGCCGAGCATCGGCAGCTCGGGGTCGGTGCTCGCCGCGAAGCGAACCGCGTCCAGCGCGGCCGCCAGCTCCGGCGCGGCGACGGACAGACGGACGGAGGCGGTACGGAGCGAGGTCATGACGTTCTCCCGGTGATCGAGTAGCGCTCGGATCGTGGAGAACTCACCGCGGGCATCGGACAACCCCTGTTCCAGACGGCGCAGGTGTGCCGTGAGCAGCTTCCGGACCAGACCGGTGTCCGGCCCGGACCAGCCGGCCAGCACCAGCCGGATGTCCGCCAGCGGCATCCCGGCCCGGCGCAGGCGGGCCAGCAACCGGGCCTCTTCCACCTGCCCGGGCTCGTACCAGCGGTAGCCGCTCACCGGATCCACCCAGGCGGGGACCAGCACACCGGCACGGTCGTAGAACCGCAGGGCGCTCACGCCCAGCCCACTGTCGCGGGCCATCTCCCCGATGCTGCGCATGTCGTTCTCCACACCCGGCACCCTGGGCCCTGCACAAGGTCGAGGGTCAACCCGACCGCGCACTCCTGCTGCCGGCGACGCGCTTCACGTCCCGCAACGACAGGCGCCCGCTCATGCGAGCGGACGAGCGGGCTGTCCTCGCCGCGCAAGGCCGGGCGGCCCCTCAGCGGTTCAGGTCCATGACCCCGACGCCGAGTCCTTCGTACAGCTCCGGTTCCACGGAGGCGATCAGGCCGCCCGTGGGGAGCGTCTGGTTCGGGCGCGCGGTGTGCACGGCGGCGGAAACACCGAAGTCGACGCCGGCGCGGCACAGTTCGGCGATGGTGACCGCCATGGAGTAGTCGTCGTCGACGATATGGAGTACGCCCGCCAGCACGCCCACGTGGTCGACGATCCCGGCACGTCGACGCTCGGCCTCCAGGAGACACAGGACCGGCACCCACAGGCGCATGTCGTCACTGGCGGCAGCGGCATGGATCAGGCCGGAGACCTGCTTGTCGCCTCCCATCGCCAGGAGGGTGGGGGTGTCGAGGACGTAGTGCTCGGTCCAGCTCAAGGGTTCGGCTCCGGCTCGGCCGAGGCGGCCCGGTGTGCGGCGGCGGCCTCCCGCATCTTGCGCCGCATCTCGGCGGACTCCTCGTCCGAAACGTAGTGACCGAAGCGCTCGGCAAGCAGCGCGCGCGTGCGGTCGGCCCGTTCCCTGATCTGCTCGGGGGTCAGCGTCTGAGCGGCTATGTCCTGCATGAGGGCACGGAGGCTGGTGCCTCGCGCCTCGGCCACGGCGGCCAGTTGGTCACGGACTTCGGCGGGCACACGGATCATGACGTCGGACATGCGTCGAGTATACGGCACGTATACACGACCGGGCGGCGGCGGCCGGAGAACTGGTCCGCTTCTTCGGCCGCCTCACTGAACTACGCCGTGTGGGTCAGGAAGCGTTCCGCCGTCTCCGCGAGCACCTCCCGCCCGTCCCGCGCCCACAGCCCGTCGTTGAAGAGCTCCACCTCGATGGAGCCGGTGTAGCCGGCCGCCTCCACGTAGCCCTGCCACTCGCGCATGTCGATCGCGCCGTCGCCGATCTGGCCGCGGCCGTTGAGGACGCCCTCCGGCAGCGGGGTGGTCCAGTCGGCGAGCTGGAAGGTGTGGATACGGCCGCCCGCGCCGGCCCGGGCGATCTGTGCGGGCGCCTGGTCGTCCCACCAGATGTGGTACGTGTCGACGGTGACGCCGACCTGGTGGGCCGGGAAGCGTTCCGCGAGGTCCAGGGCCTGGGTGAGGGTGGAGACCACGCAGCGGTCGGAGGCGAACATGGGGTGCAGGGGCTCGATGGCCAGGCGGACGCCGTGCTGTTCGGCGTAGGGGCCGAGTTCCGCCAGGGCGTCGGCGATGCGTTCGCGGGCGCCGTGCAGGTCCTTGGACCCGGCCGGCAGGCCGCCGGAGACCAGGACCAGGGTGTCCGTGCCGAGGGTCGCGGCCTCCTCGACCGCCCGCCGGTTGTCGGCGAGCGCGGCGGCGCGCTCGTCCGGGTCGATGGCCGTGAAGAAGCCGCCGCGGCACAGGGTGGTGACGGTCAGGCCGGCCTCGCGGACCAGCTTGGCGGTCGCGTCGACGCCGTAGGACTGGACCGGCTCGCGCCACAGGCCGACGGCCGGTACGCCCAGGTGCACGCAGGCGTCGGCGAGTTCGGGCAGCGACAGCTGCCTGACGGTCATCTGGTTGATGGAGAAACGGGACAGGTCGCCGGTCACTGGTTGACTCCGTACAGGGCGAGGAGGGTCTTCATACGGTCCTCGGCCAGCTTGGGGTCCGGGAACAGGCCCAGCCCGTCGGCGAGTTCGTAGGCGCGCGCGAAGTGCGGCAGCGAGCGCGCCGACTGGAAGCCGCCGACCATCGTGAAGTGGGACTGGTGGCCGGCCAGCCAGGCCAGGAAGACCACGCCCGTCTTGTAGAACCGGGTGGGGGTCTGGAAGAGGTGCCGGGAGAGCTCCACGGTGGGGTCCAGGAGGCCGCGGAAGCCCGCCGTGTCCCCGGTGTCCAGGATCCGCACCGCCTCGGCCGCCAGCGGCCCCAGCGGGTCGAAGATGCCGAGCAGCGCGTGGCTGAAGCCCTGCTCGTCGCCCGCGATCAGCTCGGGGTAGTTGAAGTCGTCGCCGGTGTAGCAGCGGACGCCCTGCGGCAGGCGGCGGCGCAGGTCGACCTCGCGCTGCGCGTCGAGCAGGGAGACCTTGATGCCGTCGACCTTGTCGGGGTGGGCGGCGATGACCTCCAGGAAGGTGTCGGTGGCCGCGTCCAGGTCGGACGAGCCCCAGTAGCCCTCCAGCGCCGGGTCGAACATCGGGCCGAGCCAGTGCAGGACCACCGGTTCGGCGGCCTGGCGCAGGAGATGGCCGTAGACGTCGAGGTAGTCCTCGGGGCCGGTGGCGGCCGCCGCGAGCGCCCGGGAGGCCATCAGGATGGCCTGGGCGCCGGACTCCTCGACGAGCGCGAGCTGCTCCTCGTACGCGGCCCGGATCTCGGCGAGCGTGCCGCCGGTGATCTGGTCGGTGCCGACCCCGCAGGCGATCCGGCCGTCGACGGCACGGGCCTCGGCGGCGCTGCGCCGGATCAGCTCGGCCGCGCCCGCCCAGTCCAGGCCCATACCGCGCTGGGCGGTGTCCATCGCCTCGGCGACACCCAGACCGTGCGACCACAGGTGGCGGCGGAAGGCGAGGGTGGCGTCCCAGTCGACGGCGGCGGGCGCGTCGGGGTTCGTGTCCGCGAACGGGTCGGCGACGACGTGCGCCGCCGAGAAGACCGTACGGGAGGTGAAGGGGGTGCCGGGGGTGACGGCGAGCGGCTCGGTGCGCGGCTCGTAGGCCCGCAACGACCCGTCCGGGGAGGGGAGGTGGATGGTCACAGCTCGATCTCCGGTACGTCGATGCGGCGGCCCTCCGCCGACGACCTCAGGCCCAGCTCGGCGAGCTGCACGCCGCGGGCGCCGGCCAGCAGGTCCCAGTGGTAGGGGGCGTCGGCGTAGACGTGGCGGAGGAAGAGCTCCCACTGGGCCTTGAAGCCGTTGTCGAAGTCGGTGTTGTCGGGGATCTCCTGCCACTGCTCGCGGAAGGCGTAGGTGGCGGGTATGTCCGGGTTCCAGACCGGCTTGGGGGTGGCGCTGCGGTGCTGGACACGGCAGTTGCGCAGGCCGGCGACCGCTGAGCCTTCGGTGCCGTCCACCTGGAACTCGACCAGTTCGTCGCGGTTGACGCGGACCGCCCAGGAGGAGTTGATCTGGGCGACGGCGCCGCCGTCGAGCTCGAAGATGCCGTACGCGGCGTCGTCGGCCGTCGCGTCGTAGGGCTTGCCGTTCTCGTCCCAGCGCTGCGGGATGTGGGTGGCGGTGAGGGCCTGGACGGACTTCACGCGGCCGAACAGCTCGTGCAGGACGTACTCCCAGTGCGGGAACATGTCGACGACGATGCCGCCGCCGTCCTCCGCGCGGTAGTTCCAGGAGGGGCGCTGGGCCTCCTGCCAGTCGCCCTCGAAGACCCAGTAGCCGAACTCGCCGCGGACGGAGAGGATCCGGCCGAAGAAGCCGCCGTCGATGAGCCGCTTCAGCTTCAGCAGGCCGGGCAGGAAGATCTTGTCCTGGACGACGCCGGACTTGACGCCCTTGGCGTTCGCGAGCCGGGCCAGCTCCAGGGCTCCCTCCAGGCCGGTGGCCGTGGGCTTCTCGGTGTAGATGTGCTTGCCGGCGGCGATGGCCTGCTTGATGGCCTCCTCGCGGGCGGAGGTGACCTGGGCGTCGAAGTAGATGTCGATGGCCGGGTCGGCGAGAACGGACTCCAGGTCGGTGGAGATGTGCTCGTCCGACAGGCCGTGGCGGTCGGCGATCTCGCGGAGCGCGTGCTCGCGGCGGCCGACGAGGACCGGTTCCGGCCACAGCACCGTGCCGTCGCCGAGGTCGAGTCCGCCCTGCTCGCGCAGGGCGAGGATCGAGCGGACGAGGTGCTGGCGGTAGCCCATGCGCCCGGTGACGCCGTTCATGGCGATACGCACCGTCTTGCGGTTCACGTGTTTCCCTTCGTCCGCGTACGTCTCAGCAACGCAGCAAGCGCTTTCTATATGGTCTGAAGTTAGCCTTTGACCCCTGGTCTGTACAAGACCGTGATGGGGTCGAGTTGTTCGAGGGGGCGAACGGCAGGAGTGAATGGCCTTATGGTCTGCACGGCAAGGGGGCTTCCTATGAGCAAGCTGTTGATCGGGCTGCCGATCAGGCTGCGTACGACGACGTACGACGAGACGCGTGACCGGAGGACGACGAGATGACGGTGACCCTGGCGGACGTGGCGGCCCGCGCCCAGGTCTCGCCCGCGACGGTGTCGCGCGTACTGAACGGCAACTACCCCGTGGCGGCGTCCACGCGGGAGCGGGTGCTGCGGGCGGTGGACGAGCTGGACTACGTCCTCAACGGGCCGGCGAGCGCGCTCGCGGCGGCCACCTCCGACCTGGTCGGCATCCTGGTCAACGACATCGCCGACCCGTTCTTCGGGATCATGGCGAGCGCGATCCAGTCCGAGATCGGCGGTCCGGGCGGGCGCGCGGGCGGCGAACGGCTGGCGGTGACCTGCAACACCGGGGGGTCGCCGGAGCGGGAGCTGACGTACCTGACCCTGCTGCAACGGCAGCGGGCGGCGGCGGTGATCCTGACCGGCGGGGCCGTGGAGGACGCGCCGCACGCGGCGGCGGTGGCGGCGAAGCTGCGCAAGCTGGCGGACGCCGGGACCAAGGTGGTGCTGTGCGGGCGGCCGCCGGCGCCGGACACCGACGCGGTGGCGCTGACCTTCGACAACCGCGGCGGCGGCAAGCAGCTGACCGAGCACCTCATCGGGCTGGGCCACCGGCGCCTCGGCTACATCGCGGGCCCGGAGGAGCGGACGACCACCCGGCACCGCCTGGAGGGCCACCGGGCGGCGCTGGCCGAGGCGGGAATCGAGGAGGACCCGCGCTGGACCGTGCACGGGCGGTACGACCGGCGGGCGGGGTACGAGGCGACGCTGGAGCTGCTGCGCCGGGACCCGTCGCTCACCGCGGTGGTGGCGGCGAACGACTCGGTCGCGCTGGGCGCGTGCGCGGCGCTGCGGGAGTCGGGGCTGCGGATCCCGGCGGACGTGTCGGTGGCCGGCTTCGACGACCTGCCGTTCAGCATCGACGCGGTGCCGTCGCTGACGACGGTCCGGCTGCCGCTCGCGGAGGCGGGGGCGCGGGCCGGGCGCATCGCCATGGGCCGCGAGGAGCCGCCGCCGGGCGGAATCGCCACGGTCCGCGGCGAGCTGATGGTCCGGGGGTCCTCGGGGGTGCCGCGCAGCTGAGCGCTCCGCCGGAAGCACCGCGAGGCGCTCCGCCGGGAGGGCCGCGATGTGGCCTCTGGCGACTGCCGGCTGCCGCGCCGTCGTGGCCGGTCGCGCAGTTCCCCGCGCCCCTTGGGGGCGCTTCACGCAGGGTGTGACACCGGGGGCACGGCTCAGATGCCCCGGACACCCCTCGCCCGACGCACGGATCCGGGTGCCCGAAAGTCGGGCACCCGGATCCGTCCTTTGTTGCCAGGGGAGCGTCAGACGCGGAGAACTGGTTCAGTCCCAGCCGCCCCAGCCGTAGTCGTCGTCGTCGCCCCAGTAGCCGTAGCCGCCGTGACCGTGGCCGCCATAGCCACCGCCGTAGCCGCCGTAGCCACCGCCGCCATAGCCGCCGTGACCGCCGTAGCCACCGCCGCCGTAGCCACCTCCGCCGTGGCCTCCGCCGCCGTAACCTCCGCCGCCATGGCCGCCACCGCCGCCGCCGTGGCCACCGCCACCGCCGCCGCCGTGGCCTCCGCCGCCACCGCCGTTGTCCTGGTAGGAGACGACGTGGTCGGGCGCCGCGTGGGTGGCCGCACTGGCGACTCCGGCTCCGGCGGCGAGCGCCAGGATGGGTGCCGAAATCGCAGCGATGGCGACCCTCTTCATACGTGTGGTGTGCGCGCGCATGGTTCGCCCCTCTCCGAGGGTGTGGTTGTGTAACGACGGCCGCCGTGTCGGAAGGGCCGGCCGCCCTGCGTGCGCTCCAGAGCCTGCGCGCAGCCCTGAGCGCGTCCGCCGCCCGTGATGCCGGTTCTCCGCACCCGTCCGAGCTCTCCGGCGGACCACGTCACATCCTTGTTGAAACGGACATAAGTGACGTTCGTGTATAAACCTACGGCGCGGACGCGACGAAGTCAAAAGCAGGACCTCGACCAGGCAAAAAGAACAAGTAAAGCCCGCGGGGCCGCCGTTCGGGTCGATGCCTTCCGGCCGGGCGGGGTGGCGGGATAGCCTCGGAGCCGCGATATCTCTGACTCAGTCAACCATCGGGGTCCAGCCATGACCGTCCAGGACATCCGTGCCTTCAACCGCTTCTACACCAACCTCATCGGCGCCCTCGACTACGGCCGCCACCTCTACGCCCCGTACACCCTCACCGAGGCCCGGGTGCTCTACGAGCTCGCGCACGACGCCGACACCGACGCGGCCGACCTGCGGTCCGATCTCGCGCTGGACGCCGGGTACTTGAGCCGGATCCTCAACAAATTCGAGGAGGCCGGGCTGATCGAGCGCGCGCCCTCGGAGAAGGACCCGCGGCGGCGGCGCGTCTCCCTCACCCCGGGCGGCCGGTCCGCCGCCGAACTGCTGGACGAGCGGGCCCGGGAGTCGGTCGGCTCCCTGCTGGGCGCCGTCGACCCGGGCGAGCGGTCACGCCTCGCCGAGGCGATGCGCACCATCCGCACGATCCTCGGCGACGGGCACACCCCCGAGGGCTCCGGCGAGGTCGTGCTGCGCGAGCCGCACCCCGGCGACCTGGGCTGGATCGTGCAGCGCAACGCCGCCCTGTACGCGGCCGAGTACGGCTGGAACACCGACTACGAGGGCCTCGTCGCCCGGATCGTCGCCGACTACGCCGAGGACCACGACCCGCACCTGGAGCGGACCTGGATCGCCGAGTGGGCCGGGCGGCCGGCGGGCTGCGTGATGTGCGTACGGGACGACGCCCCGGGCACCGCACGGCTGCGGCTGCTGCTCGTCGAACCGGAGGCCCGCGGGCTCGGCATCGGCGACCGGCTGGTCACCGCCGTGACCGACTTCGCGCGCGGGGTCGGCTACCGGGAGCTGGTCCTGTGGACCAACGACGTGCTGTCCGCCGCCCGCCGCATCTACCAGCGGCACGGCTTCGTCCTCACCGCCGAGAAACCGCACCGCTCCTTCGGCAAGGACCTGGTCGGCCAGGACTGGCGGCTGGACCTGCACGGAACCGGTGAGTGAGAAGTAGGTTGGTGGGCATGAAGTTTGCCTTCTCCACCCTCGGGGTTCCCGGTCTGCCGGTGCCGGACGTGCTGGCGCTGGCCACGGCCCACGGCTACCACGGCGTCGAGTTGCGCGCCCATCCGGAGGAGCCCGTGCACCCCGGCCTCGGCCCGGCCGCGCGCTCCGACGTGGCCGCCGAGTTCAAGGCGACCGGGGTGGAGGTCCTGGGCGTCGCCGGGTACGCGCGTCTCGCGGCGCCCGGCGCGGACGCCCCGGTCCTCGACGAGACGCGCGGGCTCCTCCAGCTCGCCCACGACCTGGGCGCCTCCTACGTCCGCGTCTTCCCCGGCGCCGACCCGGACCTGCCGGCCGCCGAGTCCGACGCGATCGCCGCCCGGCGGCTCGGCACGGTCGCCGAGGACGCCGCCGCGCTCGGCGTCCGGGTCCTGCTGGAGACCCACGACTCGCACCGCACCGGCGCCGCCGCGATCCGGATCCTCGGCCCGGTCGGCCACCGCATGGTCGGCTCGCTCTGGGACGTCATGCACACCTGGCTGGGCGGCGAGCAGCCCGCCGAGACCTACGCGGCGCTCGCCCCGCACCTCGGCTACGTCCAGGTCAAGGACATCGCCTCGGCCGACGACACCACCCCGCTGCCGCTCGGCGCCGGGATCCTGCCCCTCTCCGAGTGCGTGGAGGTACTCTCCCGGCACGGCTGGGACGGCTGGCTGTGCTGGGAGTACGAGAAGCGCTGGTACGAGGCGGCGGCCCCGCTGCCCGGACTGCTGGCGGCGGGCCGGGAGCACCTGGCGCGGCTGCTCAACGAGTCGGCCTGAGCCCCACGCTCACGCGCCGGCGACCGGGATCCCCCACCCCGCGGCCAGCTCCCCGAACGCCTCGTGGAAGCCGGGGAACGTCTTCTTCACGCACCCCGGGTCGTCGAAGGAGATCCCGGGCGTGCGCAGGCCGGTCACCGCGAAGGACATCACGACGCGGTGGTCGCCGTAGGTCTTGATCTCGGCCGCGGCGGGCGTGCCGGGCCGGATCTCGATCCAGTCCTCGCCCGTCGCGACGTCGATGCCCAGCCGCCGCAGGTTCTCCGCGCAGGCATCGAGCCGGTCGCACTCCTTCACCCGGGTGTTGGCCACGTCCTCGATCCGGACCGGACCGCTCGCGAAGGGGGCGATGGCCGCGAGGGTGGGCATGGTGTCGGAGATGTCCCGCATGGCGACGGTGAGGCCGTGGAGCGTGCCGGTGCCGCGCACGGTCGTCCGGTCCTCGCCGATCTCCACGTCCGCGCCCATCCGGCGCAGTACGTCCACGAAGCCCAGGTCGCCCTGGAGGGCGCCCCGCCCGAGCCCCGGCACGGTGACCTCACGGCCCGTCACGGCCGCCGCGGCGAAGAAGTAGCTGGCGGTGGAGGCGTCGGGCTCGACCGCGTAGGTGGTGGCCCGGTAGCCGCCCGACGGGACGACGAAGACCTCGCCCTCCCGCGCCACCTCCACCCCGAACGACCGCATCATCGCGATCGTGATCTCCACGTACGGAGCGGACACCAGGTCCGTCACCCGGATCCGCAGGCCCTTGCGGGTGAGCGGGCCGAGCAGGAGCAGGGCGGTGAGGTACTGCGAGGACTGGCCGGCGTCGAGCGTCACCTCGCCGCCCTCGACCCCGGCCGCCTCGATGCGCAGCGGGTGGTGGCCCTCGGCCGCCTCGTGGCGCAGGTCGACACCGAGGTCGCGCAGGGCGCGGGTGAGCGGGGCGAGGGGGCGGCGGCGCATCTGCTCGGAGGCGTCGAAGCGGTAGCTGCCGTGGCCGGCCGCGGCGAGGGTGGGCAGGAAGCGGGCGGTGGTGGCGCCGTCCCGGCAGTAGACCTCGGCCTCCGGCAGCGCGGGGCCCTGCGGGCGGCCGTCCACCTGCCAGGTGTCGGGGGTACGGCCGACGCGGTAGCCGAGCCGGGCCAGGCCCTCGGCGAAGCCCTCGGTGTCGTCGGAGCGGAGGGGGCGGACGAGGGTGGTGACTCCGTCGGCGGCGGCCGCGAGGAAGAGGGCGCGGGCGGTGACGGACTTGGAACCGGGGATGTCGACGAGGGGCATGCTGCCCATGATCGCCGCTTGGGGGTTTCAGGTGCGGGGGGTTTCCACAAGGTGGAACAGGTGGTTCGTCGGGTGCGGGCCGGTGGGGGGCTGGTCGCGCAGTTCCCCGCGCCCCTTTCAGGGGCGCTTCACCGGCGCATCTGTAATCTCATGGCCCCCGGCTTCCGGAACGCGGGAACCCCTCCCCCGTCCCGTCCGTCCAAAGCGCAGGCTGTCGGAAGAGTCTCCGTGGTGCGGTGTCGGCCCTCGCTGCTGGCTGCGATCGCTGACCTACCCTCTCCGCCGCACCACGGCCGCCGGCCCGCCGCCATCGACGTGCCCCCCTCCCAATGCGCCGATGGCGGCCCCTCTCCGGGTACCGTGCTTTCCCTTGACGGAAAGAAACTTCCCGAATAATGGTGACCCCACGGAAGTTTCCTTCAGCCGGTTTCCCCACCGGAAGGAGCGCACGTGCCCTCCAGACGCACCGTCCTCGCCGCGACCGCGGGCGTCACCGCGGGACTCGCCGTCGGCACCAGCGCGGACGCCCTCGGCTCGGACGACAAGAACTCCGACGACAAGAGGCTCCGCGCGATCGTCTCCCGGATGACGCTCGAGGAGAAGGTCGGGCAGCTGTTCGTGATGCGGGTCTACGGGCATTCGGCCACCGACCCCGACCAGGCCGACATCGACGCCAACCTCAAGGAGATCGGCGTCCGCACCGCCGCCGAGCTGATCGGGAAGTACCGGGTCGGCGGGATCATCTACTTCACCTGGACGCACAACACCCGGAACCCGCAGCAGATCGCCGAGCTGTCCAACGGGATCCAGCGCGCCTCGCTGGAGCGGCCGCGCGGCCTGCCTGTCCTCATCGCCACCGACCAGGAGCACGGCGCCGTCTGCCGGATCGGCAAGCCGGCCACGCTCTTCCCGGGTGCCATGGCCCTCGGGGCCGGCGGCTCCCGTGCCGACGCCCGCACCGTCGGCCGTATCTCCGGCGCGGAGCTGCGGGCGATGGGCGTCCGGCAGGACTACTCCCCCGACGCCGACGTGAACGTGAACCCTGCCAACCCGATCATCGGCGTACGGTCCTTCGGGGCCGGCCCGGACGCGGTCGGGGCGCTGGTCGCCGCCGAGGTGCAGGGGTACCAGGAGGCGGGCGTGGCGGCCACCGCCAAGCACTTCCCGGGGCACGGCGACACCGCCGTCGACAGCCACACCGGCTTCCCGGTGATCACGCACAGCCGGGAGCTGTGGGAGAAGCTGGACGCGGTTCCGTTCCGGGCGGCGATCGAGGCCGGCATCGACTCCGTCATGACCGCGCACATCCAGTTCCCGGCCCTGGACGGCTCCGGCGACCCGGCCACCCTCTCGCACCCGGTCCTCACCGGCATCCTGCGCGGCGAACTCGGCTACGACGGGGTCGTGGTGACCGACTCCCTGGGCATGGAGGGGGTGCGCACGAAGTACGGCGACGACCGGGTGCCCGTACTCGCCCTGAAGGCCGGAGTGGACCAGCTCCTCAACCCGCCCACCCTGGACGTCGCCTGGAACGCCGTCCTGAAGGCCGTACAGGACGGGGAGCTGACCGAGTCCCGGCTGGACGAGTCGGTCCTGCGGATCCTGCGGCTGAAGTCCCGGCTGGGGCTGCTCGACCGGCCGTACGTCAACACGAAGGACGTCGGCCGGGTCGTCGGGGCGGCGAAGCACCTCGCCGCCGCCGACCGCATCGCCGAGCGCACCACCACCCTGCTGGTCAACGAGGGCGGACTGCTCCCCCTCTCCCGCCGTACGCACAGAAAGGTGCTGGTCGTCGGTGCCGACCCGGACTCGCCGTCCGGTACGACGGGCCCGCCGACCGGCGTGCTCGCCGCCGCCCTCACCGAACTGGGCTTCACGGCAAGCGCGTTGCCCACGGGTACCGCGCCGTCCGCCACGACCGTCGACAAGGCCGTCGCGGCGGCGCAGGAGGCGGACGCGGTGGTGGTCGGGACGTACAACGTGACGGCGGGCAGCGGACAGCAGCAGCTGGTGGAACGGCTGGTCGCGACCGGCCGCCCGGTGGTGGCGGTGGCGGTGCGCAATCCGTACGATGTCGCCCGACTCCCCTCCGTCCGGGCCTGTTTGGCGGCCTACTCCTGGACCGACGTCGAACTGCGGGCCGCGGCACGGGTGATCGCGGGCAAGGTGGCCCCGCGCGGCGGTCTGCCGGTGCCGGTGCAGCGGGCGGACGATCCGGCCCGGGTGCTGTATCCGATCGGCCACGGGCTGACGTATTAGACGTACGCCACGGAACCGGGCGTAACGCACCCAACAGGCGGAAAGCCTCCCGTTCGGCTGACGCGGACCGTGATCGCGGGCCACGCTGGCAGGGGGGTCGGTATGCGGAGCAGACGTTTTGCGGGGGTCCTGGTGACGGTGGCCGTCGTGCTGCTGCCGGCCGGTTGCCGGACGTCGTCGTCCGAGGCACCGGCGGGCAGCGCGCGCTCGACGGCGAGCCCGGCGCCGTCCGGGTACGGCACGCAGTTCCTCGGGGTCGACGAGTGCAGCTCGTTCGGGACCGCCAGCTTCACCGAGGTGCCCTGCACCAGTGAACGGGCGGCGGCCCGGGTGATCGCCCGGTACGACGGCACCGTCGCCGACGGTCCGCCGTGCCCGGCCACCACCGACTTCGTGCTGCACATAGGCGCCCAGCGCGCGGGCGGCGCCGAGGACGGCGCCGGAACGATCCCGCAGGGCTACGCCTGCATGCGCAACCTGGAGCCGCCGCACCCCGGTGAGCCCGGCGGGGGCGGCGGGCCGCGCACCGTCGTCGGCGACTGCGTCTACGGCTCGGGCCGGGGCCAGGTCCGCGAGACCGCCTGCGACGGCTCGGGGAAACGGAAGCCGCAGTACCGGGTGGTACGGGCGGTCACCTCGCGGACCGCCTGCCCGGCGTCCACCGCCCTGTACGTCCAGCTGGGCGGGGAGCGCCCGGTGGGCTGCGCCCGGCGGCTGTGAACGCTCCGTGTCAGTCTCGGCCGGAGCCGTCCAACGTGGTCCGGGGCGCTTCTCCCCTCACCACGACTCGGCCTGCCGGAACAGCGCGATCGCCTCCGTGAGGCACCAGACGCAGAACAGCAGACACGCGACCCACAGCCCCCACAGGACCCAGCGGACCCCTCGTCGTATGCGCACGGGCAGGTCCTCCCTCAGCAGAGGATCCATCCCGAGCTGACCGAACTCCGCCCCACCGAGCCCCGCACCCACACGCACCGGTGTCCCGCGTGGACCGTGACCGGGCCCGCGCGGTGGGTGTACCTGCCCTTGTCGACGACCGGGCGGTTGCCGCGGGCCTGGACGCTGACGGACATCGTCCGCCTGCCGCCGGAGTCCTTGGGCAGGGTGATCGCGCAGACGTAGCCGCCCTGCCGGTAGACGTGCACGGTGCCCGTGGCGAAGGACAGGGTCCGCACCTCGCGTCCGGCGCAGTCCGCCGCCGTCACGGCCTGGGCGTCGGCCGGTGCCACGAGCGCGAGCGCCCCGGAGGCGGCCAGCACGGCCACACCTAGCGCGAGCCGCCGGCGTATCGCACCACTGTCCACAGTCGTCCCCTCCCGTACCGCAGCTGTGCACCAGCCATGACCGTACTGATGTACGGACGCCCGACGTATGTCGGATGGTTGCACGGCCGTCAGGGAGGCGAGCTCACCGGGTCGCGCCCACCGGCTCCTCCGGTTCCTCGGGCTGGCCGATGAAGGTGCGCCACAGCTCGGCGTACCGGCCGTCGCGGGCCAGCAGTTCGTCGTGGGTGCCGTCCTCGGCGACCCGGCCGTGGTCCATGACCACCACCCGATCGGCGCGGGCCGCGGTGGTCAGCCGGTGGGCGACCACGAGGGTCGTACGACGGCCCGTGAGGCGGTCGGTGGCCATGTTGACCTGGGCCTCGGTCGCCAGGTCCAGGGCCGCCGTCGCCTCGTCGAGGAGCAGCACGTCGGGGTCGACCAGCTCGGCGCGGGCGAGGGCGATGAGCTGGCGCTGGCCCGCGGACAGGTTGCGGCCGCGCTCGGCCACCTCGTGGAGGTAGCCGCCGTCGAGGGTGGCGATCATCTCGTGGGCGCCGACCGCGCGGGCCGCCGCCTCCACCTGGGCGTCGGTGGCGTCCGGGCGGCCGTAGGCGATGGCGTCCCGGACGGTCCCCGGGAAGAGGTACGCCTCCTGCGGTACGACCCCGAGCCGGTGCCGGTACGAGGTGAGGTCGAGGTCGCGCAGGTCCGTGCCGTCGACCGTCACCCGGCCGCCGGTCGGGTCGTAGAACCGCGCGACCAGCTTGACGAGGGTCGACTTGCCGGCGCCGGTCTCGCCGACGAAGGCGACGGTCTGCCCGGCGGGGATGGTCAGGTCGATGCCGCCCAGGGCTGCGTCGCCCTCGTCGGCGGCACCGTACGCGAAGTGCACGTTCTCGAAGGCGATGTCGCCGTGCAGAGAACCGACCTCGCGCGGCCTCTCCGCCG
Source organism: Streptomyces sp. NPDC013157 (assembly GCF_042899865.1). NCBI lineage: Bacteria > Bacillati > Actinomycetota > Actinomycetes > Kitasatosporales > Streptomycetaceae > Streptomyces > Streptomyces sp. NPDC013157. The sequence continues at coordinate 11,667 of NZ_JBIBAK010000006.1, read as the reverse complement.
CCTGCGTGGACGTCGGCTCGCGCAGGAGTTCCTGGATGCGGCCGAGGGAGACGGTCGCCTGCTGGTAGCCGTCGAAGACCTGGGAGAGCTGCTGGACGGGGGCGAAGAACAGGTCGATGTAGAGCAGGTAGGCGACCAGCGCGCCGGTGGTGAGGGTCGCCGCCTCCACCCGGTGGGCGCCCGCCATCAGCACGCTCGCCGCGGCCACCGACGACAGCAGCTGGACGAACGGGAAGTAGACCGATATCAGCCACTGGCCCCGGATACGGGCCTTGCGGTAGCTCTCGCTGCGCTCGGTGAAGCGGCGCCCGCTGTCCCCCTCGCGCCGGAAGGCCTGCACGATCCGCAGCCCGGACACCGACTCCTGGAGGTCCGCGTTGACCACCGACACCCGCTCGCGGGCCAGTTCGTACGCCTTCACGCTCGCCCGGCGGAAGAAGAAGGTCGCGACGATCAGCGGGGGCAGCGTGGTGAAGACGACGAGCGCGAGCTGTACGTCGATCACCAGCAGGGCGACCATGATCCCGAAGAAGGTGACGACGGAGACGAACGCGGTGACCAGGCCCGTCTGGAGGAACGTGGACAGCGCGTCCACGTCCGTCGTCATCCGCGTCATGATCCGGCCGGTCAGCTCCCGCTCGTAGTAGTCGAGCCCGAGCCGCTGGAGCTGGGCGAAGATCTTCAGGCGGAGGGAGTAGAGGACCCGTTCACCGGTACGGCCGGTCATCCGGGTCTCGCCCGTCTGGGCCGCCCACTGGACGAGCACCGCGACCAGGCCGAGCAGCGAGGCCGCCCAGACCGCGCCGATCGCCATCTTGCTGACGCCCTGGTCGATGCCGTGCCGGATCAGGATCGGCAGGAGCAGGCCCATGCCGGCGTCCACGGCCACCAGCCCGAGGCTGACGAGCAGGGGCCCGCCGAAGCCGCGCAGCAGGCGGCGCAGGCCGTAGGAGTCCTCGGGGCGTACGGCGCCGGCCTCGTCGATGTCGGGGACGTCGGTCGCCGGGGGCAGCGCCTCGACCTGGGCGAGGAGTTCGGGGGTGGCCGGGGTGCCGGCGAGGGCGAGGTCCCGGGGCGTACGGTCGCCGGTCCACAGCCGCGGGGTCACCCCGCGCTCGGCGTCGAACTCGGCGTCCAGCTCGTCCCGTACGGAGGTGTCCTCGCGCGGTTCGAGGGGCAGCGCGTGCCCCGGGGAGACCCCGCCCAGCTCGTCGGGGTCGGTCAGGAGCCTGCGGTAGAGGGCGGACCGCTGCTGGAGCTCCTCGTCGGTGCCGATGTCGGCGAGCCGGCCGCCGTCGAGGACGGCGATGCGGTCGGCGAGGTTGAGGGTGGAGCGGCGGTGCGCGATGAGGAGGGTCGTGCGGCCCCGCATGACGTGCGCGAGGGCCTCGTGGATCTCGTGCTCCACGCGGGCGTCGACGGCGGAGGTGGCGTCGTCGAGGACGAGCAGGCGGGGGTCGGTGAGCAGGGCGCGGGCGAGGGCGATGCGCTGGCGCTGGCCGCCGGAGAGGGTGAGGCCCTGCTCGCCGACCTTGGTGTCGTAGCCGTCGGGCAGCTGGGCGACGAAACGGTCGGCCTGGGCGGCGCGGGCGGCGGCGAGGATCTCGTCCTCGGTCGCGTCGGGACGGCCGTACGCGATGTTGCTGCGGACCGTGTCGGAGAAGAGGAACGAGTCCTCGGGGACCAGGCCGATCGCGGCCCTGAGCGAGTCGTGGGTCAGTTCGCGGACGTCGTGGCCGCCGACCAGGACGGCGCCGTGGGTGACGTCGTAGAAGCGCGGCAGGAGGAGGGAGACCGTGGACTTGCCGGAGCCGGAGGAGCCGACGACGGCGAGGGTCTCGCCCGGCCGGATCTCGAAGCTGAGCCCCTGGAGGACCGGGCGCCCATCGTCGTAGCCGAACGCCACGTCGTCGAACTCGACGGTCGCGGGCGCGTCGGCCGGAAGGGTCTTCGTGCCCTCCGTCATGGTCGGCCGGGTGTCGATCAGCTCCAGGACGCGCTCGGTGCCGGCGCGGGCCTGCTGGCCGACGGTGAGGACCACGGCGAGCATCCGGACCGGGCCGACCAGCTGGGCGAGGTAGGAGGAGAAGGCGACGAAGGTGCCGAGGGTGATGTGACCCCGGACGGCGAGCCAGCCGCCGAGTGCCAGCATGGCGACCTGGCCGAGGGCCGGGACGGCCTGGAGGGCCGGGGTGAACCTGCTGTTCAGCCGAATCGTGCGCAGCCGCCCCGCGAAGAGCTTCCGCCCGACCTCCCTGAGCTTCCCGGTCTCCTGCTCCTCCTGCCCGAACCCCTTCACCACGCGAACGCCGCTCACCGCGCCGTCGACCACACCGGCCACGGCGGCGGCCTGGGCCTGGGCGTACCAGGTGGCCGGGTGCAGCTTGCTGCGGCTCCGCTTGGCTATCCAGTACAGGGCCGGGGCGACGGCGAGGGCGACCAGGGTGAGCGGCGGCGACAGCCACGCCATGATCGCGAGGGAGATCAGGAAGAGGAGGACGTTGCCGATGGTCATCGGCAGCATGAAGAGCAGCCCCTGGATGAGCTGGAGGTCGCTGGTGGCGCGCCCCACCACCTGGCCCGTGGACAGCTCGTCCTGCCGCCGTCCGTCGAGCCGGGTGAGCGTGTCGTACATCTCGGTCCGCAGGTCGTGCTGGACGTCGAGCGCGAGCCGTCCGCCGTAGTAGCGGCGGACGAAGGTGGCCGCGTAGACGAGGACCGCGGCACCGATCAGTGCGCCGGCCCAGGGCCCCATGCTCCGGCTGTGGGCACCGACGACATCGTCGATGATCACCTTGGTGATCAGGGGGACGACGGCCAGCACCGCCATGCCGGCCAGCGAGGATCCGAGCGCGAGCACGACGTCCCTGGGATGCCGCCACGCGTATCCCGCCAGCCTGCGCGCCCAGCCGCCCTGCCGCCGTTCCCCCTGTTGCGCTGCCACGCGGGTGCCCTTCGTTCGCCCTGGTCTTCCGCATGGCCACAACACGGAACGAAGCGGATTTCATCCCTCCGCAACAAAACAGGGGCGGGCGGGCAGGGCGCGCGGAGGGCCTCTACCCGTGGGCGCTGATCACACCGCCGGCGCTGAGCACGATGTACACGCCGTTGGCGTCGAGGCCGACGTCGTGCTGGTTCGCCTCCAGCGTGGCGTCCACCGAACCGTCGTTGCCGAGGATCCGCGCGCGGTACCGGAGCTCGCCGACCTTGGTGACCTCGGCCGTCCAGCCGCCGGCGAGCTTGAAGGTGCCCGGCCCGGTGTGCCCGCCGCCCATCCAGGAGTGCACCTCGCCGCCCAGCGTGAGCACGACGAACATGTCGTTGGCGTCGAGCCCGGCGTCCGTCCCACCGGTCTCCGTCGTGGCCAGGACCTCGCCACGGCTGACGATCTTCGCGCGGTAGCGCTCGGCTCCGAGCCGGCAGATCTCGGCCTTGCTGCCGTCCGCCAGGGTCCGGGTACGGACCGGGGCAGCCGCCTTGGCCGCGGTGGCGGCCGGTGCGGCGGTACGGGACGGGACGGGGCGAGCGTCCGGGTCCGCACGTCGGCCGCGCTCTTGCCGGTGCCGGTGCCGGTGCCGGTCGCCCCGGAGCGGCCCGCGGCGGTGGCGTGGGGGGCGGCGGCGGTGGCCTTCTGTTCCGGGCCGGCGGCGCCGTTCTTGCCACCTCCGCTCTGGCACGCGGTCAGCGAGAACGCCGCGGCGGCTGCGACGGTCACCAGGGCGGCGGAGCGGGCGGTACGGCGGGCACGGCGCGTGGTCATCGTCGGAAATCCCCAGGAGTCGTCAGGACGCTCTGTCCTACGCCCGGTGAGAGGGCGACCACGCGGGGTGTTGTTCATCGGGTTCCGTCCGCGTTCGGTAACAGGCGAACCGTCGGCCCGGTCCGGTTGCCTGACGTCCCGGGGCATCCGGACCCACCCCGGCGTCACCCGCGGACTGCGGCGGAGCGGCTCTAGGATTCCGGCTGCCCGGACACGTTCTCGTGGCCGACGGTGATCGCCCAACGGACGCCCGCCGACGCGGTCACCCGCACCGTGCCGGGAGTGTGGGGGCGCGCCGTGCCGCCGTTCATGTTCGTCGCGTTGCCGATGGTGCTGACCCGGCCGGCGACACAGGTGACCGGGAAGTCGACGCCGAGCGGTTCGACGGTGACGGTCAGCTCGCCCTTGCCCACGCAGTTCACCAGGACGAACAGGGTGCCGCTGCCGACGCCGCCCTTGATCTCCAGCTCCCGGCCCCCGGTGGCGTTCGCCGCCTGGGCGACGACCTCGCCGTCGCCGAGCACGGGCGCCTTGGTGACGGAGTCGTAGACCTCGGCGGCGGAGGACGGCGTCCCCGTGGCGGGAGCGGGCGACGAGGCCGCGGGGGCGGGAGCGGCGTGACCGGAGCCGCCGTCGCATCCGGCGGCGAACAGCACGGCCGCGGCCGCCGACACCGCCGCGGCCGGCACTCTCGGGTTCCTCATGGGCCTCATCCTCGGGCACGGGCGGGGCAGGGCGGAGGGCGGCCCAGGTGACGGTTGCTTAAAGCCCTGACCGTTCGTACAACCATTCGCGCGAATCCGTGTGTCAACGAGGGTATGACTCACAGACGAAGGAGCGGGCTGGTCGCCACCGCGCTCGGCACCGGGTTTCTCATAGCCGGCGTGGCCGTCGCCGCGCCCGCCTCGGCCGCCGCGCCCGCCGTCAGCTGCACGTCCGCCAAGGCGGCCCTCGCCACGAAGCTGAAGAAGGACATCACCGCGGCCATCGCGAACCGCAAGGGGACCATCGCCGTCGGCCTGTACGACCGTTCGACGAAGACGACCTGCACCCTGCGCTCCACCACGCACTACGACTCGGCCAGCACGGTCAAGGTGACCGTCCTCGCCACGCTGCTGTGGGACGCGAAGAAGCACAACCGGTACCTGACCACCACCGAGCAGACGCTCGCCAAGGCCATGATCACAAAGTCGGACAACGACGCGACCACCAAGCTGTGGAAGCAGCTCGGCCTGACGAAGATCAAGGGCTTCCTGAGCGCCGCCGGGATGACGCAGACCACCCCGGGTGCCAACGGCTACTGGGGCCTGACCCAGATCGACGTGCACGACGAGCAGAAGCTGCTCGCGCTCGTCACCGCCAAGAACACCGTGCTCAGCGACAATTCGCGGGCCTACATCCTGAAGCTGATGGGGCAGGTCATCTCGTCCCAGCGGTGGGGCACGCCGTACGGCGCCCCGTCCGGCGTCTCCGTGCACGTCAAGAACGGCTGGCTGCAGCGCGCCACGCACGGCTGGCGGGTGCACAGCCTCGGCACGTTCACCGGCGGCGGCCACGACTACCAGATGTCCGTGCTGACCCAGGACAACAGCACCATGAGCTACGGCATCAACACCATCCAGGCCGTCGCCAAGGTCGTCCACAAGGACCTCGCGGCCTCCTGAGGCGGGGCGGCGGCCCGCGTACCGAAGTGCGGCCCGGGCGGCCGGAGATCGACCCTTTCCTTCACGGGGCGGTCTTCACCCCGTCACCGGTCCCCCCTACGGTGACCGCCATGCGCCTGCGAACCGTACTCGCCACCGTCACCGCCGGCCTGGCGGCGGCCACCTGTCTGTCCGCCGCCGGGTCCGCCAACGCCGTCGCGACCGGCACCGACGCGACCAACACCGCCTCCGCCCACACGTGTTCGTCCTCGGTCTCCCTCGACGGCTTCTCGGACGCCCTCGACAAGACGACGTTCGGCGGCTATTTCGTCGGCAACCTCTCCGCGCTCGCCGTGGACAAGGACGGCTCCCTGGCCGCCCTCGCCGACCGGTCCTACCTCTTCGACCTGGACCCGAAGACCCTCGCGCCGAAGAAGGTCGTCGGGCTCGCCGACGAGAACGGCGCCGCGCTCGACTCCGAGGGCCTGGTCGTGGACCGGGACGGCACCCGCCTGATCACCTCCGAGACCGAGCCGTCGATCCGCCGCTACTCGGCGGACGGCAGGATCCTGGACCGGCTCCCCGTGCCGTCTTCGCTGCTCGTGTCGCCGGCCGGACGGGCCACCTCCAACCAGACCTTCGAGGGGCTGACGCTCCTCAACGGCGGCCGCACCCTGCTGGCCTCCATGGAGTACGCCGTCTCCGGCGACACCGCCGGCTTCGTCCGCTTCCAGACCTGGCAGCGCACCAAGGGCGACCACTTCAGGCTGTCGGCCCAGTACGCCTACCGCACCGACGACCCGATCCTCGGCGTCCCCGAGGTGCAGGCGCTCCCCGACGGCCGGCTCCTCGTCCTGGAGCGCGGCTTCACCTCCGGCGTCGGCAACACCGTCCGCCTCTTCCTCGCCGACCCGCGGCACGCCACGGACACCAGCGGCATCGAGAACCTCACCGGCCAGACCGGCGTACGGCTGATCAGGAAGACCCTGCTCACGGACATCGCCACCTGCCCGTCGCTCGGCGCCACGGCCAAGCAGCCGCAGCCCAACCCGCTCCTCGACAACATCGAGGGCATGGTCGTCACCGGCCGCACCAAGGGCGCGTACAAGGTCCTCCTGGTCAGCGACGACAACCAGAACGCGGTGCAGACGACGCGGTTCTACCGGCTGCGGGTCCGCGTCTGACAGCTGCTGCCGCGCAGGCCGCACGGCGCGGGTCCGCCGAGGTCGGGACCCGCGCCGACGCGGTCGTCAGACGCGGGCGGTCCCGGTGAGGTTGTCCACCAGGATGGCCTTCACCAGGCGGAGTTTGGCGAGCTGGGCGTGACGCACTCCCCTTTCCCGGGCCACCCTGGCGACACGTTCGGTGAACTCCTTCTGGGCCGCCGGGGCCGGCACGGGTACGTCCACGTCGAGCAGCCTCGCCGGACTCACGAGGCGCAGGTCGCCGTAGGAACGTGCCACCGTGTACACGCTTTCCTGGGCTTCGGGCAGCATCAGCCACGCGACCAGGTAGTCCGGGGACAGACGACCGGCGTCGGGTCTGATGCAGAGGACGCCAGGACTGTATGTCGCCTGCCCGGCTCCGCCTCGCCACACAGCGGCGCGGAAGGTCCGTCCCGTCGCATCCGCGGGAGCGAACAGGACGTCTCCTGGACGCAGTCCCGCCGGCAGCCTCTGCTGACGCGGTGACAGTCCGGTTTCGGCGGTCTGCCGGGCGGGCGGTACGAGAACGCGCTCGATCAGGTCCGCCGGGCGGAGAACCGGTATCCCGAGTCGGTCCCCCGCGCCGGTGGCGACGACGGGCCGTACCAGTTCGGCCACCTCACGCAGCGGCACCCGCCGCGCCTGGCCCACCTCGTCGGAGTCGAGGGCGGTGAGCAGCGCGAGCAGTTCCTCGACATCCAGTTTGGCGAGTTCCCCCTCGACATCCTTCTCGGCCTCGATCAGGGAGTGCACCCCATCGGCGACCACGGTCCGGTCGGAGAGGAGGTGCGCGCCGTCGGCGATGACCTCCCACGCGCTCCGCCGGGACCAGGGGTAGGTCGGGGCCGGACCGGTTCCCGTCGTCCCCTTCAGCTGCTGCTCGATCTCCCGGAAGGACAGTCCGTACTTCTCCCACCAGTTCTCATAGGCACGGACCAGCTCCTGGCGCCGGCTCCGCAGAAGGCCGTCGAGCTTGCGCCGCAGCCCCTGGCGAAGGATGCCGAGAACCGTCCGGCGTTCTTGGCCACTGGCGGCCAAGGCGGCCCGGACACCTGTGAGCCGCTCCTGCGCGCCGTCTTCAAGGCGACGGACCACGGCCGAGGCCTGCGCGCACTCACGCCTCACCTGAGCCAGTTCCGCCCGCTGCTCCTCGTCCGGGGCAGCCGCCTCCGCCGCCGAGGATTCGCCGCCGCTCCCACCGTCCTCCCGGTCGGCTTCGTTCGGCCGGGTCCTGAGCTCCTTCCAACGCTCGTCGAGTTCGGCCTTCCGAACGTCCGCCGCCGTCAGCGCCGCCAGGAAGTCGGGGGCGACGGCGGCCACGAGTTTGTGCTGGTACGCCGCACGTCGCTCCCCCGCCGTCGGTCGGCGCAGCCCACCGGTCCGCGGGTCGAGTTCGGGCGCGAGCTGTGTCTCGACGTCCGCGACCCAGCCGTCGAGTACCCCCGCGAACCCTCTCTCGGCGAGCGCCAGCAGGTCGTACCTGGTCTCGCGCCACCACGGATCGCCTGTTCGCCGCCGCCCCGGAACAGCGCACCGTGCGGCACGACCGTGACGACCATGCCGCCCCGGCCTTCCGCGTGGCCGAACGAGTGATCGCGGTGCGCGGGGGCGGCCGTTCGCGGCCGGTACCGGTCGCCGCCCGCACCGGCCGCCCTCTTACCCACATCTCACCCACCCACAGCCTGCGCCCAGGATCGGCACAGCCCGCGCCCATCGGCCGCGCGCAGGGTGGGATGGTGACATCTGCCACCGATCCCGTCCCCCACACGCCCGTGTCCCCCGACTGGGGCCCGCCCACGGCGGCCTCCACGGCACCCCCCACGGCCACCCCCGCGGCTGCCCAGCCGGACCGGGCACCGCGCTGGTCGCTGCCCGCGTTGCTCGCGATCCTGGTCCTGGCGGCGGTGCTCTACTCCTGGAACCTCTCCGGTTCCGACATGAACACCTTCTACAGCGGCGCCATCTGGGCCGGCACGAAGAGCTGGAAGGCCTGGTTCTTCGGCTCGCTGGACCCGGGCAACTTCATGACCGTCGACAAACCGCCGTTCGCGACCATGGTCATGAGCCTGTCGTGCCGGATCTTCGGCTTCGGCACCTGGCAGATGATGGCGCCGCAGATCGCTGCGGCACTCGGCGCGATCTGGATCCTGCACTCGTCCGTGAAGCGGGTGTGGGGTCACGGCGCGGCGACCGTCGCCGCGCTGGTGCTGGCGCTGACCCCGATCACCGTAGCCATCAACCGCGACAACAACCCCGACACCATCCTGGTGTTCCTGATGGTGGCGGGCGCCGCGCTCGCGCTGCGGGCCACCCGTGACGAGAAGCTGCTGCCGCTGCTCGGCTCGGCGGCCTGCTTCGGCCTGGCCTTCAACACCAAGCTGCTGGCGGGCTGGATCGCTCTCCCGGCCGTCTTCGCGCTCTACCTGTACGCGTCGAAGGCGCCGTGGGTGAAGCGCATCGCCAACCTGCTGCTGGCCGCGGTGGTCCTGGCCGTCTTCAGCTTCTGGTGGGCGCTGGCCGTGGCGCTGGTCCCAGCCTCCGACCGCCCCTACATCGGCGGCTCCACGGACGGCACCGCCTGGAACCTGATCATGGGCTACGACGGCCTCGGCCGGATCTTCGGCGGCACCGGCAACGGCGGTGGGGGCGGAGGCGGGGGCAGCTTCTCCGGCACCGCGGGCCTGGGCCGGATGTTCAACGACATCCTCGGCGGCCAGATCTCCTGGCTGATCCCGTTCGCGGCGATCGCCCTGATCGGCGGCCTGGTGCTGCGCGGGCGCGCACCGCGCACCGACCTCAAGCGGATGGGCCTGGTCCTGTGGGGCAGCTGGACCCTCCTGCACTACGTGATCTTCGCGACCGCCCAGGGCACCATGCACCCGTACTACACGACCGCGCTCGCCCCGGGCATCGCGGCGCTGTGCGGCGGCGGTGGCGTGATGCTGCTTGAGGCGTTCCGTGCCGACAAGCGCTGGGCATGGGTCCTGCCGGCCGCCTTCGGCGTCACCGGCATCTGGGCGATCGTGCTGCTGCGCCGGGCGTCCGGCTGGAACACCTGGCTGTGGCCGGTCATCGCCGTGGTCATGGTGCTCGCGATCGCGGGCCTGCTCGTCTTCCGGTCCGGCAACAGGGCGCGGCTGCTCACCGCGTCCGTCGCCGCGGCGCTCGTGGCGGCCCTCGCGGGCCCGACGGCGTACGCCGCCTCGCCGGCGTTCGGTTCCTCGACCGGCGGCGGCATGGGCGGCTCGAACCCGACGGCGGGCCCCTCGACGGGCGGCGGCTTCGGCGGCGGTCCCGGCGGCGGCAACCGGGGCGGCTTCCCCGGCGGCGGTGAGGGCGGTCCGGGCGGCACCCAGCAGGGCGGCCAGAGCAGCCAGGCCGGCGGCGAGAACGCCGGCGGCTTCCCGGGCGGTGCGAACGGCGAGGCGCCGAGCGGCGGCATGAACGGCCAGGCGCCCGGCGGTACCGGCGAACTGCCCGACGGTACCGGCGAGCTGCCCGGTGGGGACACCGGCACCGGCGGCACGCGCGGCGGCTTCGGCGGCGGTGGCGGCATGGGCGGCGGCGCGTCCAGCGAGCTCATCGCGTACCTGAAGAAGCACCAGGACGGCGCCAAGTGGCTGCTCGCGGTGTCCAACTCGCAGACCTCCGCGCAGATCGAGCTGAGCGCCCAGGAATCGGTCATATCCATGTGGGGCTTCACCGGCACCGACAACGGGATGACGGTCGCCAAGCTCAAGGAGATCGTGAAGAAGGGCGAGCTGCACTACATCCAGATCAGCAGCGGCGGCACGGGCGGCCCCGGCGGCGGCAGCAGCCTCAGCACCGAGGTGGCGAACTGGGTGAAGGCGCACGGTACGGCGGTGCCGGAGAGCGCGTACAGCAAGAGCACGACCTCGTCGGCGTCCACTTCGACGTCCTCTTCGTCGTCGTCCTCATCGACGTCGTCCTCGTCCAGCACCGCTTCGATCTACCGACTGGACCCGTCGGACGTCAGCTGACGCACCGGCAGCACCGAGGCCCCCGACCGCACGGTCGGGGGCCTCTTTTTACGTACCGTTCACCTCCACGTCCTCATGTTCATGTCACCCTCCTTCTTGCCGCCTCGTCAACCCGCGTAGATGGGAAACTCTTTATGCTGGCGACACACATCCGGCGCTGGAAGTCGGTGGCCCTGGCGACCGCCGCCGTCCTGGTGGGCCTCACCGCCCCCGCGCTGACGGCGACCCCGGCCGCCGCCACGACCACCGCGTACGACTCGACGTACTACAAGAACGCGATCGGCAAGACGGGCACGAGCCTCAAGTCGTCCCTGCACACGATCATCAGCGCGAACGTCACGAAGCTGTCGTACTCGGCCCTGTGGGACGCCCTGAAGAAGACCGACCAGGACCCGAACAACAGCAGCAACGTGATCCTGCTGTACTCGGGCATCTCGCGCAGCAAGTCCCTCAACGGCGGGGACAGCGGCGACTGGAACCGCGAGCACGTGTGGGCGATCTCGCACGGCGACCTCACCACGTCCACCGGCCCCGGCACGGACCTGCACCACATCCGTCCCGAGGACGTGGCGGTCAACGGCAAGCGCGGCAACCTCGACTTCGACGAGGGCGGCTCCACCTTCACCAACAGCGGTGGCAGCAAGGTCGACTCGGACTCCTTCGAGCCGCGCGACGCGGTCAAGGGCGACGTGGCCCGCATGATCCTCTACATGGCCGTCCGCTACGAGGGCGACGACGGGTTCGCGAACCTGGAGCCCGACGACAAGGTCAACAACGGCTCCACCCCGTACATCGGCAAGCTGTCCGTCCTCAAGCAGTGGAACGACGAGGACCCGCCGGACTCCTTCGAGGAGAACCGCAACGACGTCATCTACACCACCTACCAGCACAACCGGAACCCGTTCATCGACCACCCGGAGTGGGTCGACGCGATCTGGTAGGCGCCGTCCGAGCCGGTCCTACTAGGGTCCGTCTTCAAACGGATCTTGCCCAGAGCAGGAATGAGGCGAGAGAGACCGCTGCTTCGTAGGAGGTGGCGGTCTTGTCATACCGGGTAG